>JBGSTX010000097.1:0-25267 GCA_041736305.1 Oligoflexus sp. | reverse complement strand
ATTCAGTTCTATCACCGAAAAACCCAGGCCGAGCTCGACAATATGATTCGCTATAGTATGAAGGCAGGAGTCTTCCTCGATGACTTTCTGGGCTATGTGCTTTATGCCGAAAATATTTCTCCCGACCGCTCTCGCTTTGATAACGTTATGCTCGCCCCAGGTCGGGAAAACCATAGCCAGCACTTTACTTTGCTCGCACCTTCCGCTTCTATTAGCGGGTCTGTCGACTCGGGTGATCTTCGGATGTCATTTGATTATGGGCTCATCTATACGACCAAACCCAACACAGCTGATGTCTCGGTTGTCAAATTCAAGCGAGCCGAAATCGATCTTTTGCGAATATTTCGTGACCAGGTTTTTGGTTCCGACAGTGTTGAACGCGATTATCGTTCCTACAGCCCCGGTGAGCTTTGGCGCTACATTGAGAAAATGGGGCAGAGCAAAGAACCTAAAGACCGCGAGATTTATTACAAAGCTCGGTATCTCTTTCATCAGCGATTTAGCATGCCATTTGCATGCGTCTTTTTTGCGCTATCGGCGATGGTGTTTGGAATTAGCGATGATCGGCGCGGGAAGAATCATGGCTTTTTGGCCGCCACGCTCGCAGTCGTTTTGGGTTACGTAGTTATGATGTCATTCAAATTTTTAGCCGAGAAAGGTTATCTCGCTGCCCCACTCAGCGCCTGGTTACCTAACCTCTTTCTCACTGTTTTTGCAGCTTTTCTGCTCTATCAAAAGAACCGCTTACCACCATCTGAATCGGTTTTTGAACTACGTCACATTCATCTGCTTAGACGCTTGAGTCGCAATGCGAGGAAGCGATCACAGCCGGGGCCAAGCTAACAACTGATCTCTAGTCGAGCCCTCCCAAGAATGATAAGACTGGGATGTTTCGCTCCACGCGTGAAGTATAGGGAAAACTGGGTTACGGGGGCCGTGACCCCCTCTAGCACGAGAAGGTAGAGCCATGAGACGCGTCGTCATCACAGGACTCGGATTGGTCGCTCCAACGGGAAACAACGTGCAAGATGCATGGGATGCAGCCCTTGCTGGTAGGTCGGGCATTGCCCGGATCAGCTTATACGACCCTAGTTCCTATCGCGTGCAGATCGCTGGTGAAGTGAAGAATTTGTCATTGGCTGGTATCGTCGATCCTAAGGATGAAAGGCGTCTTTCTCGCTTTGTGAGTTTTGCGACTATGGCAGCCCATGAAGCTATGAACGACAGTGGACTGGACGTGTCGAAAGCACCTGAACGTTACGGTTGTATCATCGGCGTAGGCATGGGAGGCCTGCAGGATATCGAGGCCAACGCCTTGCTTCTCGCCGAACGTGGCGAAAAACGTATTTCCCCTTTCTTTATTCCTTTTTCTATTCCCAATATGGCTGCCGGTTTCGTTTCCATTCAGCACGGTCTGAAAGGACCTAACATCTGCCCCACGACCGCCTGCTCGAGTGGAACCCACGCGATCGGGGAAGCGTATGAATGGATCAAACGTGGGGCCGTCGATGCTTTTATTTGCGGCGGAGCAGAAAGTGCAATTTGTCCGCTCGGCATTGCTTCTTTTGCGGCACTCAAAGCACTCAGCACTCAAAATGATGATCCTGCTCACGCCTCGCGACCCTTCGACCTTGACCGCGATGGTTTTGTGATGGGCGAAGGAGCTGGGATTTTAGTCATAGAGGAACTCGAGCATGCTCGGCGTCGCGGCGCCCATATTTATGCCGAGCTGGTCGGCTATGGTGTCTCGGGCGATGCTTATCATATCACGGCCCCCCCTGAGCGCGGGGAGGGTGGGTACCGGGCTATGGCAATGGCTCTGCAGAGTGCAGGGGCAGCACCCGATGCCGTCGACTACATCAACGCCCACGGGACCGCAACGCCTCTGAACGATCAGTACGAAAGCGAAGCGATCATGGACCTCTTCGGTTCTGCTGCCCAAAGCGTTTCCATCTCTTCAACCAAGGGGGTAACCGGGCACTGCCTCGGTGCTGCTGGGGGGATAGAGGCGGTTTATACAACTATGGCTATTCATCGGAGTCTGGTGCCGCCCACGGCCAACTATGAGACTCCAGACCCGAAGTGCCCGCTGAATTATACCCCACGCGAAGCGCGTGAACGCAGAATCCGTTTAGCTCTCTCCAATTCTTTTGGATTCGGTGGTACTAATGCGACCATTGCGATTCGAGCCTTCAGCTAGTTGTGAATTTTCTACGCTTGCGAAGAGGGAGAGCCCAAGCGTGACCTTTTTAGTTCTTTCATGCATTTAGAATGCATGAGTGAGGAGTAGCTTTTGGCTAATTTACAAGTTTTCGATCAAGGGCAAAAAATGAGCGCGAAAAAAAAGCTGCCATACGATAAGGCTCTGCTGGTGAGTATGCACAAGCAGATGTGCCTTTTCAGGCGCTTCGAAGAGCGGGTTGGACTTGCTTACACCAAGCAGAAATTCTCCGGATTCTGCCATCTTCATATTGGCCAAGAAGGTTTGGCAGTGGGAGTCCAAGGAGCTCTGCGCGAGAGCGACTATATGATCAGCGGCTATCGCTCTCATACACAAGCCATCGGCAAGGGAATCAGTCCGTCAGCAGTGATGGCAGAACTCTTCGGTAAAGTCGATGGGTGCTGCCGGGGCAAAGGTGGGTCGATGCACATGTTCAGCAAGGAAAAGCGTTTCCTAGGCGGGCATGGAATCGTCGGTGGGCAATGTCCGATTGCAGCGGGTGTCGGCTTCAAGATTCGCTACAGTAACGAAAATGATGTCTGCGTCTGCTATCTCGGGGATGCAGCTTCTAATCAGGGGCAATTTTTCGAAGCGATGAATATGGCTGCAACCTGGGATTTACCGGTGCTCTTTATCATCGAAAATAATAAATACGGCATGGGCACCGATATCCGTAGGACCACCTCGGTTGACCATCTTTGGAAGCGAGCTCAGGCTTTCGATATGACCCATTCGGATATCGACGGCATGAACGTTCTAGCCGTCTATGAGCACGTTTCCGGTATCGTTGAGCAGATGCGCCGCGACAAGAAGCCACACCTCCTTGAAGCTCTCACCTACCGTTATCGCGGTCATTCCGTTTCGGATCCCGGAACTTACCGAAGCAAGGAAGAAGTCGAAGATTACCAGAAGAATCGTGATCCTATAATCCAGTTGGAAAGATATCTCCTCGAGCAAAAAATGGCGTCCGAGGAGGAGCTCAAAGCCTGGGATAAAGAGGCAAAGGAAAAGTGCAAAGAGGCCGAGGAATTCGCCGATGCTTCGCCCAATCCTCCAGTGGAAGAGCTCTGGGAGCACGTCCTCGTCGATTGATTATCAGCAGAAGCAGAAGCGGATGCAGAGACAGAAGGAGTCTGATAAATGCCTAGTTTAACGATGCGCGAAGCTCTTGGTCAGGCAATGGCTGAAGAGATGGATCGCGATAATAAAGTATTTTTGATGGGTGAAGAAGTCGGGCTATACAACGGCGCTTATAAAGTGTCGAAGGGTCTACTCGATCGATTCGGCCCCAAACGCGTATGGGATGCACCTATATCCGAAGGTGGCTTTGCAGGTCTCGGAATTGGTGCCGCTATGGTCGGGCTACGGCCCGTGGTTGAATTTATGACCTGGAACTTCGGCATTCAAGCCTTTGACCAAATATTTAATCACGCAGCAAAAATGCTTTATATGTCTGGCGGACAATTCAATATTCCGATCGTGTTCCGCGGCCCCAATGGTGCTGCCCACATGTTAGGTGCTCAGCACAGCCACGCCTACGAACCGATGCTAACCAATGTTCCAGGAGTCAAAGTCGTAAGCGTCGCGACACCCTACGATGCAAAGGGACTATTGAAGTCGGCGATCCGAGACAATAACCCAGTCTTGTTTCTTGAAAGCGAAATGATGTACGGCTTCAAGGGCGAAGTTCCGGAGGGCGAATACGTAATTCCACTGGGTGTCGGGGATATCAAGCGAGAGGGGAGTCACGTGACCCTCATTGCCTGGAACAAAATTTTGCATAAATCGTTAGAAGCGGCGGAAGTCCTGGCTAAAGAGGGCATTGAAGTAGAAGTTCTTGATCCACGTACCCTCCTACCCCTCGACGAAGACTTGATTTTTGCATCAGTCCGCAAGACTCATCGACTGGTCATTGTGGAAGAAACCTGGTCATTTGGCTCGGTCGGAGCGCAGATTGCGGATCGCGTTCAGAAAGAATGCTTCGACGAACTCGACGCGCCAATTAGCCGCGTAACAAACGAGTTTGTGCCGATGCCTTACAACGAGAATCAAGAGCATCATGTGGTGCCCCAGGTCGATCGAATCGTCCAGGCTATTAGAGAAGTCCTTTACATCTGACGCAGAAAAAAGACGCGCGCACCAAGTAAGCGAGGATCTGAATCATGGCTGAAATTATAGAAATGCCCAAGCTGAGCGACACCATGGAAGAAGGTGGAATCGCTTCCTGGCTAAAAAAAGAAGGCGAATTCATCGAAGAGGGTGAGGCCTTCGTCGAGATTGAAACCGATAAGGCGACGATGGAATATAACTCGCCGGCTGAGGGCTACCTGCTTAAGATTCTGGTTCCAGCCGGCAAGACATCGCCCCTTAACCAGCCCATCGCTGTTCTTGGCGAAAAGGGTGAGAAAGTTGATATCGCTGCTCTCACGCAAAAGAGTGGAAAGCCGACGTCAGTACCCGAAGCGCCTAGTAAGGCTAAAGCTGAATCAGCTCCTGAGCCTAAGGCTAAAGCTCCTGAACCCCGGGCAGCCGCTAGTTCGCCAAGTCCAACTGAACGTATGCGTGCATCACCTCTAGCGAAAAAGATGGCAGCCGATAAGCAGCTCAGCCTCGATCAGATTGAGGGTTCAGGTCCTCAAGGACGCGTAGTTCAGCGCGATATTGAAAATGCCCTGCGCGAAGGAGAAGGCCAGAAGCCAGCTCCCGTCGAAGCCAAGGCTCCTGCCGCAGCCCCTCAGAAGGGTGATCAGGATCTCCCACTGAGCATGATGCGCAAGACTATCGCAAAGCGACTGCAGTCGGCGAAGAGCGAAGCTCCTCACTTCTATCTGACGCGCTCAGTGAATATGACTCGCTTCAATGATTGGAGGACTCGCCTCAATCTCGAAGCCGAAGAGAGAAAGCTTCCGAAAGTGAGCGTCAACGATCTACTTGTACTTGCGGCAGCTCGAGCTCTCGTGAAGCACCCTGAGGTGAACTCTTCCTGGCAGGGTGATTCTATTCGCCGTTTTGCTGCAGTGCATGTAGCTATCGCTGTAGCTATTCCCGATGGGCTTATTACGCCTGTCATAAGCAATGCCAACCAGCTTGGGGCCCGAGACATAGCTGCGCAGTCACGCGAGCTGATTGAGAAGGCCAAAAAAGGCCAACTCAAGCCCGAAGAGTATCAGGGCGGGACGTTCTCAATCTCGAATTTGGGAATGATGGGAATTGAGCATTTCACAGCCATCATAAATCCACCTCAAGCAGCTATTTTGGCCGTTGGTGCAACAATACCTACGCCATGGGTTGGTGCTGAAGGTGTAGTGCTTGTCCAGCCTCGGATGACTATGACGCTATCGTGCGATCACCGGGTCGTCGACGGTGCGGTAGGGGCAAGTTTTCTCCAAACTCTAGCCGCCTACCTCGAAGATCCTCTATTGATTTTGTCTTGATAAAGCGCCCGAAAGGGCAGGTTTTTTCTGGCGAAGTTTCACTGCTTGGTGTAAGTTTCGCCGGTTGGCTCCATAGTTCAACGGATAGAATAAGCCCTTCCTAAGGGTTAGATACAGGTTCGATTCCTGTTGGGGCCGCCATCCTCTTTCTCTACAATGAAAATATCTTTCTAAAACTCAATATCAAATGCGATCGCGGCTGAATCAACGAAACTTAGGCGCTTTTAAACAGAGGAGATTCTGAGCTAGGTTTCAAATCCATTTCAATGACAAAAGTTGTGTAAGTCTCGTCTTTGTCAATATAGAGGCGGCCGCCATGATCATCGATGATACCTCGACTGATAGCCAGGCCAAGACCTGTTCCCTTGCCTGGCGGCTTGGTGGTAAAGAAGGGTTTCATGATGTTCGCAACGATAAATTCTGGAATCTTTGGGCCGCCGTTCGATATTTTTAAAATGAGGCGGGTGTCAACGCTGAAGTGCTCGACTTGAATCCATCTATCTTCGCTGCCTAGAGATTCAATCGCATCGAACGCATTGTTAATGAGATTTATCAAGACCTGAGAAATCTGAACGGGACGCGAGAGTAAGCGAATTTCTCCACTAGGGTTCTTCACCACCAGTTTAACATTATGTAATCTCATGCGATCCTGGCATAAGGAAAGAGTATCATCCAAAATCGCTAAAACTGCCATTTCAATGGGAGGATCTTTAGTCCCATCCCTCGAAAAAGACCGCATTCCTTGTACGATCTTCGCAATACGAAAGGCCGTCGCCTCAATGAGGTCTAGGTCCCCAACCAGCGTTTTAGCATCGACTCCATTGTTCAATCGAACTTTGACCTGGCGGGCTTTACCGGTGATTATTGTGAGAGGATTATTGATCTCGTGGGCGATCCCACCTGCCATCTCGCCTAGAGCCGAAAGCTTCGAAGCAGACAAAATTTTTGCCTGCTGATCTTTGAGCGTTTGATCCACTTCTTTTTCGTGAGTTATGTTTTGGCAGGCACCATGGAAACCCGTTAGATCACCCAGCTTATCATGCTCGGCATCAAGTGAAACGCGCAAGTAGAGGGTTTGTGAACCCTTTAAAACCCGGTATTCAAATTGCTGAGGCAAGCTAAGCGAACTCAGTTGTTTGATTTTTTCTGAAAGAAATGGCTGGTCTTCTGGGTGGACCATTTCGAGTCCAAAAAGATCCTTTGGCATTACTTCCGGGGCAAGCCCATAGATTCGGTACAATTCATCAGACCAGACGATTTTCTTTGAGTTCAGATGGGTATGAAAGCTCCCGAAATTTGCCACCTTCTGCGCTTGATCCATGAGTTCCTTATTGTGCTCGAGATCGGCTAGGCTGTGGTTTTTCGCCTCAATAATGAGGTTCATAACAAACAAACAGACGATGAAAGCCCCCGCTCGCGAAGTCCAGGGATACCAGCTTGGGAGATCCGGCTGTAAAAGAATGCCGAATTCAAACGTTTCTTTGGCGAAAAAGCCGAAAAGATAAATCCCAAAGCTTAAAGAACCCCAGCTCCATTTCTCGAGTGCGGAAGTATTTGTGAGAAGAATGAAAGCTCCAAATCCAAGCAGGATTCCGTAGAGCGAAAGATCTGATTTGGGGCCCAGGACGAGCATTCCAACCACAACTTGAGCATTCGCAACCGCCAGGAGTATCCTTGGAGGTACGGCAAAGTTCCCTTGCCGGAGCCAATAGAAATTTGACAGGTATAATAACCCAGCTAGACTGTCCGCGATCGCAAAATAGATCCCAAAGCGGATGAGGTACAAGCTTACATAGGTGATGCAAATCAAAATGCCGACTAGAGAAAGAGCAGCGATCAATCGGCCATGGGCATGGTCTCTTTGAGGGCCTTGTGCATTTATGCCAAAGTTAAGAATAGGTCGGAGGAAACTGGGGGGATCGGTAAAAAGAAAGCTCCGCAGGTCGAAAGATCTGCTTTCTCTAGCTTTCTCTTTAGCCTTTTTACTTTGATCCAACATCCTCAGCGTAGTGCTCCAACGAATGATTCGTATACGGATTCCTAACATTAAGGTATCGGATGGAAACTAGCGAGCGTTAGGGAAGGATCGAAGGAGAAAGCGCCTCCGCTGGGAAGGCGCTAAGATCGAGCACTAAATGTTGCCGCTTAAGCGGCGAAGAACATATTGCAAAATTCCACCATTATCAAAATAGGCAAGCTCATCTTCACTGAAGATCGCGCTCTGGACTTGGATATTTTCGACGCTTCCGTTAGCCCTGTGGATGGTGCAGTTCAGACGTTGTCGAGGCTTCATCCCCTTGAGGCCTTTAATGTCAAAAACCTCGTCGCCACTGAGCTTTAATTTTTTACGATCCTGACCGTCCACAAAAAAGAGTGGGAGTACTCCCATCCCGATGAGGTTAGAGCGGTGGATGCGTTCAAACGATTCAACGATGACAGCGCGTACACCCAATAGGTTGGTGCCTTTCGCTGCCCAGTCCCGAGACGAGCCAGTACCGTATTCTTTGCCACCTATGACGACTAGAGGGGTTTTTTGCTCCTTGTAACGCATGGCTGCGTCGTAGATGGACATCTCCTCACCACTAGGGATGAACTTGGTGTTGCCGCCTTCTTTGCCGCCCAGCATTTCATTTTTGATGCGGATATTGGCAAAGGTGCCTCGCATCATGACTTCGTGGTTTCCACGGCGTGCACCGTAGGAATTGAAGTCCACGGCCTTAACTCCGTGCCCTTGCAGATAGCTGCCTGCAGGCCCCTTGGCGCTTATATTGCCAGCCGGAGAGATATGATCGGTGGTCACGCTATCGCCGAGTATGGCGAGAGGTCTTGCTCCGACAATGTCCTGGATGCCGACGGCAGTTTTAGACATTTTTTCGAAGTAGGGCGGATTCCGCACGTAGGTACTGCTGTCGACCCAATCAAAAGTCAGTCCCTTGCTCGCCTTGATTGCTTGCCATTGTTTTGGTCCAAGAGCGACGTTATCATAACGCTTCTTGAACATTTCAGGGTTGAGAGTCATGGAAATCGTACTGCTGATCTCGTGGTTGCTTGGCCAGATGTCTTTTAGAAAAACATCTTTGCCATCTTTACCTTTGCCGAGAGATTCGGTAGCCAGATCAACGTTCATCGATCCAGCCAGTGCATAGGCCACAACCAGGGGAGGTGAGGCAAGATAGTTGGCCTTCACGTCAGGGCTAATCCGGCCTTCGAAGTTGCGGTTACCTGAGAGAACAGCGGCTGCGACCAGATTACTGTCGTTGATCGTCTTGGAGATCTTCTCAGGAAGAGGACCTGAGTTACCGATGCAAGTTGCACAACCGTAGCCAACTGTTTGAAAGCCAAGTTGGTCGAGGTAGGCCTGCAATCCTGACTGCTCAAGATAATCTGTTACAACTTGGGAACCGGGCGCGAGCGAGGTCTTTACCCAAGGCTTGGATTTGAGGCCGAGTTCGACGGCCTTCTTAGCGAGGATCCCTGCTCCAATCAGCACTGAAGGATTCGAAGTATTCGTGCAGCTCGTGATCGATGCAATTACAACGTCGCCATGATGAAGTTGATAGCTTTCGCCTTCGACCGGAGCAGCTGAACGAGCCTCAGCCGCTGGGACTTTGAAGATCTTGGGCAACTGGTCCTTAAAGTTGGTTTTGACCTTACCCAAAGTTATTCTGTCCTGCGGACGCGCAGGTCCCGCCAAGCTTGGCTCGATCGTGTCTAGGCTGAGTTCGACGATTTGCGTGTAGGAGGCTTCTACTCTATTATCTCGCCATAGGCCCTGGGCTTTGGCGTAGGTTTCGACCAGCTTGATCTGATGAGCCTCACGTCCTGTCAGGCGAAGATAACGAATGGTTTCGTCGTCGATCGGGAAAAAACCGCAGGTGGCACCATATTCCGGGGCCATATTAGCTATCGTAGCTCGGTCAGCAAGTCCTAGATGATCGAGTCCGCTTCCAAAAAACTCTACGAATTTTTCGACAACGCCGATTTTCCTAAGGGTTTCGACCACGGTGAGAACGAGATCTGTCGCCGTTACACCTTCGCGGAGAGTTCCGCTCAAGCGGAAACCAACGACATCGGGAAGGATCATTGCAACGGGCTGGTTCAGCATAGCCGCTTCAGCTTCGATACCGCCGACACCCCAACCCAGTACCGCCAATCCATTCACCATGGTCGTGTGGCTGTCTGTGCCAACGACTGTGTCTGGGTAGGCCCATGGATCAGAACTATCGCTGTCTTTTTTGCTCCAGACTACCTTGGCTAGATGCTCAAGATTGACCTGATGGCAGATACCGGTCCCAGGGGGAACAACGCGGAAATTATCGAGCGAGTTCTGGGCCCATTTTAGGAACTGATAGCGTTCCATATTGCGGGAAAATTCGAGATCGACGTTTTTTTGGAGGGCGTCGGCGCTTCCAAAGTGATCGACCATCATAGAGTGGTCAATGACGAGGTCTACCGGAGTGAGTGGATTAATTTTCTTCGCGTCTCCCCCCATATCTGTCATGGCTTGTCGCATCGCAGCTAGGTCGACGACCGCCGGTACACCGGTAAAATCCTGCATGAGGACGCGTGCAGGATGGAAAGCAATCTCTTGAGTTGAAGTCTTCGACTTCAACCAAGCTGGAAGGGCTCTCACGTCGTCTGCCGTCACTAAATTGCCATCTTCATGGCGCAAAAGATTTTCGAGAAGTACTTTGAGAGTCATAGGGAGACGGCTGATATCTCCCAAGCCATTTTTGGAAGCCTCAGGAAGACTACAGTACTTGTAAGTCTTGCCGTCCACAGCCAGGGTCTGGTGAGATTTGAAGGAGTCGAGTCTTTGTTGCGCCATGGAAACCTCGCGGAAGTGTGTCAATGGGGTGCGCGGAGCATACGCCTATTTCTGAGGCTTTGCATCAGTTTGTTGACCCCGATGAACAGCCCTGTTAAGGCTTTTGGACACCAGAGCAGGACGTTCGATGAGCGAAGCTATCTGTATCAGTGTAATTATTCCCGTGGCGCGCGGTGATCTTGCTTGGCAAAGGCTCTTGCCCTTGCTTGAGGGGCAAAATGAAGTTTTAGAGCTCAGGCTTTCCGTAAGCGAGGACGCCAGTCGTGAAGAAATGAAGCTCTATCAGGCTGCCGCAGCATCCCTCACTAAGCTCAGGATCTGCCGCGGCACTTCTGGTAGAGGCCAACAAATCAATCGAGGAATCGAAGGAGCTGAAGGAACTTGGGTTTGGGTACTTCATGCTGATTCTCGCTTCGAAGAAAAATTATGGCCCCATCTGCTTGCTTCCCTAAAGAATGCTAAAGACGAGTTGTATTATTTCGATCTTACCTTTGCCGATGGTGGAAGGCGGATGCTGCTCAATAGCTGGGGCGTTCGTTTACGCTCACAGTTGCTGGGTATGCCCTTTGGTGATCAAGGTTTTATTTTTCGAAAGAGCCAGTGGCTGGAATTGCAAGGCTTTCCCGAAAACCTTCCTTACGGGGAAGATCATGTGTTCGTCTGGCGTTGGCGTCAGCGAGCCTGGAAACTTCGACGCATTCCGACTCCCATTGAAACCAGTGCCCGCAAATATACGCGAAACGGCTGGTGGAATACGACTTTGCGCCACGGATTTCTCACCTGGAAACAGGCTGCACCTGAATGGTGTCGCCTGTGCTTGCTACGCTTTGGAAGAAGGAATCGCTCATGCACACGCCCGAAAAGCCATCACAGGGTTTGAATCAGGACTCTCAGGCAGGCGCTGCCGTCTTTGTAAAAACGCCAGGTCTTTCGCCGCTTAAAACGCGCCTTGCCGCAAGCCTTGGCCAAGTAGCAGCAGAAACCTTCTACCGACTTTCCTGCGAAGCAATTAAAGGAATTCTCTCGAAGGTTGAAGGTCTGCAGCTATACTGGGCACTTGCGGAAGAAAATATTTTCGCTCAAAATTTCCCCCTGTGGGCGGGAGTGCCCCAGCTCCATCAGGGAGAAGGTGGACTTGGAAAGCGTCTCGACCAGGTTTACAGGGAGCTTCTTAGGCGGCACAAGCACGCGCTCCTGCTCGGTGCGGATACTCCTCACATTTCTTTTGAGCTTATCGACTCGGCTTTGGCATTGAGCGAAGAAGGACATATAGTAATCGGCCCGGCCGTCGATGGGGGCTTTTACCTTTTAGCGAGCCAGGTCCCTATTCCTGCTGAGGTGTGGATGTCGGTCACCTATTCCAGCGAAACGACACGCAGCGAACTCTGCGAGCGGCTTAGTACCCACACTCAGGCCAAGCAAGTCTTTTTGCCGCCCTTGCAAGACGTGGATTGCGAATCGGATCTCATCTCCGTGATAGCTTATCTGCGCGGGAAAGAAGATCTGAGCGAATCCCAAAGGAGTATTTTGACTTGGTTTGAAGGTTTAGGCGCTTAAAAATCTGGGGAGAAGCAGTTCGAGCTTTTCGTCCGGTTAATTGGCATATATAGATGGAAAAATGATTTGGGTGGAGGCAAGGGCATGTTTAACTTTGAGCCTGATCTTGAAACTATGCAGCGGGAAAGGGCTAAGGCCAAAGAGCTCAAGAAATCACGCTGGTGGCACAATCTCACCCAACGAGCGAGTTGCTATTACTGTGAGAAGATTCTGACTCGAGCTGAAGTTACCATGGATCACATCGTGCCGATCAGCCGAGGCGGACGCAGTACGGCGGGTAACCTGGTCCCTGCTTGCAAGTCCTGCAATGAACAAAAGCGAAGTTTGACTCCCGTCGAGTGGGACGATTACCTCAAGAGAGGTGAATCAAAAGATCAAAGATGTGAATCAGCCGCCTTTGCACAGCCGCATGAAATAGGCGAAAACAAGTAAAAAGAGGACTAGCTGGATATAGTGATACCACTGAATCGAGCTAGCATTTTTTTTGGAATGCTTTTTTGGGGGGTCCGACTTAGTCTTCTTGCTTTTTTGCTGCTTCTTTGCGGACTGCGTTCGCTGATGCATACGCTGCCGCTCACTCGCCAAATCGATGAGATTGTCTCTAGACTTCTGCTTATTATCAGACATTTAAGCGCCTAAATTCAGGAAATTCAGCGGCGACCACTTCAAATCATTTCTATGATAATCGAATCCAGCGCTTAGGTATAGTTTAAGTCAGTAAGGAATATACACCAAAATGGCAGGTATATTTCAGTGCTTTGGATGCTCCTCATGAGCTCCCGATGCTGAGGGCTTTTTAAAGGACTCAGCAGAAATTTCTTCTTCTGCTGCTTCGCTATGCACCGCAGCAGGTTTCTCAGGTCTGCTTTTATCGTGGGCTGAATCGTGGGCTGCGGCGTCGTGAGGAGCTTCGTGAGCAGGAGATGCATGTTCGGCCCCACCTTTGGCTGCTGACTCGCCTTCTCCGTGTGCGCCTTTAGACGCAATCGTATGTTTATCAGACTGAGCCGGGCGGATAACCAGGACTAGTCCCAATACTAGCGCAAATACTAAGGAGCTCAGCAGAAAAGCCGAAATCCATGCGATATTCTGCGAAATTGCCCGTGACATCGATCACCTCTTCTGAAACTCTTAGTTGATTTTAATCGCTTTTGTCCGCCGGCGGAGTGCTTAGGCGACGATGTCTTTCCTCTGAAAGAAAAAGCAAGCGAGCGAGAGCAAGAACCCTAGGAGCAAAAATCCGTAAGCGGCACGGGAGAGAAGCTCGAAGTGGCTGACGAAATGAGCACCACCCCCGTAGCTGCCAAGGTTGAAGCTGTGTAGATTCCAGAGTCCCGCTAAGATTTCCACAGCCTTTCTCGTTGCTGGCGGCGTATCCGGGGCTAAGGTCTGCATAATCGGTGCTGATAGCAAGCCTAGGACAAAAACCCAGATGGAACAAAAAAGTGCCACGGCTCCTTGGGAAATGCTCGCGAAAAATATGGATACAGCCCCCATGATGACCCAAGATAGGCTGAGGAGGAGAAATATGATAACGTCTTTAGCCGTAAGCCAGCCGATCCCATATCCAAGATAAATTCCCTGCCAAGCGATGAGGAAAACCACAGCCAGTGCTGAAAGTCCGCCCAGCAGTCCAAGAAATTTTCCAAGTAGCCACACAGAACGGCTAACAGGTGAAGCTAGCTGGACTTCGAGAGAACCTTCTTGCTTAGAATCAGCGATTATCTTGTGACCCCAGAAAATCGCCACCGTCGTGCCGGTGAATAGGTAGACACTCGTGCCAAGGTCAAAGAGGATTTTAAAGAATTCTTCTACTCCCCAATAGCTTGCCAAACCGGATAGGCCTAGCAGACCGCCGCCGATAAGAGCAGCCGGTAAGAATATCTTGTCGCGACGAAGCCGGAGAAAAGTTTCGAGTGCAATCGATGCTAAAGCTATCACGCGCTGCGCTCCTCACCAAAATACTGAATCAAAAAATCCTCATCGAACTGTGAAGACTTTTTAAAATCAACCACTAAAAAACCCTTGAGCAAGCTCGCTTGTAGCCACTTCATGGCGTCTGCATACTGCTGGAAATTCAATTCGATTCTCAGCGCCCGGACCTGAACTGAGGTCCACTCCGGTAGGCGGCTCGAATCGCGGAGAGTCTCGAGACTGGATAGATCACAACCAGATAGAACCAGACGGTGGCGAGGCTTCGGCGCAGACTCTGCGTCCTTTTCCTCTAGAGTGGAAAAGACCAATTTACCGTGATTGAGAATATGAGCTTGATCGCAGAGATCCTGAATGAAGTAGAGCTCGTGGCTGCACAGGATAATGCTGACGTTTTCTTCTCGAAGCTTGCTGATCAGGCTGACCATTAGCTTTTGGCCGAGAGGGTCTAAGCCTGACATGGGCTCATCTAATATAATCAGGTCGGGTCGATGAATAGTCGCCTGAGCCCATGAGAGTCTCCGCCCCATGCCCTTCGACAGTTTGCCTACCCGCTTTTGGCGATGATCCCAGAGGCCAATTTCTTTCAGCTTTTCAGAGACCGCATCACGATAGTGGCGACTCTTCAAAGCCTGCGGCCGAAAGACCCGCAGTTGGTGCAAAAGAATTTCCTCGCAAGTGAGATTGATGGGGAGTTTGTTGGTCTCCGGCATATAACCGATATGAGCCTTATCCTTGCGAGAGAGTGGGCGGCCCTTGAAGAGCACTTCACCAGCGTCGGGTTTGATGAGACCAAAAATTGTGCGAATAGTGGTCGTCTTTCCAGCTCCGTTGTGGCCCATAAGGGCTGTGCACTGGCCTTCGAGAAAGCCGCAGCTGAGTCCGCTCAAAATAGTCTGAGGCTTTTTGAAGAGATCGTAATCATACGTTTTTTTGAGATTTTTAATCTCAAGAATAAAATTTTGCGACATGAGTTTCCCTGCGCTCCTCTTAATTACTCACGGCTGGGCTGAGCTGCACTCGGTGCAGTTTCATTCATCTTACCAAAGCTTCGCAGGATTTTGACGAACTCTTGATTCGCAGGATGAGCTCCGAGGATTCCAAGGCTGCGTTCTACATCTTCAGGGTCCAGCTTATTTTCGCTCAAGAGCTTTTGGACGAGGTTTTGCACGTAGGGAGGTGAATTGGGGCGCGAAGCAGCCATCTGAAAAAAACTTGCCGCTTGGGCTGGCTCCTTCAGGAGAAAATAATGGACGAAGGCCTGGGTCATGGGTAGTCGCCAACTTTGGGGAAAGACTTGGAGACCCGCGAGGATAATCTCTTGGCAGTTTTCTGGCTTTTTATAATCTAAATACATGGTGAAGCAAGAGAGCATATAGATGGTCTCAAGCTTAGGTGTGTGGCGAATAACAGCCCGAATAGCCGTCATCATTCGCTCAGGATCGACGCTCTTATCTGGGTCGATCAAGAGCTGCAGCAGCCAGATGTTGATAAAGTTATCATAGATATTCTTGTGCCCGAGAGTGAGGATATTCACTATATCTGGTCTTAGCTCTGAGAGAGGGGGAGCCACTAGACCATCATAGGACGCGTAAAGCCCGCTAACTCGGCTCGGATAAGTCTTCCAAAGTAGACCAGTGCAAAGAATTATCCCTGCTCCTGGCACAATGAAGTCCTTCAGACGCTTAAACATCGTCATCAACCTCTAGATTTATTTTTTAAACTGAGGCCTTCACATGGCCGAGCGAGCGTAATTAGTAAGCGTTTGTATCAAAACTCGCTCGAGGAAAATAATAATCGCGATCACTAAGAGAGGGGCCCAATCAAAGGGGCCAGGAATGCGCGAAGTCAGGCGGCGGAGAGGCCGATAGATAGGCTCAGTGATATTATATATCATCTGTACGATCACGTTGTCTCGGTCCCCAACCCAGCTTACGATCACAGATGCCAAGACTAAGAGCTGTATCATGTTAAAGAACATGCTCAGCACTGCAGCGAGTCCATCAGCGATTGCGGGTCCCATAGGAAACCTCCAACTTAAAACAGTCTCTACCATTCTTACAGAAAAAGAGGCGCAAGGCGACCCCCTTTTCGAATTTGGGGTGCCCTGCGACCGGTTCTAAGCGGTTTCCAATCCGTTGTGACGCAAGAGGGCCTCGACCCGAGGCGGCCTACCCCGAAAGCGGGTGAATACATCCATCGGATGCAGACTTCCGCCTAAGGCGAGGACCGTTTCTCGAAAGTCACGGCCAACGCGGGCCACATTCTTCTCGTCTAGGCCCTCTTCTTCAAAGCGACTAAAGGCGTCGGCGCTGAGCACCTCGGCCCATTTGTAACTGTAGTAGCCAGCTGCGTATGACCCAGAAAAAATATGCTCAAATGTACAGAGGGAGCGATCCTCTGGCAGGGGCTGTAGGACGCAAACCCGGGAGGCTATCCGCCGATTGACCTCTTCTATGGTTTCTTTCTTTTCCGGATCGAGGCGATGATGGAGTTCCATATCGACCATCGCAAAGTGGAGTTGTCTCACCATCGCGTTAGCTGCGTTGAAGGTTTTGGCCTGATAGATTTTCTGGAATAGATCGTCGGGCAGCGATTCACCGCTACGGATATGGCGCGTAAGGCTTTTCATGACAGATTTCTGATAGCACCAATTTTCCATAAACTGGCTGGCAAGCTCGACAGCATCCCACTCGATACCGTTGATTCCGGCCACATCAAGTTGGTCGATTCTGGTGAGCATGTGTTGAAGTCCGTGCCCGAACTCGTGAAAGAGAGTCTCAACTTCCTCGAAGCTTAAAAGGGATGGGGTTGAACCGATCGGTGGAGTGCCGTTGCAGACGAGATAGGCGATGGGAAGAATCTCTCGCCCACCATCGTCGTGGCCACGGTCTAAGCAGGTATCCATCCAGGCCCCACCCCGCTTTTCGGAAGGCCGTGAGTATGGGTCAAGATAGAAGCCGGCGATTTTGCGCTTATTTTCATCAAAAACGTCGAAGTACTGCACATCTGAATGCCAGCGTTCGATCGGCTTTTCGCTTTCGAGAACGGTGATCCCAAAGAGCTTGTTCACCAGCTTAAAAAGGCCGTCGAGAACACGGGGTAGCGGGAAGTAAGGACGGAGTTCGTCGTCGCTAAAATCGAACTTCTTCTGGCGCATTTTTTCCAAATAGAAATTGCTGTCCCAATTCATAAAAGTCTCGGTGAGCCCGAGCTCTTTGGCAAACTGCCGCAATTCCTCGAGGTCCTTTCGCGCGGTCATTTGCGATGCTTTGGCAAGGTCTTGCAATAGGGAGTCGACGGCATCGATGGATCCAGCCATCTTCATCGCTAGACTCACTTCTGCGTAACTTTCGTAACCCAAGAGCTGCGCTTGTTCGCGACGGAGCCGCAAGATTTCATAGAGGCTCGGGGTATTGTCGTGCGGACCCACAGAAGACCTGGTGATGTATGCCCGGTACAATTTTTCTCGCAGAGCCCGATTCTGGCAGTACTTCAGAAAAGGCATATAACTGGCAAAATCAAGGGTAACACTCCAGGGCCCCTGGTCGGGGTTGCTTTGGGTATCTCCCGGATGCCTCTGATTGTAGTTGGATGACCAAATGCCTCGAAAAGTCTCAGGAATCCCTGCGACGTCCTTCGGATCGCGAATGAGGAGCTCAAAAGCTTTCGTTGCGTCGAGAACATTATTAGAAAAGCTCGTCTGGAGCTGCGAGAGGCGCCGGGAGATTTCGTTGAAGCGTTCCTGAGCTTTGCCTTCGAGTTCAATGCCTGAAAGTCGGGCGTTGAGCATCATATGGTGCACAACGCGCTGCTGAGCAGGATTAAGACCGGACCACGAGGGGCCGTCATGCAGCTTTTTCAGAGCGCTAAAAATAGCCCGGCTTTGTGAAACCCGCAGTGAAAAGCTCACCATCAAAGGTAGAGTGGCCTCGTAAACTTCCCGAAGTTCCGGCGAATTTTTGACTCCGATCAGGTGCTGAACCGGGCTCCATGTACTATGCAGCTCCCGCTTGATCTTTTCCAAAGGTTCTAGCAGAGCTTTCCAGCTTGGGTTGCTGACCGTCTCGAGCTTTTGTAGAGCTTTTTCACAATGGGCCAGTACATGGTCGACAGCTGGTTTTACATGAGCCGGAGTTATTTTATTGAAGTGAGGTAGCCCCAAATTTCCGATGAGGGGATTGTCGCTTTGAGTCATATGATTCCTCGCTAAGCAGATACTGGATGAATCCCCTGCGTATATCGCACGCATGTGGGCAGAGTTGCGACCACCGAGGGCTTTGAGATTAGCAGACTGGATGCTTCGCGGCGAGTCTTAAGGCGCCCGCTCCCCCAGCAAAGCCCGTCCAATGCGAAGCACGTTCGAACCCGCTCCTAGAGCGAGTCGAAGGTCACCCGACATACCTAGTGAAAGTTGACGGTCTCCAATCTGATCAGCCAAGCGCCGCAGGTGAAGGTAGAGCTCGGGAACGACGGCCTGTAGGTGATCCTGATAAGAACTTGGTGGTATTGCCATAAGGCCTCGAAGGCGCAGTTCAGGCAGTTCCTTAGAGATGCGCGCGGCAAGAGGTAAGATCTCATCCCGGCTTAAACCGCTCTTCTTCGGCTCATCATCAACCTTGATTTCGAGATAAACAGAGAAGGGAGCACGTCCTAGTGCGCTTGCGGCACGAGCAATTTGAATCGCATGAGACCATTGGCTAAGGGTTTGAATTTCAACGGTGCTCTCGACCAGGCGCCGGATCTTATTGGACTGCAGGTGGCCAATATAGACCCATTGCAAGCTTAAGTCTGCGAGCTCAGGTACCTTATCCCATAGTTCTTGCGCATAATTTTCGCCAAAGCGAACCTGGCCGAGTTGGGCCAGTTCGCGTATCCGCGCTGCGGACTGACCTTTACTTACCGCCAGGAGTTGGGCTGGATTGGCTGGATCAGGGCTGAATTTATGGATTTGCTGGAGTAGCTCCTGGTAGCGCTGCGCCAGGTTCTCCGGGGTTTCTAGCGTTGGCATCGGGTACCGTCCTTGTCCCTTCCTTAGCGTTCATTTGGGCCCGCGCTTCGGAAGGCGGTTCACTCGCTTCAGGCTGACTTAAGGTATCGCCTGTTTCGCTGGGAGAAACAAGTTCTTCAGCTGGCTCAGCCGCGCTTGGGGCCTGAGCTTTACGGTGAAGGGCACCCGCCTTTTTGTGCTCAATAGCGGACGATTGGCCGATCTGCTGCCTCCCGAGGGGGACAAACGTCGACTCCTGCTGGACCTCGTACTGAGGAGCCGAAATATAGATGTCTCCTTTACTGTCGATTTTAATGTCCGCCTGGGAAAGCGCCTGGTTTTTCGCGGCTGATATATCCACACCGTTGAGATAAACACTGCGACCACCCGAAGCAGCCGCCGTGAGTAAGGGGCTGATCACCAAGAGCGAACTGAGTAGCAATTTCATGGGTCTCTTCTCCAAAGTCGCTAACGAAAGCGCGTTGCTCCGCTGGCAGCCACGCCGAGATACGCCCGGGCTTTCATTAATTCTTGCTGCAGAATCTTAGAAATAATTTATCATGCTTATGGTTAGGTGAAGAGATAAGATTTTGCTTAGGAGACGCGATACCATGCGGATGCCGATCGATGGACGGATTTGGATGCAAGCCCTGCAAGCGCTGGCTATGGGTCTGACTTTAGGAGCTTGTTCGCCAGATTTTGAAGGAACTTATAGCGATCCCGCCCAGGCGGAAATAGTCGATGATAAGTGGAATGAGACCGATGCCCGCAAGACAGCTAGTTCCCTGATTCAGCAGGTTCTAAGCAAACCATGGCTGGCGATCTACGAGGATAAATTTAAGAAAAAGCCAGTTGTGATCGTCGATGATGTCGCGAACCGGACCGACGAACACATCGACACCAAGGCTCTCACCGAATTTATGCAGGATGAATTGATTAATTCTGGAAAAGTGCGGTTTCTCAATGCCGAGAAGCGCAAGCAAATACTCGATGAGATAAAGTACCAAAATTCCGGGACAACCGCCGAGGACAGCAAGAAAAAGCTAGGCAAGCAGATCGGGGCTGATTTCATGTTGGGCGGCGCAATTTCCAGCTCTGTGCACTCCCAAGGTGGTTTGAAAACGGTGACCTACCAGACCGCGATGAACCTGACCGATCTTGAAACCACGGAAATGATCTGGAGCGGCAAGGAGCTAATCAAGAAACGCTTCAAGCGCTCGGGCGCAGGACTCTGATGGTTTTGAATCTCGCATTGTACTCTAAGGCTAAAAGCCCAAAGATCAGAGCTTCCTTGCTGGTCGCAGCCCTCAGCTTAGGGCTAGGGGCTTGCGCGTCTTATACTGACGAGACGCGAGAAGTCGTTTCCGCCTATCGATCAGGAAACTATGAGCAAGCTCTCAGCAAGCTCGATGGCTCTGATATTAAGGAGCAGTCGCGGAACCAGCTCCTTTATTTTCTTGAACGCGCCATGATACTCGATCGGCTCAGTCAGCGGGATGACTCTCGCCAACTTCTTTTAAAGTCCGACCAGCTTATCGACAAGCTATATACCACGAGTGTGAGTAAGGAGGCTGCGACCTACTTCTACAACGAAGGGGCGCAAAGCTATGCGGGTGAAGACTACGAGAAGGTCGCCGTCCATACGATGTTGGCTCATTCTTTCATAGAGGATGGCAGGCTCGACGCTGCGCGAGTCGAGGCTCTTAAGATCAATTCGAGACTCTCGGAAATCAACGGATTTTATGAGGAAAATAAGAACCATTACAAGGAGGACGCCTACGCTCGCTATCTGGCTGCGATGATTTATGAATCGCGGGGCGAAGATGATAGTGCGATCGTCGATTATAGAAATGCTTTGAAGGTCTATGAAAACGACTACGCAAAGTTTTTCGCAAACCCCGTACCTGATCAGCTGGTGCATGCTCTCTATAAACTGCTCATCAGACGCTCGCGCCAGAGCGAAGCTCAGCAGCTGAAGGATACTTATAAGATCAATCTTTCGCCGAAAGAAGCTAGAGATTCAAGCGAAGCCGAACTCGTCATCATTCATGAAGTCGGTCATATCAACCGAAAGGAACGCGCAGAATTCATGCTGCCACTGGGAGGGCAGTTAGTCCGCTTTTCATTTCCGGCGATTCGGGCGTTCAGCTACCCCTACGGAAGAACTGGGGTAACCGTCGATGGGCAAGCGAGCACTTACGGCGAACTGGGGCAGAACTTGAATCTTATAGCCTCAAAAACGCTCGACGACCGGCGAACTCGGACGGTCCTCAAGTCTGGCGCCCGCTTGCTCCTCAAAGGGCAGCTTACCCAGAAAGCTCAGAAGGAGTTCGGACCGCTAGGGGGTCTGGTCGGTAATCTCTACGGGGCAGTCACGGAAACAGCCGATACCCGTTCGTGGACTCTGCTTCCAGCCGCGTTCGTCGTGACCCGCGTCACCCTGAAAGCGGGGGAGCACAGCGTTACGATCTATAATGATGGACGAGTCGTTGGGATCAAGTCGGTCAGGCTACAGGCGGGTCAACTGCAGATCGTTCGTGTCCATGGATAGAGAGAGCTCATGATGAGTTCTCTCCTTGCGTTCATGCAACAGAGCTCAAGAAAAGCGATCCTGTGCCCACTTTTGTGTCTTAAGGGTATTGCGCAGATCGCTCATATTACGGACTGATGCCACGCGCTTTTCCGCTAAAAGATTCGAAGACTGGTTGGTTGTAATGCCTTTTTCATCGGCATCGCGATAGATAGCCAGCAGAGTATCGTAGATTCCCGCTGCCTTGCGCTTGGCGACAAAGGCATCATAGCCGTGCAATTCTTGATAAACGTTCATCAAGCCGCCGGCGTTGATTACGTAGTCAGGCGCGTAAAGCACACCTTTTTCTCTCAGCATCGGCCCATGGATATCTTCATCGAGCAGCTGATTGTTGGCAGCGCCGGCAACTATCGCAGCCTGGATTTGAGGTATGGTCTGCTCGTTCAAGACAGCACCGAGAGCGCAGGGTGAGTAGACGTCGACAGGCAATTTATGGATATCCTGCAGGGAGGCGGCTTCGGCCCCGAACTGCTTAACATTCGCTTTAACGCGGTCCGCATCGATGTCCGCAACAAAAACCTTTGCACCATCGTTAACAAGGTATTCGACCAAGTGGGTGCCTACGGCTCCACAACCTTGAACTGCTACGCTGACACCTTTTAATGAATCTTTTTGAAGCTTATAAAGTACCGATGCGCGGATTCCGTGATAGACACCAAGAGCCGTGACAGGTGAGGGGTCGCCAGAGCCACCGATTCTGTTTGTAATACCAGAGACAAAAGCGGTTTCAAGCGCGACCAGTTCTATGTCGCTAACCCGAATGTTGACGTCTTCGGCAGTAATGTATCGTCCGCCTAGGCTTTCGACAAAGCGGCCGAAAGTCCTGAAGAGAGCTTCGCTTTTTATTTTCTTTGGATCGCCAATAATTACGGCTTTTCCGCCGCCGAGGTTGAGGCCGCTGACTGCAGCTTTATAAGTCATTCCTCGTGACAAACGCAGGACATCTCGCAAAGCTTCTTCGTCGGACTTATAATCCCACATGCGACAGCCGCCCAAAGCCGGTCCCAGGGTCGTATCGTGAATGGCAATAATGGCCTTTAAGCCAGTCGTTTTGTCGTGACAAAAAACGACTTGCTCGTGTCCCATAGTCGTCAAATCGTTAAAAATGGCCATTCTGATCTTCCTTTTGATCCTGGGTAATTCGTAATAAGCAAATTAGCCTAGCGAGGAATCCGCGTGCACCACACTTACTCGATAGGTAGAAAAATAGCAAGTTGGTCCAAGCTTTGGAAACTTTAGCGAAAAACAAGAGTGGATCAGCGCTCAGCTGGAATTTATTCAGCAAGAAATCTTGTCATGTTTGGCTTATTCAGATAGTACCAGATTTCCGCGCACATGGCCTTCATCAAGAACGAACGAAGCATGACGGCGAGAGAGGCACTTATGAAAAGCTTTGATGTGATAGTGATCGGTGGTGGGCATGCCGGTTGCGAAGCGGCGCTAGCCGCAGCTCGCATGGGATGCGAGACCTTACTCGTAACTCAAGCTGTAGACCGTATTGCGGCGATGTCATGCAACCCGGCTGTCGGCGGGACTGCCAAAGGACATTTAGTAAAAGAGATCGACGCACTGGGTGGCCAGATGGCCAAGACTATCGACGAGACCGGTATCCAGTTCCGCATTCTCAACCGAAAAAAAGGTCCTGCAATTTGGTCTTCTCGAGCCCAAGCTGATATGGATCTATATCGGCGATCGATGAAACATACCCTAGAAAATACGCAAAGGCTCCATATCCGACAAGATACCGTTGAAGGCCTCCTTCTCGAAGGAAAGGATCAAGTCGTTGGCGTCGAAACTCGACTCTTCGGCCGTTTCTATGGGCAGAGTATCGTTATCACGACTGGGACTTTCCTCAACGGTCTGATTCATATCGGTTCCGAAAAAATCAGCGCAGGCCGAGCCGGGGATGCTCCATCGATTGGACTAGCCCAGTTCCTACGCGACTACGGGTTTCGGGTCGGTCGCCTTAAAACCGGGACTACACCTCGACTTGACAGTAAGACCATTGATTGGTCTCGTTGTGAAGCCCAACATTCCGATGAAGACATTATTCCCTTCAGCTTCAGTACCAAAGCCATCGTTCAGAAGCTTATTCCGATGCATATCACCTTCACCAATGAGAAGACTCATGAGGTGATCCGAAAATACCTTGGCGAGTCGCCGCTCTATTCAGGGGAAATAGTCGGGATTGGCCCTCGCTACTGTCCTTCTATCGAAGACAAAGTCGTCAAGTTTCCCGATCGAGTGGAACATCAGATTTTTCTCGAGCCGCAGGGCTACGATACCTGTGAAGTGTATCCTAATGGGTTGTCGACCTCTTTGCCTCTGCATGCACAGATTGAATTCATTCAAACGGTCCCGGGGCTCGAATCAGCAGCTATTATAAGACCTGGATATGCTATCGAGTACGACTTCATCGATCCGACTGAGCTGAAGGCTACACTTGAAACGAAAAGTGTCCAGGGACTATTCCTGGCCGGACAGATCAACGGAACTACGGGTTACGAGGAAGCGGCGGCCCAGGGTCTTATGGCTGGTATCAATGCAGCGCGTCGGGCTCAAGGTCGAACAGAAGTGGTTTTGAGCCGTGCTAACGCCTACATCGGTGTGATGATCGATGACCTCGTCACCAAAGGAACCCAAGAGCCCTATCGGATGTTTACCTCAAGAGCCGAGCACAGGCTCTATTTGCGGGAAGATAACGCAGACTCACGACTTACCGATTTAGGTCGTGAAATTGGGCTTGTCACCACCGATGACTACGAAGCTTTCATCGGACGTAGAGCACAGCTCGAAGAAGCTCTGCAGACGGTTCGGTCCACAGCTCTGCATGGCCTCGATGTACCACAGAGTCTGCTCGACGCTAAAGACAATGTCGGAACTAAACTCGAGTCTCTTCTCCGTAAGCCGCGGGTTTCTATTTTTGACCTTGCTCCCCACGTTCCGGCATTACAAAATTTCGAGAGATCGGTGCTAAGGCGGCTTGAAATTGAAACGAAGTATGAAGGCTATATCGAGCGCGAGAGACGTGCGATTAGGAGCACCGATCAGCTTGAACGAGTGAAGATCCCTCTGCACCTCAGCTATGAAGCTGTGAGTGGTCTCAGCCGAGAGGTCACCGAGAAACTTCGCCGCCATCAACCGGCAAATCTTGGTCAAGCGTCGCGCATCAGTGGTATCACGCCGGCCGCGATCCAAATCCTTCACGTGCACCTTTCAGCTAGCCTTGGTGCTTAAGTATTTAAAACGCTGTCTAAAAAAAGTTTTTTTGAGACAGCGTTTAGCCTTTCCAGTTCTCTAAATGATTCCCTGCGCACAAAGTTGTTCCGCGACAAGTAAGGCGCCTCGCGCGGCACCAGCTTTGGTATTGTGGGAAAGTAAGACATATTTCAAGCCGCCCAGTGCTTTTTCAACCCTGATCCGACCAACGTGAGTCGTCATCCCCTGCTCCTGATCACGGTCAATCCGCGGCTGAGGATGAAAAGGATCTTCGTGGACCGTGAAAAAATTCTTCGGTGCCGATGGGAGCGTGCCGTAGTCGGGTTTAAACTCGCGAAATAGAGCAGCTGCTGCTTCGGGTGTAACCGGTCTTTCTGTGGCGACAAAGACGGTTTCTGTATGCCCATCCGTAATGGGGACCCGTGTACAGGTGCAGCTCACAAGGATGGGAGCCGGCTTGAATATCTTGCCATCGAAAGAACCGAGTATCTTCTGC
>JBGSTX010000096.1:0-38035 GCA_041736305.1 Oligoflexus sp. | reverse complement strand
GTGGCGCTTATGCTGAATCTGCGGTTGAAGCCGAAAAAATAGAGGTACAATTTCCGGCGCTCAAGCCGGGCGCTGTCGATCTACTGATTGCGGATCCACCTCGTAATGGAATGGCCGAGGCCCTGCCTTTTCTCAAACAGCTGGGCCCTGAACACATTCTTTACATCAGCTGCGATCCGAATACCTTGGCTCGCGACCTCAGACAGCTGCTAGAGAGCTACCGAATAGAGTCGATTCAAGGCCTGGATTTCTTCCCGAACAGCTATCACGTAGAAACGGTCGTCCAGCTGAGGCGGACGACCGTTTCTCCTTAAAAACTCAAAGGTCGAGTTCGGCTCTAGCCTGCTCGAGCGCCGCGTGGACTCTGATAGGGGCTGTTCCACCGAAGCTGGCCTTCTTGCCTAGACCATACTTCACATCGAGAGCTGTGAAGATATCGGTTTCGACGAGCGGACTGAAGCTCAAAAAATCCCGGAGACTGAGTTCGTTCAAACCAATTCCCCGTTTTAGGGCATAGACCACGATCTCACCGACCAGATGATGCGCTTCGCGAAAAGGCATGCCCTTGAGCACGAAGTAATCGGCGAGGTCGGTTGCGTTCATGTAGCCCTTCAAGGCTTCTTGCTGCATGCGCTCTTCGTTGACCGTCATCGTTTCGATCACTGTGCTCATTACTTGAACGCAGGCTTTGAGTGTATCGAGACTGTCGAAGAGAGCTTCTTTATCTTCCTGCAAATCCTTGTTGTAGCAAGACGGCAGGCCTTTCAAGGTGGTCAGCAGGGCCACCTGATGACCGATGACGCGTCCGGTCTTGCCGCGGATGAGTTCGAGAGCATCGGGATTCTTCTTCTGAGGCATCAGAGAAGAACCAGTAGACACCTGATCCCCCATGCGGACGAGCTGAAACTCATCGGTACAGTAAAGAATTAAATCTTCCGAAAGGCGGCTAAGGTGCACCATGCAGAGGCTAGCCGCTCCCACAAATTCTACGGCAAAATCTCTATCCGAAGTGGCATCGAGACTGTTGGCTGATACCCCTTCGAATTGTAGAAGATCCGCAAGATACTTGCGATCGATCGACACGCTGTTACCGGCTAAAGCACCCGAACCAAGCGGTAGAACATTGACCCGCTTGCGCACATCAAGGAGGCGAGCAACATCTCTCTTCAGCATCTCGTAGTAGGAGAGCAGATAGTGGGCGAAGAGGATGGGCTGAGCCTTCTGCATATGCGTGTAGCCCGGCATCACCGTTCCAGGATGTTGGCTGGCCTTTCGCACCAGCGCCTTCTGGAGCTCGCGCAGCAGGAGGATAGTGCTATCGATTTCACCTCGCAGATAGAGCCGTAGATCGGTGGCGACCTGATCGTTGCGACTCCGGCCGGTATGGAGTTTCTTGCCCAGGGCACCAACTTTTTTAGTCAGCTCGAACTCGACGAAGGCGTGCACATCTTCGTAGCTTTGTAGAGCCTGTTGAATATAGCTCTCATCGCCCTGTACTCTTTCGAGCAGCTCTTCGAGACCGGTGACGACGGTCTGCAGTTCTTCGCCGCTGAATATCTCGGCTTTTTCCAATCCTCGCGCATAAGCTATGCTGCCGATGATGTCGGCAGCTGCAAGGCGGCGATCGAAGCTAAAAGATTCGTTGAACGCGAAGAAAAAACTATCCTGTTTTTCGTTAAAGCGTCCGCCCCATAGAGATTTCATTTTGATCGAACTCCTTTTCAGACTTTAGCCTGCGCTTCGGCACGCATTCTGAGCCGCAGTGCGTTGAGCTTGATAAAGCCCTCTGCGTCTGCCTGATTGTAGACCTGGTCAGCTTCGAAGGTAGCCAGCTGCTCACTGTAGAGCGACTGCGGCGAACGACGGCCGAGCGTGGTGACATTGCCTTTAAAGAGCTTCAGCTTGACGTCGCCAGTCACGGTCTGCATCATTCCTTCGATCATACCTTGAATAGCCTGGAACTCAGGAGCAAACCAGAAACCATTGTAGATCATCTCGGCGACTTTAACCGAGAGACTATCGCGGAGCCGCATCACTTCACGATCGAGAGTGATCGTCTCCAGAGCGCGGTGGGCCTGATGCAGGACGGTAACGCCAGGGGTCTCGTAGACGCCCCTTGATTTCATTCCGACAAAGCGGTTTTCTACTACATCGACGCGACCAATGCCGTGCATACCCGCTAGTTCATTCAAGCGAGTCAGCAGAGCCACGGGAGCCATCGCTTCACCGTCAATAGCGACCGGCACCCCGCGCTCAAAATTGAGCGTCAGGGTAAGAGCTTCGTCTGGGGTATTTTCCAGGCCCTTGGTCATAAGAAAAATATCGTCCGGAGGCGAAGCCCAAGGATCTTCAAGAATGCCGCCCTCGTAGCTCACGTGCATGAGGTTGGCATCCATCGAATAGGGCTTACTGGCCGTTGCTGTGACTGGGATCTTATGTTCATGCGCATAGCGGATGAGATCGGTCCGCGACTTGAACGGCCACGAACGCCAAGGTGCGATAACCTTGATGTCAGGTTTGAGACTGTAGTAGGTCAGCTCGAAACGTACCTGGTCGTTACCCTTGCCGGTAGCTCCGTGAGCTACAGCATCGGCGCCGACTTGCTGCGCGATCTCGATCTGGCGCTTGGCGATAACAGGGCGTGCAACCGAGGTACCGAGAAGATAGTGGCCTTCGTAAACAGCCTTGGCTTTGACAGCATAGAATACGTAGTCGCGGACGAATTCGTCTTTGAGATCTTCGATGAAGATTGACGAACAGCCGGTGCTCAAGGCCTTTTCTTTGAGACCCGAGAGCTCGGCTCCCTGACCGATATCGGCTGTAAAAGCTACAACTTCGCAGCCATAAGTTTCTTTGATCCACTTAGACATGACCGAGGTATCGAGACCCCCTGAATACGCGAGAACTATCTTCTTTACGCCTTGCATATCTCCGCTCCTTATCTAAATCAGAATGCGTGATTTCTCACGACTATTGGCTGTCTCATAAGTAAAGACTTCAGTAGATCGTTCCTTGCTTATGAGACATATCGCTTAATCAAAAAGCGCAAAGACTTTGCGCAGTACCTTAGCTTGCTGCTGACGGTTCGCGACAGCTACGAAGATCGTGTCGTCGCCTGCAATAGTTCCGAGGATACCAGGTATGTTGGCCTTATCGATTATCACACCAGCCCGATTTGCATTGCCCGGCCCGGTCTTGAGGACGATGAGATTATCACCCGCCGTAGTCGCATCGAGCCGATCGACCTTGGTCGACTCACCGGGAGCGATGCTCGGAGTTTTATAAAAGCCTTCGACCTTCACGACCCCCAGCTTCTTCAAATCGCGAGAAATACTCGACTGGGTGGTTTCAAAGCCGTAGGCCTTCAGATGCCCCTGCAGATCCTGCTGGTTGCCGACCTTATGATTGCGAATAATGTCAGCGATGATGCTCAAGCGATTCTGATCCAGCATGACGACTACCTTATGCGTCTTAAATGCATAAAAATACTTTCCATACGCATATTTGCACCATTATGCAGCTAAGCCAAGCTAAAAATTTTAGTCGAGCTAAGATTTTTTGGCCAAGACAGCTTTGAGACTCGTCAATGGACGCTGGACAAGTCGGGAATACGCGCTAATATCTTAGGCCTACGGTGCTCGCAAACGAGGAGATTTTTATGAGTTTTGCTGGAAATTCCAGCCGAATATTTGGAACTTTCGATTGGCGAGATAAGAGCTTCTTGACGAATCTTTTATCTGCCCTTTTGGTAGTTCTTGGCTATCTTTCTCCGGTAGGTCAAAAACTCTTACAGAGCATGGGATGGTTCGCCTTATCCGGGGCTATTACCAACTGGCTTGCTATTTACATGCTTTTCGAACGCATTCCGGGACTTTACGGATCAGGTGTTATCCCTCTGAAATTCGAGGAGTTTAAGAGTGGGATTCGCTCGATGATGATGAAGCAGTTCTTTACCGCGGATAATATCAGCCGCTTTCTTGGTGGGAAGAGCGGCAAGTCTTTTGAAGCGCATATTTTGATTGAAGCGATCGACTTCGAGCTGCTCTTAACTAAACTTATGGCAGCCGTTCAGGCCACCTCCTTCGGTCCTATGCTCGCTATGTTCGGCGGACCAGAGGCTCTCAAGGGTACTCTGCGTCAGCCTTTTGAGCAAAAAATGCGCGAGGCTATTAGCGAAATTATTCAATCCGAGCGCTTTTCGACGATCATTAAGAAAGTGGTGGCCGACGACTTCTCCTCTGACGATTGGACCCAAAAAATCGAGCAGGTCGTACAGGCCAGATTAGATGAACTGACGCCGGACATGGTGAAGGAAATCATCCAGGACATGATTCGATCCCACCTCGGCTGGCTCGTCGTCTGGGGTGGGGTCTTTGGCGCTCTTCTCGGGATACCTGCCGCTCTTTTGAGTTCGTGACTAGCGCATACGCTGCCTGCTATTCATAGCGCAGGGCATCGATTGGGGCTAAGCGTGAAGCTTTGCGGGCTGGGTAGATTCCAAATATGACACCGACACCCATCGAAAATAGGCAAGCTAGCAGAACGGATGAAAGAGTGATGACGGTGGTCCAGCCCGTCCATTGACCCAAGATCAGCGTCAAGATCCAAGCGAGCGCAACTCCCGCAATCCCACCAACGAGGCTGATCACCACAGATTCGACCAGAAACTGGGCGAGGATATCGCCCCTGGTAGCTCCAACAGCTTTGCGCAGACCGATCTCGCGGGTTCTTTCGGTAACGGAGACCAGCATAATATTCATGATCCCTATCCCGCCCACTAGAAGCGAAATTGAGGCAATGGCTGCTAGCAGCGCCGTCATGACTTTCGTGCTCTCCGAGAGCGCAGCTTGAATGTCCGCCATGTTGTGGACCATAAACGCATCCTCCCTTTGCGAGGTCGGAACGTTTTTGCGGCTAAACATAGTTTCGAGGACCTTGCTCTTGACCTCCTCGGTCCTCGATGCATCGCTTACTTCGATATCGATAGAATCTAGCGAGTTTTTGCCCAGAAAGCGATACATCGCGCTCTGCAAGGGGAGTAGGACCATATCATCTTGGTCGCGCCAACCGCTGGCTCCTTTGCGTGGGAGAATACCGATTACCTGCCAGCTAGTTCGGTTGAGTTTGATCGATTCACCCAGTGGATTCTTGTCCCCAAATAGCTCTTTAGAGACTGTTACACCGATGACTGCGACGCGTGCTCGACTCCGGCTCTCTTCTTCGGTAAAAAAGCGGCCAAATGCTGGTTGCGCCGCTCGCATCGCTGCGTAACTGGGCGAAACGCCCATGATAGAGGTCGCCCAATTTTTGTTGCCGAAAGTCGCCTGTGCGTCGCCGTTAACAGTAGCTGAAACATTTTTCACAGCAGGCAGCTGTTTGATGACAGCAGCATCTTCCGGCAGTAGACGCACTGCACTTCCCTGCTGCATGCCACCACCCGGCGTGCGAACCCATCCAGCGCGTAGTACGAGGAGGTTAGAACCCAAACTCGAGAGTTGATCCGTGATCGCTTGCTGCGCGCCACGTCCCAAAGCAAGCATGGTGACGACGGCGGTGACGCCGATCAGGATCCCGAGCATCGAGAGGGCGGTACGGATCTTATTGGCTGTCAGGGTTTTGATGCCCTGCTGAAAGTGTTGGAAGATTTCGCCAAAAATTGCGGTGCTCGGCTTGCTTTGCTTAGACTTTTCCTTGAGGGGATCCGTGGACTTGTCGGGTGCGGGCGCCAGTCTCTCGTCTGACTGGATCACTCCATCGCGCATCCTAATCAATCGTTTCGCCTGTAGACCAATCTCGTCTTCGTGCGTGACGATGATGACGGTAATGCCAGCGGCATTCAGCTCCTTCAGCGCAGCCATGATATCTTTTTCGCTTTTTGAGTCGAGATTCCCGGTCGGTTCGTCGGCGAGTACCATTCCAGGCTTATTGATGAGCGAGCGCGCAATCGCTACGCGCTGCTGCTGGCCTCCCGAAAGCTCGTTAGGTTTATGGAGAACCCTCGATCCAAGTCCGACCTGTTCCAAGAGACTTTGAGCGCGCGTCAGGTCCGCTTTTCGTTCAGAGTAGATGAGGGGCAGGGCGACGTTCTCGAGTGCGCTCATGCGGGGTAAGAGATTGAACTGCTGAAAAATAAAACCTATTGCTTCGCGTCGCATCAGGGCGAGCTCGTTCTCGCTGAGTTTAGCCACTTCGCGCCCGTTGAGGAGATAGCTGCCTGAATCGGGTACATCGAGCAGTCCCAGTACGTGCATGAGCGTAGATTTACCGGATCCGGATGGGCCCATGATGGCGACGAAATCGCCATCTTCTATGCGAAGGTCGACACCCTGCAAAGCGTGTACGAGTTCTTCGCCCATCTGGTAAGTTTTGTGAACCCCACGGATCTCGATCATTTTTATCTCCGACGGCGTCCGCCGAAAGGTGATAGAGGGCTGCTTTTATCATTCTCACCTTGCATGACGACTTCTTGAATCAGGACTGTCTCACCGACTTTGAGCCCGCTCAGAATCTCGGTCTGCTTGCCATCAGTGAGGCCGGTGGTAACTTCGCGCCTGAGAGCTTCGCCTTCAGGAGCCGGATTCTTTGTCAGGACGTAGAAACCTCCGCTTTCGCTCTCATTGAGTTTTAGAGCCTCGCTGGGGAGGAGGGGGACCTTCTCACGGGTTTCCAGCATGAAAGTCACATTCGCAGTCATACCGCTGCGCATCGTCGTGGGCGTTTCATCAGGCACTACGTCTACGACATAGGTGATGACGTTGTTCACGGGTTTCGCATCGTAGGCAATCTTATCCACGTGGGCCATAATTGATTCTTTCGGATAAGCGTCGAGGACTATCTGCGCCGTTTGCCCCTGTTTGATCTGCGAAAGATCGGTCTCATCCACCTGAGCCTTAACTGTTAGGCGATCCGAAATCACCAAGACGGAATCAGCGTTGGTGAAGCTCTGGCCCGGCTCGACGCTCTTCAAGATAATCATGCCGGCGATGGGAGCGATAATGGGTGTGGGACGATAGATTCCTTCCCAACGCTTCACTTCCTCCGCTCCTTTGGATCGAGCCGCGTCGAGCAATGCCGCGCGTTCGCTAGAGCTCATCCAGGCCAGAATCTGACCCTTCTTAACCCTTTCCCCTTCTTGCACCAGCACTCTTTCGATGCGACCAGGTATGGGTGGTTTGATTTCCAAACGATTCTGCGGCGCCACCACCCCTGTACTGAGAATGGTGATCTTCAAATCTCCTTCCTCGACTGTCACCTCACGATACGTAGGTGGAGGCGGACCTTTCGTTTTATAGCGGTACGCGGCATAGCCTCCTCCCAATACGAGGACTAGCAAGAAAATCCAGATGTATTTCTTCGACTGCGATCGGGCCTCTGTCACGGAATTACCCCTTTACCCTGAATTCGTTCCCAGCTCGCCTCCGCGACCACCCTTTGGCGCTGACTTGTCAAAACGCTTCGCTGTCTGCCTATCAATTCAGATTCAATGAGATCCCAGTCCTCGAAGGAGATCAAGCCATTATTATATTTGTTGCGGGCGATCTCGGCTCGCATGGCGGCAGCCTCGCGAAAGCTACTTTCGACTTTCAGTGACTCGACGGCCTCGGTCCAGGCAGAGAAAGTTTGCTCCAGCTGCGTGAGCAGAGTCCTCTGGACGGTAAGACGAGTTTCAGTGGCCGCATTCACTTGCGCCACAGCCGCAGTTGAAGCCGCCCGATCGCGGCCGCCACTGAAGAGTGGATAAGACAGCGTGAGGCCGAGCGACCAAGCTTCACTCTCAGGAAACCACTCTTCTCCCTGACGACCTATGCTCCCACTGAGACTGACGTTGGGAAAATATCCGGCTCGCGACACGACTAGCTCGGCCTGGGCCCCTTCCAAACGGGCCAGCGCCTGCTGGGCTTCCGGAGTCTGCAGAGCGACAGCTCTAAAGTCCGGAAGAGTTCCTGGATTGCCGGTCGGCACTTCATCATTCACTTGAAAATCTGAGGGCCCATCACGCCCCAGAATACGGGCCACTTCGGTCTGAGCCACGCGCAGATTATTCTTCGCCTGCAGAGCCTCGAAGCGAGCCTGATCGAGGTAAGCTTGAGAAAGTAAGACCGAACCCTTATTTTCGCGACCGCTTTCATAGCGAAGTTCGACCAGACGAAGGTTCTCCTCGCGACGACGGATGATGTCTAACTGCAGCTTCGTTGAGCGCTGGGCTAGGATGAGACCCGCATAAGCGGCTTTTAGCTCACTGCTGATACGAGCCTTTTCGACTGCTAGCTGCAGGTTGCTGACGCTGAGTTGAGACTTGGCCTGATCCACTCTTGCGGTATCGGCCCATCCAGAAAAGAGGTTTTGAGCTATCGAGAGCGAAGCGTTGTAGCCCTCTTGCGGATCATTCGCCGCAAGAGGCTGCCCGGGCGTTCTTGTTTGTGAGTAAGTAGTCCCGACGCTGCCTGTCACCTGCGGGTAGTAGTTGGCCCGGCTGCCTTTGACGCCTTGCTGAGCGGCGTTGAGGTTCTCTTTTGCTGTGCGCAACTCGGCGTTGTTACGGCTAGTTTCTTGGACTGACTTAGTCCAAGTCAAGACCTCGGCAGCTGCGAGCCTGGCCTCCAATCCGAAAGCTAAAGCGCTGCCAAAAACTAGGCTTTGGATAACTCGCCAGCAGCAGGCAGGAATCGGAAACGACATGAAGATGGCCTCATACGGATGTAGCTCTCCGCAGAAGGAGAGTTGATTCCGGACCATTGAAGCGGAAAAGGGTCTGAGGCACAAGCGCTAGTGTGGGAAGAAAAACCTAGGCGGCTTGGCCTCCATGCTCCAGCGTCAACTGCAGCTCGGGTATCAAGAGCTGCATGACTGGGCCATTTTGAACAAGATGTATGGCATAACCTTCGAGATTAAGGATCTGGGTTCCTTGCAGCAGCAGAACTCGCAAACTAATCACATAAGATGTCTGTTCACTGAAGGTGATGAGGACGCTATCTTCGTTAAACCAGCGCAGGCCTCGCAGCTGGGGCCGGGAGCCCGCTGGAGGATCCACGATGTCCGACTTTTGCACGGCGAGCTTACCGCTGCCTTGAGAGCTAAGAAGAGGTGGCGGCGCTGAAGGAAGCGGCGTTGAAGCAAACGGAGACGAAGACGCCCAGCTTTCGCGTTCGGGACGCGAATCGTTCGTCAGCTCGAAGTCGAAAAGTGCGATTTCACTTGGTTCATCGTCAAGGTCGACGCCAGATCGTACCTTGGACACCATATCGTAATTCTGCTTGGCACCGTAGGGATCGTTCAGTCTATAGATCGCGTCGCCGGGTTGCAGCTGGGCATCACTGTGCGGCTTTTCATTCTGGAGATCGATGCTCGCGGCCAGATCGAGGCTGAACGAAAGACAAATAAAATCCTGATCGCAGCTGAACCAGAGCTTCAGCTGTCTTTCATGGACAGCATAGGTTTCGAATATCGAGGCACCGGCCTCAGTAACCGAGGGTGGATTGAGTTTGAGGACGATTCCGAAAGGCAATAATTTGTTCTTCAAGCGGCCGAGAACGAGATTGCTCAGTTCGCCTATCCAGTCTTGAAGAAAAAGATCGCGTTCTTCATGATCACCTTCGAAAGCAGGGCACGAGCGTTTGAGAAACCCTAAGTCGCAGCCCAACACCGCCGTGCCTTTCATCGCTTCGCTTTGAAAGCGCATGATGCTGACCATAATGCTTTCGGGCCAGTTGACGATTTCGTCTTCGTAGGTATTGTCCACCAACTCGAGCTGAAGCTCAGGCAGGGTTTGCCGAAAAGCATCAGCTATAAAGCTCGCGAGAATCTTGATTTGTTCGCTATCCACCGCCTGCCTCGTCGTAAAGGGTCACGGTCCCTTATCGGCGGGCAAGCGACGAGATATAAGCTGGAAAGAGGGAAGAAGAGCCCGAAAGTGGGATTTCAACTTAGCGATAAGACGGGAAAATCGCGAAATGCACCGAAAAGTATAAAAGGCGCTAGACCAGAGTCTAGCGCCCGACTGTCGATCGAAGGAAAAAAATCAAGAACTCAGTAGACTCATCGTCTCGGGGAGACGGCGGCTAAGATCCAGTGCATTGCGCTGGATTTGAACGGTATCGCAGACGATATCTTGCAGCTGGAAGCTGATGAGGGACTTCGGAACCCAGAACACAGCAGCTAGCTCGCTAATGACGTTCTTACGGCTATCGAGCTTGTTGAGTTCGAGCATGAGCATCGTCCGAGGCAAGAGGAGATTGGCGACGAAGACTTGCTGCTCATAGCTGATAAGCGAGGCTGGACTAGCTCCGAATTCAGGGAAGCGACCGCGCTCGCCTTCGAAAAGGATGCGCGCTAGGTCCTTGACCATAGACATACGGGTCTGGGCCTTGAGATCGCCTTTTTTGTACTGAATGCAGTACTGACCAGCTTTCACGCGCAGAATGCGGCTGAGCTTGTCCAGCATGTCGACCGGTTGCACCGTGATAAAGGCGAAAGTACGCATAACTTCAGGAAGATAGAGAGGGGGAGTTTGGAAATCGCACTCTTGCTGAACGCGCTGAACGAACTCGAGCACTCGCTCCCTAATCGCCCGCAGCTCATCGGCACCAGCTTCTCTGACTTGGCTTTTGAGAGCCTTGTAGTGCCGCGCCTCCATGTACTCGAAATAAGCCTCGTCGAGGTCGATGGCGCCACTGGTGAGGTCGTGGATCAACGAGGTTTCAACCGAGAGAGCTTCTGCGAGTTTGGCAAGCGCGAAGACCGAACGTACGTTCTTCTCGCCGCGTTTCCAGTGACTGCAATCCGAGGGATTGAAATTCAGGATCGAACCAATTTCTTGGTCACGAACCTTGCTTCCCTTCTGGTGCATCATGACTTTCTGACAAAACTTAAAAAGCTGCACCGAATGGGGGAATTTCACAGCTCCCGAGCGCTTCATGGCAACCTCCGACGTCCTAGAGACGCTGGCCGTGGATAAAAAAACAAATAGTAATTGTAGTAGGCTTATCACAACTATACATATCGCAATCTGAGACTGTCAAGGATGCCTAGTCAGGTTTCTGTAGAAGCGTTGCCTGGTGCGGCCGCCATCTCTCCTTCGCTCAGGCGAAAATTATTCACACAGCTTTCGCCGAGGGTGATTCCAGAAACCAGTCTGAAAAAAAGCCAGTAGAGAGCAAACACCAGGTAGACACCGAGGCAGAGCGTCCATACCTCAATCTTGCGTAGGACTTGCATAGGGACCGACTCGAGGAGACCGTCGGGAGCCAAGGACAGGTGAGCGGGGTCTAGGATCAGCACCAGGACCACAAATCCAAGAGCGAGACAGAGTCCGACGAAGAGCATATCGATGACATGGGCCAAGACTATGGAGCCAACCCGCGAAATGAGGCTGCTTTGATATTCCCCTCGCAAGGGTGCCGCCAGGGCCGAGAGGTCAGTTTCCTCCGTCTCATGCGTCCAGGTTCTGCGGAGCATATCTTGCGCAGACACGGACTGTATGGGCGAAAGTTGATGAGGCGATTTGGCTTTGCCTGGAGTAGGGAAGAGAACCTGGCTTGGTTTGGTGGCAACGGGCTCAGGGATATGCCCGAGTCTTGGGTAGAGAGACTTTTCCGGACGGCGTGCTTGTGACGGGTCCTGCGTGATGCGCCCCAGACCAAGAGGCGTCGCAAGAACGCGGAAATTCTCGGAGCGCAATTCGCTCTTGAGCCTGAAGAGCTCAAATTTCATCTCGTCGTCCCACCGTGGACCAGACATGCATCGTCTCCCGCACTTTTTTTTATTGTAGCGTATGTCATGGTGGTAGAGAAGCGCTTTGAGCCGGGAGCTAGGCTTAGAGAGGTTCGAGCTTGGTTTGCGGCTGAGCCGGCTTGTGGGTTTTTTCGTAGAGTTCGCCCGCATCTTTGCGCTGCAATTTAGCAGCGGCAGGATCGGCGCTTTCACCCGGGCCTTTGCTGAGGATATTTTTAATGCTCTGGACTATGCCGTTATAATCGCGTTCGGGAAGCGCTAAAATGCGGTCGCGTATGCTCAGCATATCGCTCGAACGACGACTATGCCCCTGCTTATCGAGAGTATCGCGTTCTTGTGCGTCAAAATAATACTGCAGCTCGCTGACATCGATAGATTTTTTACGATTATCTTGCATGAGGCAACCTTTGCCTGCTTTCTGTGGAGACTGGGGGTTAATCAGCTCTAAGCTTCCAATCTTCGGTTTACTTATCGAACGGCCGAGACGAAACTTGAGTTTCTCTCAGAGCCGAAGCCTAGACAGGCTTCCCCAGCGCTGCAGCAGCCTAATGAAACGCCTGCCTGGCCATTCTGATAGAAATTTTTTGCTCAATGATTTGGAATATCTAGAGGACTCAATGACGCGCGAAATACAGCTAAGTAATACTCTGACGGGAAAAAAAGAAAAATTGCAGACGGTCGAAGCCAATCACGTCAGAATGTATGCTTGCGGTGTTACCGTCTATGACGATTGTCACATTGGCCACGCAATGCAGGCCGTCTTCTTTGATGTCATACGCCGCTACTTAGAATTTGCCGGCTATCGAGTTACCTACGTCCGCAATTATACGGATGTCGACGACAAGATTATCAAGCGCGCCAGTGAACGGGGAATCAGCCCCGCCGAGCTGGTCGAGCAGATCATCGCTTCCACCGAAGCCGACATGCATGCGCTAGGAGTTCGTCCCGCTACCTTCGAACCAAGGGTTTCGCAGACGATCCCAGAAATCATCGCCATGATCGAAACTCTGATCACCAAAGGCTTCGCCTATGCGACCTCCGCCGGCGATGTCTACTATCGCGTTCATAAAAAAAGCGATTATGGCAAGCTCTCCAACCGCAAACTGGAAGAGCTGCGCGTCGGCACGCGCGACCTCGTCAGCGGTGATAAAGAAGATGAAATGGACTTCGCGCTTTGGAAAGAAGATGCGACCCCCGGCGCCTCCTGGCCAAGTCCTTGGGGCCTTGGGCGCCCGGGTTGGCACATCGAATGCAGCGCCATGGCCAAGGCTCACCTGGGTGAGAGTTTCGACATTCACGGCGGGGGGCGCGATTTGATTTTTCCCCATCATGAGAATGAAATTGCCCAGTCGGAAGCCGCAAATTCCTGCTCTTATGCACGCCACTGGATGCACTCAGGGCTACTGACGATCAATAAGCAGAAAATGTCGAAGAGTCTCGGCAACCACGTGCTGATTCGCGACTTTTTGCAGCGTTATCCCGCCGAAGTCCTGCGCCTCGCGTATCTACAGAACCATTACAGTTCAAATGTCGACTTCAGCGATGCCGTCTTTCGCCAGGCCGCCCGCCGTCTGCTCTACTTCTACGAAACCTTGCAGGCGCTCGACCAAATCGCAGCTTCGGCTAAGCTCGAGGGGAAAGAAACCCTCCTTCCAGCCCATGATCCTCAGCAACTGATCGAAGTCTTTCATCGTGAAATGAGTCAGGACTTTTCGAGCGTCGGCGCTCTACGGGAACTGCTCCTCGCCTCGCGCAAAGCCAACGAGCTAAGGTCGATGAAACTGACGCCGGCCCGTGCTCTTACCGCAAAAACCTACAGCGAGACCTTCCGGAAGCTCTTCGAGGTCTTCGGTATTTTGCAGATGGAACCTCAGGCATTCATCGATAACCTACGTTCGAAGATTCTCAGCTACATGCAAATCGATCCGAGCTCGATCGACAAGGCGATTGCCGATCGCAACGCCGCGCGAGCCGCTAAGGACTATGCGAAGGGTGATGCTTTGCGGAAGCAGCTTCTCGATGCTGGCATCGAGCTGATGGATTCGCCCGAGGGGACGCGCTGGACTATACTTTGGAAAGACGAGGAGGTTTAAGTCATGGCTGAGCTGCTCATTCACTCGATAGGTCAGCTCGTAAGCTGCGAACCTCTGGCTCGCACCCAACGTTTTACCGCTGTTCAAAGGGATGATTTAGGGCGCATAGACGCGGCCTGGCTAGCCCTCAAGGACGGCAAGGTCAAAGAGTTCGGCGGAGGAGCCGTGCCTAGCCACTATCGCAGCTGGCCCCAGCACGATGCTAAAGGCAGTCTGGTCACGCCAGGACTCGTGGACTGTCACACCCACCCTATTTTTGGCGGCGACCGCACTCACGAATTCGCGGCACGTCTCGACGGTGCGACCTATCAAGAAATTGCGGCGCGCGGCGGTGGAATCAAGTCGACCATTGCGGCAACCCGCGCAGCGAGTGATGCAGATCTGGAGCAAAGCACGGCGGCGCGTCTGGCGAATTTTCTGAGTTGGGGGGTGACAACCGTCGAAGTGAAATCAGGCTATGGGCAATCGCTGCGGGAGGAGCTGCGGCTTTTGCGAATTCTGAATCGTTTAAAGGAAAAAGGTCCGCAGACTCTCAGCGTCACCTGTCTCGCCCTGCACGATGTTCCTAGGGATGCACCCAGTTCGAGTGCTTTTATACGAGAAATGAAGGATGAGCTGCTGCCAGTCGTGGCTCAGGAGGGCCTCGCCAGCTGGGTTGATGCATTCGTAGAAAATGGTTATTTTTCTGTAGAAGAAACCCGCCCACTCATCGAACATGCCCGCTCCTTAGGATTGCAAATTCGCCTGCATGCCGATGAATTTGCCGAAAGCGGAGCTGCCGAAGCTGCTGCAGCCTGGGGTGCCGTGAGCGCCGATCACTTGCAAAAAGCTAGCGACGATGGCATCCGTGCGATGGCTGCTGCAGGCACCGTTGCTGTCCTTCTGCCGGGAACCTCGCTTTACACCCGCATTCCCTACACCAAAGCTGAACGTTTTCGGGCGAGTGGATGCGCTCTCGCGGTCGCAAGCGATTTTAATCCAGGTTCCTGTTTTCTCCCCAGCTTACCCATGGCCGCTGGACTTGGCGCGCTCTACGGCGGTTTAAGTTTAGCGGAAGCTTTTGTAGCTGTGAGCTGGAACGCCGCACGGGCTCTGCGTTTGGAAAGGCGCAAGGGCGCCCTCGCCGTAGATTACGACGCCGATGTGCTCATCCATAGCTGCCAAACGCTCGAACAATGGATAGCCGACTTAGGTCAGACTCGACCTCGTGAGGTACTTATAGACGGTCGTTTGGTACGCAGTGGATGGAATCAGTAGTCGATTTTCACGACGCTGAATTCTTTGACGCCCTTTGGAACCTGGACTTCAAAGGTGTCTCCCACCTTGCGTCCCAATAGAGCCTTGGATAGGGGAGAGGCGATGGAAAGCTTGTTCTTGCCGATATCAGCTTCGAGATCACCGACGATACGATAGGCTTTTTGCTCACCAGAATCTTCATCAACTACGGTCACCAAGGCGCCAAACTTAATGTTGTCTGGCTGTTCTTTAGCGAAGTCTATGATGTTCGCCCGCGCAATCTGATCGTCGAGCAGGAGGATGCGGCCTTCGATAAAGCTCTGCTTCTCTCGTGCTGCATGATATTCCGCATTTTCCCGCAAATCGCCATGGGCGCGCGCATCTGCAATTTCCTGAATAACTTTAGGACGCTCAACTGATTTAAGATTATCTAGCTCCGCTTTCAGCTCGGCATATCCCCCAGGCGTAAAGGGGATTTGATCGATAGCCATCTTGCCACCTCTAAAAACTATGAGTTGCCGACATTGCAAACGTATAGGACTGGGCTTCGACCGTTTGTATCTGAGGGCCAGATATTTTCTGCGCTTTGCCCTCGCCACCTTGATAAATAAGGCCGCCCGCGACCTGACTATTCGGTTGCACCCAACCAAAGAACAGAGAATACCCTAAATAGTCAACATGATCTTGTTGGCTCGTTTTGCCATCTTGCACTTCAGGTCGCGTGTCATAGTTGGTAAACAGCCCAGTCCTGACGGGTATTGAGGGAGTTATATAATATTCAGCTCCCGTTGCAAAGTTGGTAACCGCTTCGCGATCAAACGCAGATACCTTGTCGCTTTTGGCCTCTGTATTATGAATCACGTCAAATGACCATAGAAAAGAAGCTGAGGGGAACCAGGCTGTACCCGCACGAATTTCTGTTGGCATGCTGCCAAGAGCGTCTTCGATTTTGGCTTCGCTCTGTTGCTTGCTGTTAGCACCTGGGACGCCGTCGCCGTTGTTATTGGTGCGTAGATCGACGGCAACTTCGTAGACATCGCTCAGGAGTTTGCGATTCTTGATGTTGATTCCGAAGGACCAGGTGCCGAGCGCATACTGCATACCAAGGCCCATATCGAGGCCGCCGGCTTTGAGCTGGGTACGGAAGTTTTGCGTCAGAAAGAGGCCGCTCTTATATTGGACGTCCTGGTATTCCTGAATGAGTTCATCAATCATGATGTAACTCAAGGAGAGTCCGATGGCAAAATTATTGCCGAGGCGCTTGGCCAAGGCCCCACCAAGTCCCGTGCTCGCGCCGCGGATGTTGGCCGTACGGTGAAATCGTTCGACTGAACCGATGTCGAACTCGAGATCGTTTTGATCCTTCAGCTCAGAATCGATCGCATAGAGGCCGAAGGCAAAGGCCAGACCCGGGAGCATCGAATCCATCTTCTGCATACCGCCGAAGAAAGGAGCGAGAGTTCCACCGCTTTTTTCGGTAAAGTCTTTGGTTCCTAGCGTCTTTTTATAGACGACCTTTTTGCTGTAATAGGCGTTGGCCGAACCGGTGATATCGTTGGAAAGAGCAAACGCAATGCCGGCCGGGTTGTAGATTACACCCGAGGCATCGTCGGAGACGGCACAGAAAGCTCCGCCGAGTCCCATCGCCCTCTCGCCGACCACAAGATTATGATAGTGAAACTGATCAGCCCAGACGCTGGGAGTCAGGCAGGCTAGAGCAGAAGCGAGGACTCGATTCATTCTGTTCATGATCTTATTCCTTTCCCTCAGGGGCTTCATCTTCAATGATTTCACGAGTAGGGGCTGGAGTATCTTTGGGCTTAGCCGCTGCTGGCTGTAGGCGTTCTTTCACGGTAGCAAAGCGTTTTTTTCCCTTCGCTCCGATGATGTCTTCTGCCTTCATCGTGATCAGGACGTCCTTAATGTTCGCTACCCGCTCAGGTACGGGCGGATGGGTGCGATCGAGGACTGAGAGCTTGCCGCTGGCAAGATCCTTCTGCACGGGTTTGAGACAGTAATCCTTGGGCTTGCCCTTGTCTGTTTCGAGACGACAGAGGAAGTTGATGAGAGCTTTAGGATTGTAACCGGCGTTGATCGCGTACTTGGTCCCATCACGGTCGGCTTCGAGTTCGAGCTCGGCTCCCAGACCCTTCTCGAGTATGAGCGACATCCCCGCCTTGGCGGCTTGTAGAACGTTGAGGCCAGCGGTACTGCCTGCCATGTAGCGCGCTACCAAGGCGCCGAAGGCTGAATCTTCCGGCTCCGGCCGCATACGGGCTTTGAGTTCTTCCGGAAGTTGAGCGACGTTCTCACTATCTTTAGCGGCCTTGTCGAGATCTTCTTTGCTCATTTTGTTCAGCGTGTTGAACATATGCTTATGACCCACATGTGCGACCTCATGGCCGAGTATGTGGGCAAGTTCTGCTTCGTTCGAAGCGGTCCTGATCGCACCTAGCGAGACGAGGATATAGCCGCCGGGACAGGCAAAGGCGTTGACCGTTTCACTATTGTAGATGTCGAACATAAAGCGACGCTCGGGATATTCGCTGAATTTCGCGACGTAGAGCCCGACCTCGTTTACGTAGCGAACCAACTTCTCGTCGGGGTAGGCCCCGTAGAATTTCAAGAGGCGACCGGCCATATTTCGGCCGATTTCCATTTCCGCATGGGCCTCGTCTAGAACCTTCTGTTGCTCGGCCGTGAGCTTAGGATCTACCGCTTCCGTAGTCTTGCTCTTGCCAAAAGAGCAGGAACCCAAGAGAGGCGTCCAGAGCGCCAGGGCTAGGTGAGGAAGTAGGAGGTTGAGCCATTTACGCCTCTGCATTGGCAGCTCCTCGCGCAGGGGTTGGAAATAAATCATCTATCAAACCAGACTTGCTTCTGGCCCAATAGCTTACTTGTGAAGATGTGAGGCTTCTCGGGTATTATATCGTAATTTAGGGAAAAAAGATTACCGTACCTCTGCGAGAGGCACGGTGCGGGGTGGGGAAGCTTTTTGCAAGCGTATCTTAGGGACCGATTGGATCTATGCGCCAGAGGTCGCCTAGGAATCCAGACCCACTGTAACCACTCCCTCCGAAAATGAAGGCATCATTACCTGAGCTGGAGAACCAGGCGCTTGCACCCCGTCTTGCCCCAATCATATAACTACCGTTGTTGTAGTCACTCGATAGGTTGCTGTTTTGTGTGCCGCCTGCCCACATCCAATTGCCATCACCAGGGATGTAAATCCAGACATCGGCGAGATCGTTGGTGGCTCCAACAGAGTCAATACCGAAACCACCGAAGAGCCACATCCTTCCTTGATTATCCATCCAACTGCTCGCTTTCTCACGAGGCGAAGGAGCGTTATTGGTGTTCATGGCTCCCAAAATTCCGTAATTGCTACTACCGGAATTGCTTTTCAATTCTTGCCAGGTTCCGGCAGAGAAACGCCATAGCGTACCCTGATGACCGGCAAAGCTTGATCCACCATAAAGGTAAACGTCACCGTTGTTCCAGGTACTAGGGAATGCAAGGCCACCCGGCGAATTAGCGGTTTTCGAAAGATTTGCAGATGCGTCGCCCGACACTAGAGCCCATGTCTTATTCGTGAAGTCAAATTTCCAAAGGTCTGAGAGAAAACCTTGTGTACCTTCACCACCATATAGCCATAGATAGCCACCTTCGACCCAAGCTGCGCCGCCAACTCGGGAACGAGGATCCAGAATTGGGCCTGTGTAGATACCAACAGAATCCTTAAAAGCACTTCCCCCTTCCCACGTCCAGGTACTATTCAAGAGATTGTAACTCCATAGGTCGTTTAATTTACCTTCCGCCCCAATCGAGTCGAGACCGTGCCCTCCCAAAAGCCAGAGCGTGCTACCTGCAATCCAGGTCGTGGCACCCCATCGAGCACTCGGCATATTGTTTGAATCAGGAAAGTTAAGAACGCCAACATTACCATTTGAATCAACAGCTTGGCTTCCACCCTTCCAGGTCCAGGTGTTGTTTTGGGGCTCATAAACCCAAAGATCGTTCAGATTTCCGCTGGTGCCGTTAGCATCCCTACCTGTGCCTCCGAAAAGCCAGAGGCGACCATTCGAATCCGTCCACTTAGCGGCGAAAGAACGAGCTCCCGGAGAGGAGTTAAGATCCGGAGAATTAAGGTTTCCATAGCTGCCGCTTGAATTGGAAGTCGTGGAACCTTTTTGAAAGCTAAGCCCATAGATAGATGCAGCAGTAGGGATCAATTCCATTTTGACTTGCGGTGGAATATCAGCCCGCTGCTGATCAAATGTGATGCGATAGGTCTGACCTCCGGTCACATTGGGGCTAAAATTATGTAGTTTACTTGGATCCGTGACGTTACAGATAGCGTTGTAAAAGTTGCCGTCAGACGGAAGTGTGCCTGATAATCCCGCCCCGCAGTAGGTACCATCAGACGATCTCAAGAAAAAGCTCTGCATCGAACTCGAACTTGGCGTCCAGGTGATTTGATGTACGCAGTTTGATATATAATTCAAATACGTAGAAGCTGGCGATAAACTAGTAGCCGCGGGTCCGTCGAAATACATTCCGCTGGAGCAGGGGGAAAGTTGTTCTACCTTAAAGATTCTGCCGCCACCACTCTGCTGAGTAATGCTCATTCGATAGCTATTAGATGAGGTAAAAGAAAACATCGATGGAGACTGGTTAGATCCGCAGTCGAGGGCGTAAGTTCCATTGTTAGCAATATTATTCTGAGACAGACCACAGTTGATATTAGCGTTCGAGTTCACAATCTGCAGCGTCGGGTAAGTGCTGTTAGATAAATAGGTGAACTCGAAGTTACAGCCCGACCTCTGCTGGAACATATTATTTGAACCTAAGTTACTACCGAAATCACCACCAGTCACATAAAATTCATCCGAACAGGGTGTTTGAGAAGCGACTGCCGAGACTTTGAGCACAGGTGGATTATCAAAGCTCGCCATACGATAATCTAACTGGATCTTGTATGGACTGTTAAGACTGATACCCACAGGTTGGATAGGTCTTGGAATCTGTCCTCTCGAATTTTCGCAGCGCAGGTAAACGCCAGTGGAACCACCGACAACTACATCAGGAGAACCCGCTGAGAGGCCACAGACTTTCATCTCCGAACCGTCTTTAGAAACAAGTTGAAAACCTGTATTTGCATTCGGTGTCCATTGGTACTCATAGAGATACTCCTCTTTTTGGAACATCATGCGGCTACCGTCTAGAAATATCCCCCGTTCGGCTTCTGGCTGTAAATAGATGGAATTTCTGCAATCCGGTTTAGCGTCGTTGATTTTCAATTCAGAAAGGCTGCCGTCAGTAGGATTTACAAACAGCTCCAAGAAATAGGCATGGTTGGCTTGAATCTCTCCCCATTGAAAGGGAGAAGTTCCACAGCCTATATACCAAGATGCGCTTGACCCACTGGAACTAGGCATGTCGCTGGTTCCGCATATGGTCGCAGGTGCTGTCCCAATCTTGAAATTGAAGGGTGCTACAGGTCCGCTCATCCAATCATAAGTATAGCGACAGCGTCCATCTGAAACGTCATGAAAAACAAAAGCGTTAGCGGCTGTCATCGAGCTGCTAGAGCCTGTAAGAAGGTGGTAGTTTGGTGGACAGGCCGCTTCCTTCGAAGCCCAAATTTCCATTCTATTAGGGTTCATTCCTGAAGGATCAGCACTCAAACCACTGCGCAGATGCAAGTTATAGTTTCCGCTTGTTAGATAGTGACTAATCTCCCTCGGCGGAGCAGAACAACTCCCGTAACTATCCATGTCGGAAAACAGATAACTGGGACTACCGTCGATAGCGCAAAAGCGAGTTTCGCTCGCATTGGTAATTTTCATTGTTCCGTAACCACTTACGCTAAGGCCAGTTTTTTCAAACTCACAAGCACCGAGGTGCTCCATGCTCTGCATGGCCCCTGAATCCATTCTTAGGAAGAGATCTCCGCTCGGACAGCTGATCTTTTGCAAGACCAAGCTCGGGCTCTGTGTATTGGCTGCAAAATCAAGCCGTGCCCGGTAGTTGCCACGGGGGATAGAAAAATACTTCTGACTGAAGCTCGAGATATTCTCGGATGCACAGCTCAGTTGGAAGCTCTGGCCGTCCGCGACTGAAGCATTATTTGTGCTACCGCAAACTAAATTTTGCTCGGGCGAAGCAATTACCACATTTACATTTGCATCGACGAAGACATCCATTTCGTAAGCACAGGTACTGGCGACGTGCTGGAAATAGTCATAAAACAAAGGGGCGCCGAGTCCGCGATTACCGTAAATAGCTAAGGGAGGAGCTGAGATACCGCAGTAACTGGGACCGGCAGCTGGAACTGTTACAGGTTCCGACCAAGGCGAATTCTGAACAGATCCAGACTTCATTTGACAGACTATACGCCCATAGAGCGGGTGTTGGGAGGAAAGGCTTGGTGTAAAGTTCTTCTGCACTGAAACGCCAACAGCTATCGAAATAGGGAAGCTAGCGTTAGGATCCTGAGCAAACTCCGCAGAACATGATTGAAAATTTTCTGTCGAATTAGGATACGCTTGTAGACTAACCGACCTGTCCGCATTAAGTATAAGTGAGGTAGGAGCCCACGACATAGTAGCGACGCTTCCACCAATACCCCCTGGCCCTGGTCCAACTATGCCACCGACTATCGGAAGAGCTATTTCTTTGGCAGCTACAGTGATAGCAATGGACCAAGGTGATTCGCTGAGTCGACCTTCTTCATCGCGACACTGGAAGCGAGCGTCAAAGGTTTCACCGCTAGGGGCACTGTGCTCGTAGCGTGCGATGAGATTCGATCCAGTCTGTACAGAAATAGGTAGGACGCCGGCTGTGCTTGGCTTGAACAGTGCCACGCAATCTTTAAGCGAACGAGAATTTACCGTTTTAGCTAGCAAGCTAAACACTCGCGTAGTCTGATCGAGGCTAAGGTCGACAGCTGCCCAGGCTACCGGCGGAGCGACTATGCGCAAGGCCGGGATATTGATGAGCGGTGACCAAGGTGAACTTGTCATGCGACCTTGTGAATCTTGGCAGCGAAAGCGACCGATTAACGTATGCGCTTCAGGCTTTACAACGACATAGCGCATCTGAGTCTGGGAGCCCAGTTCGAATAGCAGCCCGGACTTATCGAGAGGCGTTTGAAATAGATCGGCCTTACAAGCGCTAAGAGGAGCCGCATCCTTGACCGCAGCCTTGAGATAGACGGTTCGACTATCGGCTTCCAACTTCAGTTCAGAACTAGCCCAGCTGACTTCTGGTATCAAAGCCTTGGCGACAATAGCCGTTTCGGTGACCACCCCTGCGGTCTCGATTACCGAGATGCGTTGGGTGTTGACGATAGGCTCTTCTGATTTCACAATCTTTTCTTCCGTCACCGGCTTATTCATGAGAGCGACCCAGTAGGCCCCGAAATAACCTTCAAACGATACTGTGCCATCACCTTTCAAAAGAATTTTATGACCCGGAATAATACCCGAGGTCAGACCCTCGTTTCCAAATTGCTTATAGAAGACAGCGATGTTTTGAGAATTTTGCAGGCGAAGGCCAGAAGCGACGGGTATGGGCATATTGATCGTCAGCGGGTGCGCGAGATCAACTCCCTGCGATGGTCTAACGATAAGTCCTGAGCCCACGTTTTGAACTGAAACATCGTCCGTCAGGCGAAGTTCGCTAAACAAGGACGTTTCGCTGAGCGGTATGGCCTCTTCGACGAGGATGTCCGCTGAGATCGCCAGTGAGCCGGGCTGAATCGTTATGCTCGAGCCTGAAAGGTTTCCGCTAGCAGGTGCCGCTAGGAGCTGAGGGCTTTTTGAGTCGGCATCGATAGTCGCCGACGCTTTGCCTTCAGAAACTACTTGAGTATTCACCGAGCGGGCCGACCCGTCTAGTACTGTAACTTGTCCAACCGACTGAGTCGGTAGCTGGAAACAAGCGCTCAGACTTGTACCAAGAGTAAGGCCCGAAATTAGTACTCGAAAAGCTACCATAAAAAACCTCGCTGAATGACTCACAAGAAGAATATCGGAGCCGTTTAGCGCACCATAAGTTAAGCTTATTAGATCATGAATTGCGACAGCTTAGGGCAGGTATTTAAGGAGCGAAAAAAGTAGTAAAATAGAAAAAGCTCTTCCTAAAGGGAAGAGCTGTAATGACTAGGGAAAAAGTGTCTATCAAATCAAGAGATTATGGCCTCTCTTTTTCGTTTTTATTCATGGCGTTTTCAACTTCTTTCGCCACCAGCATTTCTATCTTTTCCACGCGTTTGCTAGCTACGGCTCGATCTTCCATTCGATAGACCGCACGAAGATCGGGACGAATATTACCAGCCATAGCCGCTTCGTTGCTTTCATCGAGACCCCGCACACCCATCACCGCCGAACGAGTTCGGGCGGAGTCGGTGCTATCTCCGTTTTGACGAGCCGCGAGAGCTGCTTCACGGAGGGCGCCTTGAATACCAGAATCGTCAGCCGATTGCCGCTGTACGCTCATCACCGACACGTAACCGACTTTGCCGTCTTTAGTGCTTACTTTCCAGAACATGCCTTCGCGGTCCTGGGCTTCGAGGCTTTCGCCTTTTTTGAGTTCGGCTAGTACGCTGGCATCTTTCTTAGGAGCTGCGGTGACCTGGACTCCATCTTTCTTGGCAGCGACAGCTGCCCCTATCGCTGTGCCACTCAAGTTGCAGCTTAGAAGTGTGATAGCCAGCAAGTTCATATTTATTCTTTTCATTAGGACCGCCTCCTCTTTACCGTCTTATCCTCGGTTCTATAATACAAGCTCGGCGGGGACTCAGCGAAGCTTGAGAAAATTTGCTGGCGGTCCTAATATTTTTTTAAATCGCTCTAGCTGCAGGGAAATTCAATTCAGCTTAAGCGTATGATAGCCCTTTTTTCCCTTCCTAAGGAGAATGCCATCGGCGGATTTTAGCCGTGAGAGCTCTATCATCAGGTTTAAGTCGTCGACTTTTTCACTGTCGAGAGTGAGACCTCCCTGCTCGATCATGCGACGCACTTCGCTCTTAGATGGAAAGAGCTTGCTGCTGACTAGAAGTTCGACGATGTTCACAGTCGAGCCGCTGAAACCCTGCCCATCGATAAGAACTACCGGTGCATCCGGTCGCCCGCTCTCACCACTAAAGAGCGAGGCAGCCATAGCTTTGGCTTTTTCCGCTTCTTCGGCACCGTGAACCATCTTTGTGGCTTCAAATGCCAGCACGATTTTAGCTTCGCTAATCGCCTTGCCCTCGAGGCGGCTGAGACGCTGGACTTCAGCGATGGGCAAGTCTGTGAAGTAGAAGAGACACTTTTCGACCATCTCATCGGCGAGGTTGCGGAAGTATTGAAAAAAGTCGAAAGGCGAAGTCAGTTCAGGATCGATCCAGACGGCCCCCTTCTCCGTCTTGCCCATCTTTTTGCCTTCAGAGCTGACCAAGAGAGGTAGGGTCACACAAAAGGCTTGCCGTTGCTCTTTGCGTCGAACGAGTTCCATACCGCCGAGCATGTTGCTCCACTGGTCATCACCACCAAGTTGGACGGCGCAATCCAAGACCTTATTGAGGTGATAGAAATCGTAGCTCTGCAGGATCATGTAGTTGAATTCGAGAAAAGACAGCCCTTTTTCCAGCCGCTGCTTAAAGCATTCGGCAGCTAGCATACGATTGACAGAGAAGTGGACGCCGATCTCACGGAGAAAAGGCAGATATTCGAGTGGGCGTAGCCAGTCAGCGTTGTTGACGACGATCGCCTTATCAGGGCTCGAAAAATCGAGGAAAGGTGCCAGCTGCTTTTTGAAAAGTTCGGCCCGGGCATCGATTTGCGTTTGATCGGCCATCTGCCGCATTTCAGATTTGCCGCTTGGATCACCAACCATGGCCGTCCCACCACCTAAAAGAACTATCACGCGGTGGCCCGCCTGCTGCCAGCGCCGGAGAGCCAGGACGGGAAGGAGGTGGCCGACATGGAGACTATCAGCTGTCGGATCGAAGCCAGCATAGGCCGTGCGAACCCCAGAAGCCAAATACGCCTTTAACTCATCTTCATGCGTCACTTGTGCGAGCATGCCGCGTTCTTGCATTACTTCGAGGAAGCCCATATCGTTTCGATCTCCATCTTTGGCATTTGGCAAAAGGTATATTTATTAATAATTTAGAACAGCATGCAGCCAGCTGAACATTCAGTAGGTCCATACGCACCTTTTTAACAGCCCAGTAAATCCTCTGCTACGAATATCCCATCAAGTGAGCAACTCAAACCGTGCCGAGGCTGCTGCGGGAGTTCGTTTGGCCCGAATGTGTTAAAATCTACTCATCCCAAAAACATCAGCAAGACGCCTTCAGCGTCGGGAAGCTTCCCCCTATGTCCCAGAGCCTAAGTGCCCCGGTCCAGGCCACTAGTGGCCAGCCCTCACCCATGCTTATTATTGGTGCTGCCTACTCAGGTAAGTCCGAACTTGCCCATGAAGCCTGTCTCCCAGACATCTCTACGGTCGTCATTGGTACCGCTGATCTGTCCGAGGCTTTTTTGGAAGCTCGCGTCAGAGAACTCCGACGCCAACGCCCCGATCATTGGGTGCATGTCGAGGGGCGCAACGATTTAGGCGTACAAATTCGCGAACTCTCGCATCAGTACGAGCAGATACTGCTAGATTCTATCAATCAGTGGATAGCGAATTTGGTCTTGAGGCAACTGCAAAAATATTCGCCCGAGCAACTAGGGCCCTACGTCGAGAGTCTCATTGATGAGCTGCTCCGCGAGATCGAAGCGCTTCCCGCCAACTGCCGCCTTATACTCGTGAGCAGCGAGGTTGGAGCAGGCATCAGTCCGCCGCGACCGGTTGCCAGGCTCTTCCGCCAGCTCGTGGGCCGCTGTAATACGAGAATTGCGGCCTCTTGTCCGACTGTGCTGTCGCTGACCGCGGGAATTCCGCAGCTAGTCAAAAGCGCTTAGAGGCCCGCTTCTCGCGCTAGCTGCAATGCGCGAGCTTTGAAGAATGTACCGGCGGGAGGTTCATTGCGCCCGCAGGATCCATCGGACTCGCCTGGCCCTTTCAACCACACAAAGCTATCGATTTCCTCGTCATCAGGTACTTCGATCGGCAATTCACCGACGGCGGCGCCGGCTGGGTTGCAGGCTTTTGCTCCAGGTGGTAGGCCCTTGCCGTTTCGGCTCGTGTCGATCACGAAGTTTATCGATCCTAAACTACGGCGGAGACTGAGTCCGTAGCGGAGGACTGCCTCTGTAGTCTGATACTGGCCAGTATTGAGAGCGACTCCATCAGCATCGTCAATCCCTGCGCTTTTGAGGCGACTGCTGGCATCTGCAAGTTTAAGCACTCCCGGCCCCCCTGCATCGATATAGACGAGGGTGTTTTTGCCTTTTTTGAGTGCGCCCACTGCAGTTCGCAAGAGATCGAGTCGTTCTTGTCTGAGTTGAGCACTCAGGCAGTCGAGACGAGCAATGCCTTGCGGTTCGAGGATGACTACCGTTTTGCTGTCCGCTATCTGGCCCGTAACACTCCCGATCCAGCGCTCGTATTCGGCAGCAGCATCGTTCTTTAGCTTATCTGTAGCGCAGTCGCGGTAGGGCAGATTATCAAGTACCATTAACGCGAAGGCTTCCTGCTCATTCGCACCCGATAGTTGTTTAGCTAGTCTCACCGAGAAGCTCTCGAAAGGGCCTCGATACCAGCTGCCGACGCTCTGCACAGCAAGGAAACTTAAGATCCTGGCTTCGTCGGCCTTTGCCTGATTGAGTTCAGCAGCAGCTGCTGCGATAGGCGTCTCTGAGTCAAGCCAGAATCTCCAGGGACGAGGGAAGCGAACCTGTGCGGGCTGGTTGCGGCGCTCAATCTTTTGGCTTTCGTTTTCTTGGACGATACCATCGGTCCCATCGTAGGGCATAAGCGCGCTGTTTTCCTTTGAAAAGGACTTGCAAGACAGATTGATGAGCAAAATTCCGAAGAAAAACAGCAGGCGCATAGGGCATCCTCCGAGTGAGCAGCTACCATTTTGCCTGCTTTTGCTCGTTTTGCATACCCCAGCTGCTAAAGACCTGGGAGTGCGAACTGCTGGAGTTCAATGGCGAAGCTGATCATGGCCACACGATCCTGACCCTACAGCCGGGGTAGTAGAGCGTACCCGTAGCCATGTGATTCTTGGTCTAAGCGGGAAGTTTTAAGTTTCTATGAGAGTTTGCGAAAACCGAGAAACATTTGCACATTGAGTTGAAAAATTTGATCCGCATCCGACTCTCGCCGCGATCTATCGAGGAGCTCGTGAATCCATGCGCGGATCCGTGTGCGGGCTTCCTCGAATTGTCCCGAAGCAATCGGTAGAGTTAAGGCTAGCGAGTGAGTTTCAAGGTTTTCCTCCAAAGAGTTTAGCTTCATTCCACTGAGAAGCGGGTAGCTTAGAGCCTCGGGCTGCGAGCCAGAGCTAGAAAATTCCTGGGGATTTCTTGATTAGAGGCCCAATGTGCATGGACGTAACTGCCGAGGATACGGCCGCTAGGGGAAGCGTAGCCTTCGTCGATGACTTCTCCTCCACGCCGTCGTCTAAGGCGATAGAAAGTCGGTACCGCAGCTAAAGTGTCGAGGCTTGAATAGCGAAACTGATGGCCTCTAAATCTCGTTCCGGCTGGCCCGAGCACGCAGGCCTCCTGAAGCTCGACCTCACAGTAGCCTAAAGCCTGCAGCTTAGGGTGCATCTGCACTTCGGTAGGGAGGAGACCTAGCATCTCATAGCTGGCTCCGTCGAGAGTGCGAAGACGATTCCCGAGATACATGAGGCCCCCGCATTCTGCATAAACAAGCCCCCCCTTCCCCGCGAAAGCCAGTATTGCTTGCCGCATAGGCGACTGTGCAGCGAGTTCTTTCGCATAGAGCTCTGGATAGCCGCCTCCGATGTAGATAGCGTCGATATTCTCTGGCAGAGCCTCATCATGCAAAGGCGAGAATGGCAGGAGCTCCGCGCCTCCCTGTTTCAGTAGCTCTAGATTAGCTTCGTAATAAAAATGAAAAGCCTCATCTCGAGCGATAGCAATGCGACAAGGCTCTCTGTAATCTCTAGCGTGCTGAGAAGTCGAAGCTCCAAGAACTTCATTCCAAGGTTCCGCAGCCCTAGCCAAAGCTAATAGCCCATCGATGTCGAAGTATTCCTCTGCCAGCACTGCCCATTCATCTAGCTGTGTCGAACTCAGGTGCTCTTTATTCGCGGTGACCAATCCCAAGTGCCTCTCAGGGAAGCTTAAATGCGGACTTTTTGGTAGACCTCCTAAGAGTTGCTCGGGCATAGCCTGCTTGAGGAGGTCCAAATGCCCTTTGGAACCCACTCGATTGGCTAGAAAAGCTCGTACCGGCAGCTCCGGATCAAACATTTTCATCCCTAAAGCTACAGCTGCCAGAGTGCGGGCAACTCCTCCAGCATCGAGGGCCACCACGACCGGCGCTCCCAGTATCTTAGCAATCGCTGCGGTCGATCCCTCATCGCTTCGAGGTGAGACGCCATCAAAGAGGCCCATGACCCCTTCGACCAGAGCGATATCCACGTCCTCAGTCTGGCGTTCAAAGGTTTCGCGCACTGCCTGCGAGCCCATCATCCAACTATCGAGATTATGACAGTCGCGGCCGCTCGCCTCACGATGGTAGCTGGGATCGAGATAATCCGGCCCGCACTTGAAACATTGAACTTTGAGTCCACGTCGCCGCAAAGCGGCTGTGAGAGCGACCACCATCGTGGTTTTTCCGCTTCCACTCGAAGCGCCACCGATTACCAATCGAGCTATTTTACGCATCAGAAATCGACTCCTTTAAGCGCAGCGCGCCCTTGCTGATAAGGATGCTTCACCACCTGCATATCCGTCACGCAATCGGCATCATCGATCAGTTCTTGAGGAGCATGTCGCCCTGTAAGGACCACGGTGACGTGAGAAGGACGCTCGTGAAGGACACCGCGCACCTCAGCTAAGGGCAACCAACCATAATGCAGCGCGTAGGTGATCTCATCGAGAATGATCAGCGGATACTGCCCTCCCTGTATGAGCTCACAGCTGCGCTGCCAAGCCGCCTGCGCCGCCGCCTGATCGCGACTGAGGTCGGCGCTTTCCCAGGTGAAGCCCTGGCCCATAACATAGAGGTCGAGCAGAGGCTGTTTTTCGGAGAAGAGTCTTTCTCCGGTCATCCATTTGCCCTTGATGTACTGCACCACCCCTACTCGCCAGCCTCGCCCCATCGCCCTGTAGGCCATGCCGAATGCCGCTGTTGTTTTACCTTTGCCCTGTCCCGTATAGAGTATGAGGAGACCCTTCTGCTCTTCCATCTAGTTCTGCCTGCCTTTCGCTTTCGCTCGCTCGTGTTTCCCATAAATCGATGATGAAAGCCGCTGCCTCGTCGAGATTCTGAATCGGAGCTGCCATCACTTCCGAGCAGCCTAAGGCTCTGGCATCGGCGGCGAGCTGCTCACCGAGTGCAATCACCGGGATCTTCTTCAATTGCTGACAGTAGTCTGCGTCGTCAAAGAGTAAACGCAGAGCTTTGCGGTGGGGGATGATGATGAAGTCAGGCGCCGGTTGAGATAAGCGTGGATACTGCAGCACAAGCCGCGCCGTGCTATGCAGCCGCGCTGGAACGCGGAGGGTTTCGAGTCGCGCGATGATCGACTCACCCTCGTCGCTGGCCGCCAGAACCATGCCCCTGCCCCGACACATTGCAGGCCACTCATTCAATAGTTGCCGCTGGTGAGAAATCGCAAAATCCGGCTTAATAAACTGCTTACGGAAGACTTCTTGCACCTCAGCAAACGCAATGAGCCGACGTCCCGCTAACGCTCTGAGATCGAGCCCGTAAGTGGCGAGCTGCTTGAGGAATCCACGCCAAGCGCTCGCGCTCGGTACGGCGATCCATTGGGCCTCTTCTAAGGCGAGCAAGAGTTCCTCAGGTTCGCAGCTCAAAGGCAGGCTTTGGATCCAAGGTCCCTCCCAGGCATCCGCTCCCAGTTTCTTCAGAAGCACCCCGAGTCGCGAGGGGCCCGCGCTTGCTCTGGCAATTAAAACGCGACTTCCGCGCAAAGGCAGCTGAACTTTTTCTGCTTGAGATAAATGAGGCGAACCGCGCAGCGACTCCCCGATGAGCACCAGTCCCGGCAATTCTGAGGTATGAGTCTCGACTGCATCGGCTAGCTCACCGAGCCGACTTTCGATACAGCGTTCTTCGGGCAGAGCTGCAGCTATGATGAAAGCTGCCGGCATATGGCGAGAACAGCCTTCGAGTAGCAGCTGCTCTGTGAACGCACGCACAGCGTGCCGAGGCATATAAAGGGCCCAGGTGCAGTTAGGCCCAAGCTGCTGCGGCTTCGCCCGCGTCGATTGCGTCGTAATACGAAGTTCGGCGCTCAGCCCTCGCCAAGTCAGAGGCAGGCGACAGGAGGCGGCCGCTGCTAAAGCGGCCGTTATCCCTGGAACGATAGTATAGGGAATATCCGCGGACGCCAGAGCAGCCGCTTCTTCTCCTCCTCGCCCAAATATCATAGGATCGCCAGACTTCAAGCGTACGACGAGAGCCCCGGCCTGTGCTCGCGCCAAAACTTCCGGATGCAGAGGAGGCGGACGATCATGCTGCGTTCCAGCACGATAACCGATCGGTAGCAATTCGCACAATGGACTCACAAGCTCGAGCATCGAAGGATGAACTAGATCATCATACGCGAGAACCTGAGCCTTTCTCAGCAGCGATCTGGCTCTAACCGTGAGAAGATCGGCTGGACCAGGTCCCGCTCCAACGAGATAGACGTGTCCAGCCTTCTTCTTCATAAGAGGGTCTCGGGGGCCACGGGTTCGGTCGCCTTGCGGAAGCCATGCGTAAAGTCTGCTGCATATAAGCGCGAAACAGCGAAGTCCTCCGCGCCGAGGACGCGGCCGATGATAATAATCGATTGACTGGTGATGCGAGCTTCGCTCACCTTCTTAGTAATATCTTCCAGAGTCCCACGGATAATCTGCTGATCCGGCCACGAAGCGCGGTAGACCACGGCGACCGGACAATCCGCACCGTAGATGGGAGCCAACTGCCGCGTGATTTTGCGTATCATCGTGATGCTGAGAAAGAGGACCAGGGTTGCCTGATGGCGAGCGAGGTCTTCGAGCTGCTCTTTTTCCGGCATCGGCGTCCGACCTTCGCAGCGGCTGATGATGATGGTCTGTGAAAGCTCGGGGAGGGTCAACTCCTGCTTTAAAGCAGCGGCCGAGGCTGCGTAAGAGGAGACGCCTGGTATCACTTCGTATTCGACGCCGATAGCACGCATGCAGCGCATCTGTTCGGCTGTAGAACCATAGATCGTCGGATCGCCGGTATGGACGCGGGCCACATCCAGATTCTGCGCCTTGGCTGCAGCGATATGTTCCATAATTTGATCTAAAGTCAGCGAGGAAGAATCTATGACGAGAGCGTCCGGCCTAGCGTTGTGCAGCACTTCTTTGGGCACCAAAGAGCCCGTATAGATAACGATCGGGCAGCTCGCAATCAATCTCTGTCCACGCACGGTGATCAGTTCCGGATCCCCGGGTCCCGCACCAATAATATAAACTTTCATCTGTGTTCCCCCTATGCTTTTAACTGCAGCGTAGAATCTGATCGCGCACCATATCCCAGACTCCGTGCGGGATTTGCATCAACCAGTTTACATCGTATAAACCCGCTTCTTTTTCTCGACTCTGGCTCATAACGTAACGCCACAGTCTTTCGCTGACGGACCCATTGCGAAAAATCAAAAAACTATCGACCAGTTTCTGAGCCAGGCGCTCGCCTTCGAGCTCGCATATCAGGCCTGGCGTCTTAGGGCTATGGGCACGCAAGGCTTCGAGCGCAATATAGGGCTGCTGCAGCACCTGCCTGTCGGCAGGCGGCGGCATGAATCCTTCGGCTTCAAAATCGCAAGGAACCTTGCAGTCGCCGATGAGATAGAAGCGATCTTCGCTTTGCGCGAGGATCGCTCCCGCTAAACGTCCGATGTGAGCCATGGTCTCTGTACCTCCCGCAGGGGCTCGGTATTTAGGCTAAATCCAGGGGTCTGGCCAGGCAGAGTAGCGCCATCGGCCAGCAGGTATTTATTTTTATATCCGCGCGGTGTAACGATGCGACCTTCGTAGCGATAGCTCTGCGTAGAGCCGACGATAACAGTCGTCAGCATGCCGATTTCATAGTCCAACATGCCGTCGAGATCGGTATGAACAATCTCCTGCCGCGCCCGGTAAGCACTTTTCACTAGAGCTACGGGCGTTGTCGGCTCTCTGTGCTCGAGCAGGATTTCTCGCGCCCTTTGAATCTGCCGCTGACGACGTCCGCTCGCCGGATTGTAGAAAGCGATAACAAAGTCAGCCATGGCTGCCCCTTGAATCCGTTTCTCGATGACCTCCCAAGGGGTGAGCAGATCGCTCAGCGAGATCATGCAGGAATCGTGGCCTAGGGGCGCACCGACGAGCGAGGCGCAAGAGTTGAGAGCCGTGATGCCGGGTACCATGGTAACATCGGGACTATCACCTTCTTTCCAACCTATTTCCCGCAGAACCTCAAAAATAAGGCAACCCATACCATAGACCCCAGAATCTCCAGACGATATGACCGCTACCTTGCGCCCTTCCTGAGCGGCTATAACAGCCGAGCGTGCGCGTCCTATCTCTTCGGTCATCCCCGTGCGAATCTTGTCCTTGCCTTTGATCAGCTTGCGGACGAGGGACATATAGGTTTGGTATCCGACGACCAGCTCGGCTTCTTCGAGGGCCTTTAAAGCTCTCGGGGCGATGAGGTCGTGGGCTCCCGGTCCAATGCCGACGATCCACAGCTTGCCTTTTTCTCCGCTCATAAATCTTTTTCCTTTTCAGCCGCGCGCCGGGAATGGACGACGTGCTACGGCAAAGGTCATAGTTCCCTGGACTCCGGCTTCGCGATACTTCTGCTTCGGTACGAGGAGACTGCTGGCGCCAGCTGCTCTTAGACACGAGGCTTCCGATACCGATCGAGTCCCCGTAAAAGCTTTGACTGTTTCCGAAGGAATACTGATACCTGCTACACTGTCGAGCTCGGCTGCGGGATAGGTATGAAAGGGCCAGCTATACTTCTGACTGAGAGCGAGCAGGCCTTCTTCATCAGCTTTAAGATCGACACTCGCGATCCCCGCCACTGATTTCCAAGAAAGTTGGAATTCTTCGAGCATGGCCAGCACGCCTCGTTCTATGAGATCCGCTGGGGTTCCTCGGTCGCAGCCGAGTCCGAGGACCAGACTCTTGGGTCGATAGATAATACCCTTCTCCAGAGCCTCCGGATGAATGCGCGCGATATCACGGTCCGATACGATCAAGAGCATTTCCCAGTCTTCAGGCTGAATCCCTCGCCAGTCTCGCTGATAGTGCACGCCTGCTGGCCAGGCCTTCGCGAGGGGCCAGAAATTGGGCTCTCCCGTTTCCTGGATAATCATGACCGGTCTTTCATTGACAACTGCGGCGCAGGCCTGTGTCACGAGGCGATCGTGATCGTCTAGAACCCAGCCTAATCCCCGACCTAAAATATCGACGGTCAGGGTCCCCTGTACGTCCGAGGCTGTCGTGATAACCGGAGCTGCATTGAGTATCTCAGCGACTCGATCGGTCCACTCGTTGCCGCGGCCGACGTGCCCTGAAAGCAGAGCCACCGCATAGCGGCCGGTGTCGTCGACGCAGACTACCGCCGGATCTACTTTTTTATCTTTGATAAAAGGGGCTATCATCCTCACTACAGCGCCGACGCTGATGATGAAGACGTGCGCTTCATAACGAGTGAACTCTTTGGCTAGCAATGGGGTCAAAGGCAGACCGCAACGGATGATGCTTTCATCAGCTTGAGGAGCGACCTTCTCCGACACGAAGAGATCAATCTCAGGCAGAGCATCTTTGAGCTTTTTGCCGAGAGTCAGTCCGTGCTTGGTAATCACATAGACGGCGCAAGGTTTTCGAGCTGCTGACTCGCTCACAGGGCACCTCCCGTCATTCCCACAGCTTCCACGGCCCGTCCGCGCAGGACTCCACTGCGATGCTTCTTCGCCACGACGACCATCGAGAAATAGATGCAGCGATTGCCGCGCAGATCTCTCAGGTTGCGCACAATGCGCTGTTCATCGGTCGTCGCCCGCTCGACGTAGTAGGCGCATTCGAGGAGACCCTCGGCTTCGAGCAAGTCGATGAGGGGTTCCATAATCGAAGAGACCTTCATTAGGACGATGGTATCGAAGCCCCGTAGAATTCCCGAAAGATCCTGCAGACCGTAGCTGGCTGGGATGACCGCTAGACGCTCTTGCCCATCCACCAGGGGAACTCCAGCCGCCATGGGTACGGCAGCGATCGAACTCACGCCCGGTACGACTTCGATGACGAGTTCCGGGTATTTTTCTTTGAGCGATTCAAAAACATAGATAAAAGTCGAATAGGTGAAGGGATCACCCTGCGTAACGAAGCCGATATCCCGACCCGCGAGCAGTTCGCCTTCGATCGCGCGAAAGGCTTTTTCCCAAGCGGGACCCAGAATATCCGGATCCTTGGTCATAGGGAATTCCAAGAAGAGATGCCGCTGCGGTCCGGCCAGCAGATGCGATTCGATAATGCGAAAAGCCAACGACGGGCTATAAGGGTTAGGTCGGGGCACGGCGAGCACCGGCAGATCCTGCAGCAAACGCAGGGCTCTCACAGTGATGAGATCCGGCGCACCTGGACCAACCCCTATTCCATAAAGCTTACCGAGTTGCATCGACCTCATTCCTTTCTTTGACGAGGGAGAAGATATGGATGGGATTCAACGCTTCATAGCGATGATACTTACCTGCCAGTGGTACACTCCGCGATACCTGAACCAGTTGCATATCGTAGGCTAGCTTCAGCTCACTGAAACTCTGAATGGCCTGGGAAACGTTCTCGAGGGTGATAGCATTGACGACCATACTGCCGCCGGGACGCAGTTTTTCCCAAGCCAGCTTGATAATGTCGCGCAGAGCCCCTTTGCTGCCACCGACAAATACGGCGTCAGGCTCTTCGAGCCCTTCGCAGGCAGCGGGAGCTAGGCCCGCGATGAGACGAACGTTGTCAGCGCCGAACTGTTTAATATTTGCTGCGCAGATGTCCTGACCTTCAGGATCGCATTCGATCGCATAAACGCGTCCCAAGGGAGCTAGCTGAGCTGCTTCGATCGATATGGCTCCTGAGCCGGCGCCGATGTCCCAGACTACACTCGCCTCGCGAATATGGAGCGCGGCCAGAGAAAGGATTCTAATTTCACGTTTGGTGATGAGGCCGAGCTTCGGCATGCGGCGGGCAAAATCCTCTTCCTTAGCGTAGGGCAGCCGCGTCGGCTGCGACCAGCTCGCCGCTCGTTCGAGGATGAGTACGTTCAAATCTCCCGTATCACTGAGGCTCGCCAGGGAATCAAGATCGAGTGAGCGCACGCGTTCGCCCGCCCCAGCAAGATGCTCACAGAGGGTCGCACGCCACTGGGTATCGTTATACTCCAGCAGATGCTGGGCTATGCGCTGCGGGCTGTTCTCTGGATCAGTAAGCAGCGCCGCCTTGCGGCAGTGCCTAAGATTGTTCACTAGCCCTTCTATGCTACGTCCGTGGACCGAGAGAAGCCTCGCATCGGCCCATGGAATTTTTGCGGCGGCAAAGGCCAGTTGAATCGAAGAAAGATGAGGGATGAAGCCGACGTGCTCACTTCCGAAAACCTTAAGGGCTAGACTGCCTATACCAAAGAAAAGCGGGTCGCCCGATGCGAGCACACTGATGTGATGCTCGTCCGCTAGCGCCACGAGATCTTCTAGCGAAGCTTTCAGCTTTGATCCCAGCACCCGCTTTTGGCCACCAAAGTCCGGAAAAAAAGCCAAGGTTCGTTCGGCTCCGACCAATACCTGCGATCGTGCTATCGCATGAAAAGCCCGCGCTGAGAGCCCGAGGCAGCCGTCCTCGCCTATTCCAATAATGGTGACCGCACACTGCTTCATATCTTGCCCCCGACGGTGAGAGACATGAGGGCGTGAATCATGGCGACGGCGATGGTACTTCCACCTTTCCGGCCTCGCGTGACGATAGCTGGGAGACCGCTCTGCAGCAGAGCTTCTTTTGATTCCGCCGCCGATACGAAACCGACGGGAACCCCTATGACCAAAGCAGGGCGAACCTTTTCTTCTTCGTAAAGGCGGACGATTTCGAGCAGGGCTGTGGGCGCGTTGCCGACCGCGACTATAGCGCCATCGAGCAGCCCGAGCTGATGAGCTTTGCGCATCGCTTCGATCGCGCGCGTGCTGTTGTTTTGCTTGGCTCGAGCGATAACATCGGCATCCGAGATATGGCTATAGCTATGACAGCCGAAATAGTTGAGCCTATCTTCATTGAGACCGACTTGAATCATTTTCACATCGAGTATGAAAGGACAGCCGCGCAGCAAAGCCTCGCGTCCCGCCTCGATTGCGTTCGGCTGGACGACGGTCAAATCCTTGAATTCAAAGTCTGCCGTAGCATGAATCACCCGACGCACGATTTGCCAGGCCTCGGGTTCATGGCCATGAAAACCGGCTTCTACATCGATGATCGCAAAGCTGTCTTCTTCGATGCGGCGTCCCATATCAGTCATTTGGCGCATATCGTTCATCAGTTTTTTCCTTCTGCTACTGGCGGTCGGTCGGTACCGAGCACGGTGCCGTTGAAATCGACCATAGTTACCTCGACATCAAGCGGCTCTCGGGCAAATTTCTGACAGATTTCCTTGGTCTTCTGGCAGATGAGATTTGGCATTTCCATGAGGCTGTGTTTCTGACAAATCTCGAGAACGTGCCGCGCTGTATTCGCCCCTTTTATTTCATCGATCTGCTCGGCAGTGGCTCCTAGACTCGAGGCTAGGCGCGCGAGAAGCTCCATGTTCACTTCGGAGGCCGACGCATGCGTCATCATTCGGCCATCGGCCATCTTCGAAAGCTTGCCCATCATAGCCACGATATAGACGCGTTTGATGCCGTTGCGCACCGCGTGCCGCAGTCCGATTCCAACGTAGTCTCCGACTTGAATGAAGGCACTCTCCGGTAAATGCGGCAAGAGTTTCATCGCATACTGCTCGGAGCGGCCGCCCGTGGTGAAGACGAGGGCTTGGTCGCCATCTGCCTTTGCCAGTTGAATGGCTTGAATCACGCTGGCGATAAAGGCCGAAGTCGAGTAAGGCAGGACGATTCCCGTCGTACCCAGAATCGAAATGCCACCGAGGAGACCGAGGCGAGCGTTCAAAGTTTTTTTGGCTCTTTCTTCTCCATCGGGACAGCTGATTTCTATCCATGCTCCACGGTAGGGACTGCCACTAATTTCCAAACGCAGCATTTCCTCAATGTTCTGCCGAGGAACAGGATTGATAGCCGAAGTACCGACGACCAAGCCAAGTCCAGGCTTCGTCACACGCGCGACACCGACGCCGCCAACGATTTCCACAGCGTCTGTCTCGCGGAGGAGTTTGACACGCGCTATGATTTCAGCGCCATGGGTACAATCTGGATCGTCGCCGCCATCTTTGATGATGCTGCAAACAGTGGCATCGCCTTGCCACTCACAGAGCTGCAAGGCAAAGCGCACCTCCTGCTTATTAGGGAGGATGCTGTCGATACAAGCTAACGCAAGAGGAGCTTTCGGGCCCCGCATAAATAAGCGCGCCGCTGCGCGCGTCGCTGCGGCTGCGCAGGCACCGGTGGTAAATCCCGTTCTAAGCTTGGCTCCATCCTGAGCTTGCACGCCGTCTCCTCAAGCTGGCGAATAGTTTCGCCGGAAAAAACTTTCTTTTCGTATCAATTCCCCTGGCTGTCCACGCTCCAAAAGCCAGGTTTCGAGCGCATCGAGAGCATGGCCTTCGCCCGCCATATAGATCAGAGGCTGGGAAGCCAGCACTGGCTCGAGTTCGCTGGCCGCTCCTGCAATCGCAGC
>JBGSTX010000027.1:0-3085 GCA_041736305.1 Oligoflexus sp. | reverse complement strand
ATCCAGGTGTACTTTGCAAGTCCTTCTGAGCTTGTTTGCTTAGCGTCACTCTTGTTAGTTTCACAGCGTCTACCCAACCATTCAATCATTTCCGATCTGTAAACCATATAGTTTACCACAATAAAATTGTAAACTGTTTTGTTTACTTTTTCTATAGTGCTGGCCAATGGCACTGCTTTAAGTATATATATTTAAATATATCCATATGTTATGTCAAAATTCCAAGCCAATTAGCAGGGCCCCGGAAAGAATGCTGCAAAATTAATCTGAGCCTGAGGATGATCATTTAAATCGATGCACCGCCTTCGATGGCTATCAGCTCCTTTCTCGCTTTGTGCATTGCGTCTTAAGCAATTCAGGGCAAAAAGTTGATGGGTATTCTTACTAGCTAAACTGAGAAAAAATTATCTCCGACCTGGGAGATAGATCTCTCCCAATTCCTCCCACCAATAAATTGGTGGGTATCCTTGTGAGGAAGTATTATGAAACAGACCGAGCGACCCCGGAAGCAAGCAACCGGCTGACGGGACACCGACCTTCTCTCCCAGCGCGGGAGTTCCATCGTATACCGGAGTTACGTGGACAGCCTTTGCCAACACCAGTTTCGCCGGCTGGTATTCGCGTTGGAATGATACGGTCTATAGTGCTCGGAACTTCGACAATGCAAGCTGGATAGCTTATGTTCGCTGCGTTGTTCCCTAGATATTCTTGCTGATCCGAGAGGCTTCAATGGGCTCCCGGTCGCTAGTGCCTCAGCAACTGCTTCTAATGCAAAAGGCTGAGCAGGTGCTCAGCAGAAACTACCAAGAAATAAGCTAAAAATTAGGGTAAGGGTGGCAGCGAGCGGAGGTAGGCGACGATGCCTGCCTTCTGCGCAGGCGTCGCAAAGGTCATATTGTGCGCAACTGACGTCTTAAAACCATCTTCGGAATTCGTTCCCGTCTCGATAGTCGATAAGATTGCTGCGTCTCCAAACTGAGCTAGGTAAGTTGGCGAATGATTGGCGCCACCTGCAGCTCCATGACAGCTTTGGCATGACGGCGAAGGACTTGCTCCCCCGACGGCTGTGGTATAGCGAGCCCGCCCATCGCTGAGCTGTTGAGCTGTATAGGCAGCTACCGTCGTTGGTATTTGCAGCACGATGTCGTTCATGGAAACTTCTATATTGGTATTGCCCGTTTTCAAAGTGGTAGCGAGAAATACCCGTCTTGGATCCAAGGGATTGCTGGGATTAACTTCCGCGGCTGGGATCTCCTCCATCGCAAAAAAGGTGGGATCGACCTTAACCAGCAGTTTCGCACGAAAGGCGTGGGCCTTTTGCGCGAATTCTTGACTACTGTAAATACGCTCAAAATCTTCGGGCGACAAAGTATTACCTATTTCGGTCGGAATGCTACCATCACCTACTACCATGATAGGCACAGTAAATTGAAACGCCGCGCCGCCACCGAAACCTGTGAACATCTTGCCCGTCTCGGAATTGATCATAATAGGTTTCCAGATCATCTTACTTATAACTTCGGCGTCCGAAGGCTTAACGGCTGGAGCTTTCGGAGCCGTCACAGCCTTCTTTGGTGGGGCCTCAGCAGTCGCTTCGCTGTCTTCTGAACTCTCTGGCTTCGCTGTACCTTGCTGAGTGGCTCTAGAAACTTTTGCATCGCCATTGCTGCAAGCAGAGATCGCAAGCGAGAGGGAGAGGGAGAGGGAGAGGGAGAGGGAGAGAGTTAAAGATACCGGTGTATTGATTAAACGCATCAATTCAAAAGCGCCTGATAAGGTTTTCATCCTAGCCCTCTATATTTTTTCTGAAATGTGTCTATATTTATCGGAAGATGGGGAGAAAACTTTAGCGGATTCCAACTAAGGCCGTCTTTGGATTAGATTTCCAGAGCTTGCCATTTTTCCATCGTTTTTGTTGCAGATGGAAAGGGGAAGGCTTTTGTTTCACACTGGGATAAATTCCAAGTGTGAAAGCGGGCCCGTTCCCCTAGTCCCTAACGTTCGGCCCTTTCGCTTGAAAGGGCTCTCCAACTGACTTTAGGCTAGCGAGGTCCTTGCGATCGGAGCTGAGCCTGTGAGCTCGCCGAGCTCGGAGCAGCGGTCCGACTTTCCCCTGATCGAGGAGCACTTCGTTCCATATTCCGATCGGTTGCGCGCTCGGAACGAGCATAAGGCACAGGCATGCCGGGACCTTTGCCGGGGCCCGTTATAGGCGTCACTATCGGGGTCGACCCAGGGCCGATGCCTGAATGGTTGCCACCGAAGCTTAGTGTCGCTGGCAGTACTAGAATCAAAATAGCGAAAAGCTTTTTCACGGGCCGCCCCCTTTTAGAAAGCTGGATATATAGCTGAGCATCACCACGTTCGAGCCTGGATGATGCGCGAAAATCCTCTGCAAGTCTTCTTCGAATTCTAAAATTCTACGATTAAGTTCCTGAACTCCGACCTCGTTTAGACCATCCGTATGCAGCTGGGCACAGACGGCTGGACTTCCTAGCTGATTGAGATCAAAAAGATCGACGGTGTGCTTAATCTGCTCGATTATTAGCCTCGGATCCAGAACCGTAAAGTTTTCATAGCGACAGCGCAAACGCCCGTCTTTTTCATAGATCACTTCCATTTCCATCAGACGCCGCAGCTTAGAAAGCCCATACTCGCCAAAGCGATAGTCGACGTCCTCAAAACTAGTACCACCCGAGCTTGCTAGCGTCAGTACGGCAAAGCTAATTCTGTCGCGGAGTTCTTCGTTAAAATCACCGCCAGTAAAGCTAGTATCGAGCCCCTTGACCAGCTTGCCTACCCAAGCACCGACGTTTGAAAAGTGTTCGTTGAGGAAACTCATGGCCGAATCGGTAGCCGTAACGACGTTGAGTAGAGCCAAAACGGTCTCTAGAGTAGGACTGTTTTCTTGCTGATAGACGCGCCGCAAAGTAGGGTAGGGCACCCCAGACTGTCGTGAAAGTAGCGAAAGATTGCGCGTCGAACGGTCTTTGAGCCAGGCATCAATCAAATCTTTTAGATCTTTAAGCATAGATCCCTCAAACTCAGATCCCGGAAGTCATTAATTTTTAATATAGGTATGAAT
>JBGSTX010000277.1:0-5101 GCA_041736305.1 Oligoflexus sp. | reverse complement strand
AAATGAGAGGATTTCCTGCTGAGGATTGAGGCCGATCGAGCGGACATCGAGTTTGACTCGATCAGCCCGGTCTTTATAGGGATTGCCGACATACTGGAAAGGGATGCCAGTTCTTTGGATGAAATCGCTCCCGCTGGGATTGATACCAAGCGCAATGGTAACTCGTTCCGCGACTTTACTGAGATCGAGTTCAGCCAAAGCTTCCACAGGGGTCATTTCATAGAGAACGACCGGAATCGAACGAGCTTTGAAGTAGCCAGCCAGCTCATGATGCAGGTAGGAATAGCCGACCAGAATAGCGATTTCAAGCTCCAGCGGATCGAGATGCTCGAAGAGCCACTGACGTGCGGCCAATCCTTCTTCACCCAACTGAGCATTGTCATGCAGACCCAGACTCAAGCAGCGGTCGAGCTCGGAAATTTTATGGGCCCGCGTCCGGCTCGACCATTCGCCGACGATGCCGAAGCTTTCGACCTTTGGAAACAGGTCATGAATCGCCAATATAAGCTCGGACGCATGGAGGTCAGCGGATGCCGAGCGGGCTGATATAAAATAGCTCGACCTTTTCAACGGCAGACTCCCCTTTCACTTCCCCTCAGAAACGTGACGAAGCGTTCACGTTGTTCAGAAGCCGCAACTTCCTGCTCAATACGCAGCAGAGCATCATCGACTGTGAGGTTTTCATTAAAGAGAATACGAAACATCGTTTTGATGTCGGTAATCCGAGCCTTCGGAAAATCTGATCGCTTCAAGCCAACGACGTTCAGTCCGGAAATACGGGCCCTATCGCCCTGCACCATACAGTAAGGTGGAACGTCCTGAACGACAATGGCGCCGGCGGCGACCATTGCACGTTCACCAAAGCGGCAGAATTGATGCCCACCCGACATTCCCCCAAATACGACGCGATCCTGCACAAGCACGTGCCCAGCGAGGTGGACTCCGTTGGCCAGGATGCAGTAACTACCAATCTGGCAATCGTGCGCTATGTGGGAGTAGACCATGATGAGGTTCTCGTCGCCGATGACCGTGCGTCCCCCACCCTTTTCGGTACCCGTGGATATGTTCACATACTCCCGGATCTTATTGCGCTCGCCAATAATGAGCTCGGTAGCCTCACCTGCATATTTGAGATCCTGAGGATCCGAACCAACGGTCGCCAAAGGATAGACGATCGTCTCTTTGCCGATAGAAGTCTTCCCGCTGATAACGGCTGCAGCCCCGATTTTAACCCCATCTCCGAGCTTCACGCTTGGGCCAACGACAGCACGGGGCCCTATCTCGACACCGCTTCCTAACTCGGCTCCCTTGTAAACGATGGCATCGGGATGAATGAAGACGTCTTTGCGGGTGGGAATCCAAGGTGAAATAGAATAGTCCAGCATAGGCTTCGTCCCCTGTTCCTGTCGGCTCGCTCGTTTAGGTGAGCTTGGCTGTAAATAAAGCGCTCGCTACCACGTCACCGTCTACTTTAGCGATTCCACTGAACCAGAAGAAGTCCTTTCTTTGCTTCAGGAACTTGACGTGCAGATCGAGGCGATCCCCAGGCACTACCTGCTTCCGGAAACGCGTCTCGCCAACCTCAGTCAGGAGGCAGCTGTTACACCGTTCCGGGTAGCTAAGACGAGCTAGGATACCAGAAGCCTGTGCCATGGCTTCGAGGATAATGACTCCGGGAACTATCGGCTGCTCTGGAAAATGCCCTTGGAGATAAGGGTCAAGGCCGGAAATCATTTTTACGGCTTCAACATATTCCAAATGGCGGAAATCCAGAATGCGATCGATCAAAAGAAAAGGGTAGCGATGAGGAAGCAAGTCCTGAACCCGCAAGTTTGCGAGCCCATTTATGCCTCCCCCGCCCGTCGCGGGACCTTGCTGAGAATCGGTCTCCATTGCAAATCCGTCTCTACTTCTTGGCTTCAGTTTTGGGTTTTTTGCTATTCACTTCGAAGGCTGTGATCACGTCTTTCGTGAGGTCGACCGGATCTTTGAGATAAATCAAACCTGCGCTATTGGTTTCAAAAACCATCTCGAAGCCCCGATCCTTTGCGATATCATTGACGAGCCTGGTAACTGTGATCGCTATTTTCTGGGTCGCTTGCGCTTCTTTACCTTTGATCTCGTTCTGGAACTTCATCTCTTCGCCGCGCAAGCCCATGAACTTTTCCTGGAACTCCTGCTGCTTGGTCATGCGAGCCTGTTCGTTGAGGAGAGGCGCCTGCTTCTTCCAATCCTCGTTCATCTTGTCCAGCTCTTCTTTTTTCTTGAGCAGCTCTTGCTCCTTGCCTTTGATCTCTTTCTCAAGAGTCGAGCGGGCGAGCTTGCCTTCTTCGACGTTCAAGATCACAGCTTGCATGTCGACGATAGCGTATTTCCCATCACCTGGCTTAGCCGCTGCAAACCCCGCGGAGGAAAAGCCCAGTGCCAACGAGAAGCCGAGGGGCGCGCACAATTGCAGACTTTTACGGAAGACTCTATGCATCATCGTCGTCAAACCTCGCCAAAGAATATTAATATCCCAGATAGAAAATAAACGTGAGATCACCAACTTCCCCGTTTTCGTAGGGGTAAGCCCACTCGAAGCGGAACGGAGCCACAGGAGTGATCCAGCGAAAGCCAAATCCGAAGTCCCGTTTGTAATTGCTCAGGGTAAAGGCCTCGGAGTCGTCATAAACACGACCCATGTCATAAAAAACGAGACCTTTGATATTGGCTTCTTTAATAATGTGCATAAAGTATTCAAGTTGAAAGAGATTCTTTTTGACTCCGCCCCAGTTGATCTCGAGTGGGCTTCCCCCCGGAGTCCGGCGAATCTTACGAATAGGACCGATTTCATTATTCTTATAACCTCGCAGGTCCTCAGGCGAACCTAGACGGTATCGGCTTAGAACGGGAATAGGTTCTTCACCATTCTGAGACAGCATGCCAAAATCACCATAAATGCGGAAGTAGGTTCGGTAGGTATCGCTGAAGTCTATGGGGTAATAATAAGCGGCTGAAGCCAAGGTCTCGAGGTAGCGCCTGGTACCCCCAAGTAAAGGCCCGCCAGTGATTTCTTGCGATATACGCAGATCGGAGCCTTCGCTCGGGTCGATGTAGTTGTTCGTCCCATTCCGTGAGAGGCCAAAGATCAAGCTGCTGTCACGGCCGTCTTCGGCGAAAGTGCCTACCAAGGGAGTATCGGACTCCACATCGATGAGCGACATGCGGTAGGTAATCGAAGCGCGTACCAGCTCGAAGAGGCGGCGACCGATGGTCACGCTAGCGGCTTTGCGGGCTTCCTGCACATCGATTTCATTGGTGACAAAACGCACTTCGTTTCTGAGCTGCGCGGTGAAACCAAGCGACCACTGGCTATCCGCTACCCGAGGGTCAGTGAGACCGAGTTCGAGAGTGTAGTTGTTACCGCCGTTCCAACGCGCAGTGAGATTGGTTCTCCAGCCTCGCCCGCTCTGATTTTCTTCAGAATAGCGGCCTTGACCAAACCACTTGTTTTCGTTGGTATCTGCGCCTGGGCTGAAGCCAAGGGCTGCTTGCAGCTGGCCAGTGGGCTTTTCCTTGACCTTAAAATTATAGTGGAGGATCTGCGGCTGCTTTTCATCTCTTTGACGCAGAGTCTGCACTTCTTCGAAATAGCCGAGACGCTCGATGTTTTGCTTGGATTTGGTGAGCTTAGTGCCGCTGTAGAGTTCAGAGTCCGCGACCTCGAGCTCGCGCCTCAGGACGTTGTCGCGGGTCTTAGTATTGCCAGTGAAGGTGAAGTTACCAAAGTAGACTTTCTCGCCTTTGGTGATCTCATAGTTGAGATAGACAAGACGCTTTTCGCGGTCGTAACGGTGCTTAGGATTGACGTCGACGAAAGCATAACCTTTATCCCCGTACTTATCGATCAGCATCTCGATATCTTTCCGAAAGAAGCTGAAACGAAAAAGTTCCCCTGGCTTGAGACTCATCCATTCAAGCATATCAGGTAGCGGATAGAGGATATCGCCTGTTATTTCGATACCTCCGACGTTGTACTGCAGACCTTCTTCGACTTCCATCGTCAGCTTGACGAAACTCCGGTCTTCTTGGATGATTTTAATCGGTGAGCCGACATTGACTTCGGCGAAGCCTTGGTCCTTGTAGAGATATCCGAGGATTTCCGCATCGCGTTTGATGAATTCGTCGTTGTAGACCGAGCCAGGTGCCGAAAAATTCGAGCTGCGGGTATAGGGACGGGAGAAGAATTTATCGATCAATTCGGCATCGGTGAAATAATTATTGCCGAGTATGTTTACATCGCTGATGAGGACTTTGCCGCCTTCTTCTATGATATAGGCAAGAGTCACTTCATTCGGATTACTAGGACTGGCTTCCAGCTTATAGGTAGCCTTGGCTAGATAGAAACCCTTCTCCAGGTACTGCTTCTCGATCAAGCGCAGGTCGCTGTTTATCGTGGTCTCATTGACGATCGTGAAGAGCTTAGTCTCCATCTTGTCTTTGAAATCTTCTTCTTTAAGCTCTTGAATACCTTCGAAAGTGATTTTTGAGATCGCAGGTTTTTCCTGGACCTCGATAATCAAGCGCACGCCGCCGGGGACATCATCGCGCAGGAATTTGATATCCGAGAAATAGCCGAGGTCGTGCAGCTTGAGTATGTCTTCTCTTACACTCTCAGCGTTGAGATCGGTGCCTTTTTGCGATTCGAGTGTCGTCGTTATCGCATCCGCCTCGACTCTTTTGTTACCGCGCACCACCAGCTCCTGGATTCGCTCGGCAGCCCAAAGGGCGCTGGCGTTCGAAAACAGTAAGGCGATCAAAAACAGATATCTCACCAAGCTCCCCCAAAATTCACGATATTGCCGTCTTCCATCACAACCTGGTAAGGCAGGCGCTTGGCTAGCTCTATATCGTGCGTAACAAGCAGCATGGTGACATTGTTGCGGCGACCGAGGTCTACCAACAACGCTTCCACCAATTCGCCACTTTTCTTGTCTAGATTACCTGTCGGTTCGTCAGCCAGCAAAATCGGCGGATTCATTAAAAGCGCCCGCGCAATTGCGACACGCTGTTGTTCTCCTCCGGAAAGCTCTGCAGGCCTGTGCTCAAGACGCTTACC
>JBGSTX010000259.1:0-5244 GCA_041736305.1 Oligoflexus sp. | reverse complement strand
ACCTTGACGGTACCGTCTGGCAAGCGAAGCAGCTGCAGTATACTGGAGATCGTACCTACCGAGTATATGTCCTCCGGCGCTGGCTCGTTGGTCTTGGCCTTTATCTGAGCCGCAAGAAGGATTTCCTTGTTGGTGCTCATTGCCTGTTCAAGTGCCTGGATCGATTTTTCACGGCCCACGAACAGAGGTACAACAGTGCTTGGAAAGACCAGAATATCTCGCAGAGGGAGAAGTGGGATTCTGACCGCCTCTGACTTGCTTACAGGTTCCTTCGACTCATCCGACATACTGTTGTCTCCCTCCTCATGGGTACGCTTCGACTCCATCCGGGGCGAGCCGCCGGGTGTCGTACTAGATCTCTATGTATGATGATCTCATATATGTATCTTAGCGCAATAAATAGTAGGACAACAGCCTTTATTACTCGCTTAGAAAAGCAAAAAGGCTCTTTCGAGCCCTTCCTAGTCGCTGTTGATAGCAGTGCACTTCAAAAAAAGTGCTCAGCTGCCGCCGGTTCCGAAGTCCCGGTCCTTAGTTTCCCTCGCCGCCGCCGCATTGAATGCAGCAAGCTCTTCAGGAGTCCGGTAGACAATGATGGGCTGCGAACCATTGAGTATAAGCTCCTCCGTAATCACCACTTCCTTAATGGATTTCTCCGAAGGGATCTCGTACATGATCTCCAGCATCGATTCTTCGAGGATAGCCCGAAGACCGCGAGCACCGGTCTTACGCTTGAGAGCTTCTTTGACAACCGCCCGCAGAGCACCTTCCGTGAACTTGAGACTGACGTTTTCAAAATCGAAAAGTTTTTGAAACTGTTTGACGATCGCATTTTTAGGCTTCGTCAGAATGTCAATCATCGCGTCTTCCGTCAGCGATGCCAGAGAACAGATGACCGGTAAGCGACCGATGAACTCAGGGATTAGTCCGAATTTCGCAAGGTCACCTGTCGTAACCTTATTGAGTAGATCAGTTACGTTTCTTTCCCGCTTCGACATGATCTCTGCACCGAAACCCAAGGAAGAGGTTTCAATGCGTTGCGCAACGATGTCTTCAAGTCCCGCAAACGCACCACCGCAGACGAAGAGCACGTTTGTAGTGTCGACCTGCAGGAACTCCTGCTGCGGGTGCTTGCGGCCACCTCGCGGAGGTACGTTGGCTATCGTGCCTTCGATAATTTTCAGAAGCGCCTGCTGAACGCCTTCACCTGAAACGTCTCGGGTAATGGAAGGGTTGTCACCTTTCCTGGCAATCTTATCGATCTCATCGATGTAGGCGATACCTCTTTGTGCCAATTCGACGTCGTAATCAGCGTTTTGCAAGAGATTGAGAATGATGTTTTCTACATCTTCGCCGACATAGCCCGCTTCAGTGAGGTTGGTGGCATCCGAGATAGTGAAAGGCACATTCAGGATGCGCGCCAGCGTCTGAGCCAGTAGCGTCTTACCACTACCGGTAGGGCCGATAAGCAAGATGTTCGACTTAGTCAATTCGACTTCATCAGGAGAAGCCTTATGGTCGAGGCGCTTGTAATGGTTATGAACTGCCACCGAGAGGATTTTCTTCGCACGGTCCTGGCCGATGACGTATTCGTCGAGAATACGTGAGATATCCTTCGGGTTAGGAATTTTGTTACTGGGGTTCAGTAACTCTTCTTTTTCAACTTCTTCCGCAATGATGTCGTTACAAAGCTGAATACACTCATCGCAGATATACACGTTAGGTCCTGCGATCAGCTTCTTGACTTCCTTTTGCCCTTTACCACAGAAGCTGCAATGCAGACCGCTGTCTTTGCTGGCCATTGATGATGTCTCCTTCAGGATCTGCGTTGAGAATAGGGGGGCCTCTGTGAAATGGCCCGACCCCCCCCCTCGCGGACATTCGTGGTTAATCTTTCTTTGCTTTGTTCTTGGCTGGGGAAATGATGATGTCGACCACCCCATAATCCTTAGCCTGCTCAGCGCTCATGAAATAATCACGATCGATATCTTTGTTGATCTGCTCAAAGGCCCGCCCGGTGTGGCGCGAAAGTATCTGGGCCATTTTGGATTTCATCTTGATGATTTCCTGAGCATGGATATCAATATCCGTCGCTTGACCACCAGCACCGCCGAGAGGCTGGTGAATCATGATGCGTGCGTTTGGAAGAGCATGACGTTTGCCTGGCGCTCCCGCAGCAAGCAGCCAAGCGCCCATGCTAGCACACTGACCGATGCAGTAGGTCCTGACATCGGGACGAATGAGCTGCATGCAGTCATAGATGGCTAGTCCCGCCGTGACCGAACCTCCAGGTGAATTGATATAGAAACTGATGTCTTTTTCTGGATCGACGCTCTCGAGATAAAGCAGCTGTGCAACTATGACGTTAGCAATCTCGTCATAGATGGGGGAGCCCAACATCACGATCCGCTCCTGGAGCAAACGTGAGTAAATGTCCCAGGAACGTTCGCCTCGATTCGTTTGTTCAACGACAACAGGTACAAGTGCCATTGCAACATCCTCTTTCAGCACTGGTTGAAGCTTCCCGTATTGAGCCGCAGTTTTCTTTGCAGTTGTCAATACATACATGGTTTAACTTAAGCCACATCGAGTCCAAAGACAAGATGCTTCCTAGCCTGTTTTCGTCGTAAGACATGAAGCCTTTAGTCAAAAAAAAAACTTCCTAGCAGTTTACGACTGTCTAGGAAGAATTGTATCAGAAAGGATTTCGCAAATTAATAAGTTGTTAAAGACTTAGGCAGATGTACCCTCTGTTTCTTTCGTCTCGGTAATATTTGCATGGCTTATAATGAAGTCGAGTGCCTTTCTAAAGAGCAGCGATTCCCTAGCGTGCGGTCCCAAGGATGCTTTGACACTCTCTAGCAGCTTAGCATCAGGTTCCTGGCCCAAGCCGCTGCCTGCCACCAGTTCTTTTACGTAAGCGTCAAAATCGGAATCATCGACCGCAATCTTCTCTGACTTGATGATCTCAGAGAGGATCAGCGTGTTTTTTGCCCGTTGCTTGGCTGTTTCACGCAGATTTTTGCGCTCCTCGGCATTAGCCTTGGCAGCTTTACGTTCGCGATCCGATGCGAATTCCATTTCATCAAACATACTGTCAATGACCTGGTCGACCATCGAAGGAGGGACTTCAAAACTATTCTTCTCGGACAAAGCCTCAAAAATAGCCGCTTCGAGCTGATTGCGGCGGAAGCTTTCCGCTTGCTGCTTCAGACGCTCCTGAATATTGGACCGCAGTGCCTCAAGACTTTCTAGTCCCATGTCTTTGGCGAGCTCATCGTTGACCTCTGGTAGAGTCACTTCCATGATGCCATCGAGCTTGACCGTGGCATGGGCTTTCAAACCGACTTTGCTCTTATCGTGAACGTGCTCTGGGACAACGATTTCCAGAGTTTTTTCGTCGCCGACCTTCATGCCTAGAATGGCTTCTTCAAGCTCGGGCAGCAGGTATTTTTTACCGAGTTCGACCGGGACTTTCTCGAAAGTGAACTCCGAGAAAAGCTCCTCACCAATGGAGGCCTTTTGGCTTATGGTGACAAGCTGGCCGGGAGCGGCCACTGTACCCTCCGGCGCCTCGTGGGTTTTGGCGTGGCGGCGCTGAATCAGCTCAAGCTCACGATCGAGATCGCCGGCGCCTTGGTCGACCGTTTTGGCCGACAAATTCATGGTTTTGTAACCTTCGACAGTGAGGACAGGCAAAATGTCGACCAATGCTGAGAACGAATAATCAGCATCTTCCTGAGGAAGGTCGGCCGTTTCAAGTACCGGTGCCGCGATCGGGCGAATCGATTCTTTTTCAATAGCGCTAAAGAGGTGATTGCGAACAAGCTGATCGGCTACGTCGTAGGCAACAGATCCGCCGTAGAACTTCTTGATGACGTTCAAAGGTGCCTTGCCAGGGCGGAAGCCATTGATCCGTGCTTTCTTTTGCAGGTTACGGTAAACGGAATTAAAGGCATTTTTCACGTCACTGGCTGGCAATTCCACCCGGATGCGACGCTGGACCGTATTTACTTCTTCGACGAGAGCCTTCATTTTGACCTCTTTTACGTGCACAGGGTGGCAGACGGTCACGGAGCAGTCAGCCACCAAGAAAAGTTTGCAAATTATAGAAGCTCTCCTGCCTTTGTCAACTGATTGACCTGAGGGGATGGAAAGCCATGCGGAATGGCTGGTACAACGTGAGAAGCACCCAGAGCTTGGTAGCTGTGAAAGAAAGCGGGAAAGCCCAAGAAAAGCGTGGTTTCTAGGCTGAGCCGAGCGTTTCACGCCACCCGCTCAAAAGCAGCTATGTAGCCAAAAACTATCAATAAAAGTTCAAAGCTGCCGATAGACCCTCAAGGAAAATCAAGTTCAGACGGTGGGAGAGCGCAATGGCTGCCGGTAGGCAGGGCTATCTAGACAGAGTCATGAAAGGGATGCAAAGGCTTCTCATGGGCCTCGTTCTGAGTTTTATCTTGCATCCTTCAGCTCTCAGAGCGGGTGAGACGGGGTCCATCCACTATCTTCTGGATGTCAGCCTCAGTGATTCTGATCTCAAATTAGAAACTCCTGCTAGGGTGAAAATTGAGCTTCCTGCACCCGATCTCACGGCAGAAAGCTGTCTCTACTTCGGCCTACTGGACCCCTTGCAGGCGCGCAGTCAGGCTTTGCTGGCCGTCGGTAAGCCCCCGGCCATCGATAAGGCTTCACGCCAAATTGGAGAAATTCAGAATTTTCAATCGAGCGACTTCGAAGCTATCAGCCCTTTTCTCTACCGCCTCAAGGGACCGCCGGCCGCGGGTGTAGTGCTCTTCAGTTACGACATTCTCCTCCCTGGCTGGAAGGATAGGTCAGCTGAACAGCGTCTGCTGACTCAGTTCTATCCTCAAGTTCTTACCCGCTGCCCTGCCGATGGTGAAGAGGCGATGTTTATCGCTCAGCGTCGGGCTGACTTTCGCGTCAAGATCAATCACCCCAGTAGTTGGTCCCTGTTGGCACCTGGGACAGCCGAAGCCGGCATCTGGAGCTACTCAGGTCGAGAGTTTTCAGCCGTCCTTTATAAGAAAGGCCAAGTCAAAGAAACTCGCGTCGGCAGCGATCGCTTCTATATTCTTTCGAGCTCGAGCAATTTTCACGATCTCGAGCTTCCTGCCGCCAAAGCCATTGAGCTCTATTCTCGCCTCACCGGCTTGCCCCCCGAGAAGGACCTTATCATTGTTGAAACCGATGATTTTGAGCCCTTCAATGCTTCTGGACTCATTG
>JBGSTX010000113.1:0-5003 GCA_041736305.1 Oligoflexus sp. | reverse complement strand
AAGCAAACAAAAACTTTGGTCCAGCTGCGAGAGGAATGGCTTGGAGCACCCGAACATAAGGGACGTGTGTCGCGATTTTTCGCGGATTTGCTAGGTGCACCTGCTTACTTCTTTGTTAATGACGATGCCTTTTTCCTTGAGCAAACTGCCGAAGGCGTTTGGTATAGCAAAGCAAAGGGTTCTTGCTTTGCGGCTGATGCTGTCAGTAGCTCGGCCTGGTGGACGCAAGGCGCCCAGGACACGATCTCCATCTGTCCGAATATTGTTAGTGCTACTTTATCTTTCACAGTCAACAGCAATACTTTTTACTGCAGTTGGGCGGATGGATTTCTGCGAAGCGGTTGCGGCTGCGGGCCGGATCAAATCCTTTGCTATCCCAAAACTATGCGCAACTCTTTAGCCCAAGACCTGGCAAGGGAATTCGAGGAACGTGGAGTCTATGTCTACGAGACTCAGCTTGATTGGAACGATCTTTTCTCAAGCCCCTTTGTTTACGGCAACAGGGCTATGGCCCAATTCTACCTCCTCAATCAGTACGTTAATCCCTGGCAATCAGCCCCTTCAACGGAAGAGTTGGCTCGACTCAAGCAGATTCCATTAAACGACAAGATTTGGTTTGAAAGCTCGCAGCTGGGGGCAGAGCGAGCAGGAATCGTCACCTCGCCCGCCTTTATGAGGCGCTACAACAATGTGCGCTCGCGCGTGCGGGCATTGACAGATGCTCTTTTGTGCCACGATGTCGACAGCAGCCTGAACACGAGTGGCATCGCCCACTTGCTGAATCCTGATGTCAATGCTCTGGGCATGTCTATTGTCTCGCGGCCTCAGTGTGCAACGTGCCACTTCGGAATGGATAACCTCAGTTCTGCAATTTTTGGTTGGAATGATCAAGGTAGTTATGAACGCTGGCCGAAGCAACTTTCGCAGATTGGTTTTGGCTTTGGCGAAGCGATTGAAGGACCCCAGGCGATGGTGCAGAGTTATCTCAAACGCGGTCCCGGTTTCAGAGAATGCATGAGCAAAAAAGCTTGGGAAGATATTTCGGGGAGGCCGTGGAACGCTCTTTCTGCAAATGAACAGAGCGATTTCCTAGCTGCAGCTGCCGAGACGCCCTACGCCCTATTGCGGAGCATATTTCAATCCGAAGCCTTGCTGAATGCCCGAGGTGGCTCAGAATCAGCAACTGATGCCGGTTCAGTCCAGCTCGATTTCACAAGCGATATCAATCCCATTCTTGAGCGTAGCTGTTCCGGTTCAGCTTGCCACAACGCTGACAGTTCGCTGGGAACTATGTATCAATTCATTGGCAATGAAAGTGGCTTCCGTCAAGCAAACATACAGCGACTGCAGGATGCGACGATGCCTCCCGTGACGTCGGGAAAAAGTTTATCTGATTCAGAAAAAACCCGCTTAATACTGTTTTTAAAGCCTCCACGATTTTGAGATCTTCCCCATTAAAACGTGAAGCCAAGGAAGTCAAAAGTTTGAGTCTTTGCCTTATTGGCTTTGGTTTGTGTTGGGAAAGGTCTGCAGAACGGGATCAGTCGAGTCTTCTCGGAATGCAGAGCCAGTCCGAACTCCTGGAAACGCTTATGCAGGATGCCGCAGGCTTGGACGAGGACCTTGCAGATTGGATATGAATTTTGGGCGCGTCAGCGCCGCTTCCTGTGCTTGCTGATTGCGCTCTATAGATTATGGGGCTTTTGCTGGCGCGAACCCTTCGAGCCTGAACGTCCGCACTCACAGCCCGAGCCGACCTTTCTTAAATCCGCTTCTTTCGACTTCTTTAATTTTGTCGTAGATCTCCTGATTCTTTGGAACAGCAACGCCGACGTGGGCACCGAGCCGCAGAATCTCACCATTCAAAGCGTTGATTTCAGTAAGTCTTCCCTTTTGCAGATCCTCCCACATCGAGGAGCGCGCCTCCGGACCAATCGCAAGCATACGCCGGGCGATCAGCTCGAAGATAAAGTTGGGGGTTCGTAAGATCATCGGCAGCAGCCCAACAGGAACTCCGGCTATCCTCTTGGGTCTGATGCCGGCTTTGCGCATACAGCGCAGCCCCTCGCTTATGCAATCAGCCAGGAGTGAGCGATAGCGGTGCTGTTTCAATTCGTCGAGGAGAGGCAAATCCGCCAGGGCATTGATCGGGTTATTCAGATTGAGAAGCAGTTTACTCCACTGAACACGTTCGATCTCGACGCTTGCTTCCGCGTCCAGTCCTGCGTGTTGCAAGGCTTCATAAAGGGGCTGCTCCCAAGCGTCCCGGGCTTCAAGCACCAAAGCGCCTCTGGTCCCCTGGTAAAATCGCCCTGGACCAGCGTGCACGACATTAAAAGGGACCATTGCCCTCAGCACGCGCGCTTCTGGCAGTTTTTCTCGCAGGATTTGGCCGTTATTGACTCCATTCTGCATACTCACCACAAGTGCCCCAGGCTTCAGACAGGCCCTTAGCTGAGAGGCGACTTCAAGAGTCGATAAACTCTTGACCGTGACAAGCACAATGGAACATTCCGATAAAGCGTCCGGCAGAGTCGCAAAAGAGATGCGATGGGGAGCCAGAGATATTTGAACTCCCTTGTAATCACGCAGCGTCAGGCCATGATTCTTTAACTCGTCGCCCATCGCGGGACGACCGTAAAATAGAACGTCTTCATTGGCCGCTGCCAGACGTCCGCCCACAAAACAGCCGATCGATCCGGCTCCACATATTCCAATTTTTCTCATGTTCCGCCAGCCTTGGAGTTGAGCGATGCTTTACAAATATAGTCACGTAATATAGTCAAAGCACTTAGGAAATGCAAAAACCTCCCGGTGCCTATGGTGCGACGAGGCGAGCCGAACACACCGAGGTGCCCGTGTTGGGCGACAATTAAAAAGGGGCCACTCCGACAATTAAAAAGGGGCCAACCACCTAGTCTTGGAGGCCCCATCGCGACTGGCGAAGGATGGCTCTACCTGGCAACTGTGATGGATGCCTATTCGAGGAAGATCGTCGGATGGCGGATAGCCGACTGCATGACTCAAAGTCTCGTGCTGGAGGCACTAGATATGGCCGTGAAAGCGAGACGGCCTACGCCTGGTCTAGTTCATCATTCAGATCGCGGAAGCCAATATGCTTCTAGTGCCTATCAACGGCGCCTGTGGCGATATCGGATGAAGGGCAGCAGGCAATAGCGCTGAGCGCTATTGCCTGCCCATCCTAGCTGAGTGAGAAGCGAGGTATCTTCCCCGCGCAAATGGATGACTGCTGCTGTTTGGCGAAGAATGTGGCAAGGGATACTGCTTCCTGTCGCTGGCTTTCGCGACCCGGCTGGCGCTGGGAAAAAGAAGGATATTTCAGCCCGTCCTACAAAGCCCCTACGAGTTGAAAAGGTCGCGAATCGTTGGGAAGAGTAACAATAAATGCTGTGCCTTCTTGCAGCCCGCTCTCGACGCAGACCCCACCCCCGTGCGCCTCCGCAACGGCGCGTACCAGCGTTAATCCCAGGCCCCAACCAGCCGGATGTCGCTCCCCTGAATCATTTGCACGGTAGTAAGGCTCAAAAATTGTCGTTTGATCGAAAGGCGCAATCGGCGTCCCCTCGTTGTGAACAACTATCGTCGTCTTACTAGCGTTTTGGGTTAGCTTCAGCGTGATGGTGCCATTTGGCTTCCCATATTTCATAGCGTTGTCGAGTAGGTTTGCGATAACTCGCCGAAGTCGCGATTCGCTCCAGAATCCTCTGATGTTTTCTTGAGCGTTGAGAACACATCCCCTACCACGTACCACCGACAATTCCGCGAGTATGCTTTTCGCCACATGGGTTAGATCACAGGCTTCGAGATTGAGCTGTAGCTTGTGTCCAGACTTGATTCGATTGGCGTCTAAAAGATCATTTAACATCGTCTCGGCATGTTCTAGGTTACGACCCATTATCTGAGCAAGTTCAGCCACCGCTGGCTCCGGTGGAATATGCTCAAGAAGAAGATCAAGAGCCATCTTCAATGACCCAATGGGATTTCGCAGATCATGCGTCAATGTGGCGACGAAGCTTTTTTGAAGGGTGCTGTCTGCTTCAAGGATTGTGAGCTGTTGCTGGGTGCGATCACGATCAAGTTCGACGTTGCGACATTTTTCGCGCTCTTTCTCCGTCCGCTCATCCATGAACGCCTCCGCCGCTTCGCGCGCTGCGTGGTCGAAGGAAAGCAGCACTGTATCTCTTTCGCCGGGCGACAAAGGTCTATTAGTTTCCAGGACCTGGAAAACGAAGTGCCTTAAAATACTGTACTCATGCAGTACTTGCGGAATCGTATACTGGAGCAGTTCGGCTCGTTCTTTGCCGTGCGTCTCGCAAACATCCGTGTTTTTAGCAGCGTCATCGAGCGAAGTTCTTGGGTCTAACGCGTCTTCAAGGCGCGCTAGGAAGTTTGGTAAGTGATCGCGAAGCGCCGTCCGCCCCTGATTCTTTGCCGCTGCGATCTCGGTTCGAACGCGCTCCTCCCACAACATCAGAATCCGTTCTTGCTGACTCTGCAGAATCCTGACGAGTTCGCTAGCCGAAGTACGTCCGTTCATAAACCGCCTCACAAGGATACCCATCGATTCATCGGTGGGAGGGATTGAGAGTAATCTATCTCCCAGGTCGGAGATCCTCCTAAAAAACGTGCCGGTCTTTCCCGGCTATCAGTCTCGTGAGAGACAGTCCTGGCTTACGTATATGGCTGAATAATTATTTGCGGATTGATATATGCCTAATTAACCCTAGTAGTATTACATAGGGATCATTAAGAAATGCAACATGTTTATTATGAGTCCACAATATAAACCTCAGTGGTCAGATTCGATTGATCGAAGCTTTTCCTGTCGATAAGCCAGTAGATTTCTACTTCTTCCTTAGACCATTTGAGCTTGGCCGTGCGGCAATGCTCGATGCTGCATGCAAGAGGAGGATCATGAACAGCAGCATAGCTTGGCGAGTAGGTAATTTAAGCAAGTGATTCGATGCATCACAAGGCTCCAT
>JBGSTX010000090.1:0-13742 GCA_041736305.1 Oligoflexus sp. | reverse complement strand
AGGCAAAGCTTCGCCCAGTGGTAAGGCACTTTTCGCGAGACTGACACCTGGGAGAAGCAATGCCAATACAAGAAAGATATTTTTACGCATCATAAATAACTCCTCTGCTGGGAAAGTTCCGAAATCCAAGTAAATTCAATCATTTTGCCGTACAATTCGCGTCTATACTTCAGCCTCACTACCACAGACGTTGCATTGCGCCAAGGTTTTTAGCTTCGGCCCTTGCTGAAACCCAGCAAGAATTTGAGCGTACAGCAGTGAGAAATTGTCTCATGTCTAGCATTGACGCTGAGGCCATAATTATTGATATTGGTAAGAAGCGAGTGGGCTCTTTATCAGCACGCCAGCCCGGCCCAATTAATAAGTGGGTGAGGCCCAAAACTTGCCCTGCCTTGTGGGTATTAATTCGGACTCTTGGTCTTTGTAGGAGGCCTATATGGACGTTACGACCCAGGAGTCTAAGGAACAGACGCCTCTCAACCGAGTAGCCGAGCGCGCTGCGGGCGGCAGCAGTGAAAAAAATTCCAGCCCAGCGGAGAGCAGCCCGCCCTCTCTAGCATTCGAGCTTGAATCCTGCCTCGAAGAAGCCATCGAAGAATGGAGGGCACTCAATCCCCGCCGACGGCTTATCAAAAACTACGAAGATCAGTTCAATGACCCGCTGGTCGGTGACGCCGATGTGTTGCAATCGCTCCTGCAGAGCATGTTGCGCCGGATAGCCCTCGGCTCCTTTGAAGGTTCGATTCGTTTCACCTTGAAACGCGATCATCTTTTCTCCAGCGAAACTCACGCGGCTTTCAGCATGAGCCTCGAAGATCGCAATAGGCCCCACGAAAGCGTTTCCGAAGAAGAGACCGCTACTCTCGAGCAGGAAGTCAACCTCAGTCGCCAGCTGATTCAGAAACTCGGCGGCGAATTGCGGATCGAAAACCTTCGCCCCCAAGGCTTAAAACTCGCGGTGCGACTGCGTTTTGCTAAAGCCACTCTGCCTCTCATTGACCCTGAAAATTGCCTCGACGGAGTACGCGTCCTCGTAGTGGACGACGATTCTATGAGCCGTATGCTGACGGCGTCTATGCTGCGCTCTCTGAAAGCTCAGGTCGTCACGGCGCGGCATGGGCAGGAGGCCCTTGAACTCGCAGCGAAGCAGCCTTTCGACATGCTCTTTCTCGATATTGAAATGCCAGTCATGGACGGCGTAACAACCTGCCAAGGCTTGCGCAATATACCCGGCTATGAAAGTGTTCCGGTCCTCGCTCTGACCTCGCACGAGCAGGAAGAGCAGCATGCCTATTATCTCGAGAGAGGCATGCAAGACGTCATGGTCAAGCCGGTGGATAAGAATACGATCATCAACGCCGTCGAACTTTACCTCATGGGGCGACGCAATCGTCCGAAGATGCTGGGGGGACAGCGCCCCTCGACCGAAGAAGGCAGCAAGCCAGCCTTGGTGGATTTTGATGAATCGGGGGAGCTGGCGGAGGGCAGCGAATCCTCTCATTATTGGATCGACGCGCCCCAGCTGCGGGACGCCTTCGATGAATCGCGCGAAGTGCTCGAGCTTTGCATCACAGTTTTCGCCAAACGCTATCCTGCTCTGCTCGACGAAGTTGAAGTTGCTCTAGCCAAGCACGACGCTCTCAGCACCAGTCGGGCTGCTCACGAACTCAAGGGGATGCTCGCAAATCTCTGGGCCCCGAAACTCTCCGCGCTCGCTGCCGATATCGAAGATTGGGCGCGAGATGGCAGACTCAGTGGCAGCGATCAACGCCTGAATCAACTGAGACACTGGATTCCGTTTTGCGTACAGGAGCTACAGGAAACTGTGAAGACCTGGCCGGAAGATGACGAAGGGGTGATTTGAGGAAATAAAAAGCCGAAGAGAGAAATTTCGGCTTTTTTGAGATGAGCTGAGAAAAAGTCTTACTTGATTTTGGCTTCTTTGAAGACCACATGCTTTTTGACTTTTGGGTCATACTTGCGAAGCTGCAGCTTTTCACGGCCGCGTTTCTTAGTCGTCGTATAGAAAAAGCCTGTGTCTGCTGTAGAGACGAGGCGGATCAGTTCCCGGCTGTTCTTACTCTTTGCCATGTCGTGCTTCCTTCATCCGAGTGTCAAATCGTTCGCGCTTAGCCTGCGAGGTTTACCAGATCTTTGCGGCAAAACTCAAGTTCTAAGTGTATACCTTGCCAGCTTAACCGAGACGGGGAGAGCTTGTCGCCTCGAGGTCGATAAGCTAATTTAGGGATTCGTTTTTCTTGATAAGAGGGAGTTCTACCTTGTCATTGTTGGAAAAAATCAACGAAAACATGAAGTCAGCTATGAAAGCTCGAGACAAATTCCGCACCGGAGTCTTGCGGATGCTCCTTTCAGAGTTCAAATATGCAATGACGGCAGAACAGCGTGTCACCACTCTCGACGACGAGCAGGCTCTCAAAGTGCTCAAGGCCTACCGTAAACGACTCAAGAAATCTCTAGACGCTTACCCCGAAGGCGAAAAGCGTGAAGAAATCGCTCGCGAAATAGTCATAGTCGAAGAATATCTACCGGCCGAGGAGGCCGTCAGAACTCCTCAATAGGGACGGGCAGCCATGATCTCCGAGCTAGAAGACATAGCCCTTGAAGCAGGTCAGGCTATACTGCCTCTCTTTCATGCTGGGAATTTTGAAACTTCTCTGAAGTCCGATCAGACTCCCGTCACAAGTGCTGACATTCTGGCGGATCAAATCATCAGCCTGAGGCTCAAGGCTCTGCTCGATGTACCCATTCTCTCCGAAGAGCGGGAAGCTCTCAAAATGCAAGGCAAAGTGGCTCGCTTTTGGATCATCGATCCTATCGATGGCACCAAGGAATTTCTGCAGCACCGTCCGACTTTCACAGTGAACATCGCTCTCATTGAAGATGGCGTGCCTGTGGCTGGCGTCGTCTATGCTCCTGCCCTAGACGAACTCTATGCAGGTTCGTTGGCTAAAGGGCTCCGCATCAACCGGCAGACAGCTCCCAAGCCTAGCTGGCCAGCGGAGCCGACACTTTTATCGAGCCGTTCCCACCCCGAAGCCGAACTTGAAGCTTTTATGCGCGCCGAAGGTTACACACAAAAGCTGACAGTAGGGTCATCAATTAAATTTTGCTGGGTCGCCCAAGGCCGAGCCCACTGCTACCCGCGGTTTCGCAGTCTCTCGATCTGGGATATCGCCGCCGGGCACGCGGTCGCGACGGCAGCCGGCTGTCGGGTGCTCTCCTTTGCTTCCGGACTTCCGCTTCTGTATTCCTACTACGAGCACAAAAGTCCGCCATTCTGTTTACTAGCCCCTGAAAGGCAGCTGCACACGCTCTTTCCGGACATCGGCACGGGCTGAGAGCCGACTACTCGGCCGTAAGAAAGTGAGATTCACTTGACCTGAGGGCTCCTGCTTGATTCCATGGTAGAGGGAATAATGTCTACCATCATAATCCGCAGACGGGTAAATATGCTTTTTATCAGGTCAGCCCTGCTCTGCTGGTCTCTGGGCTTCATCGCCTGTTCGGAACACAGCAATATTCTAAGGCCCATCGCCGATCCTTGGGTTCACCGCGATCCCAGCGCTCAGCTCTCTCGCTCAGAAATTCTCTTTGACCAGGGGGACTATGCAGGCGCGCTTAGCGCCGCTGAGACGGCTTTCAAACTAGCACCGGAACAGGCGCGCATCGCCACGCAGCTGGGCTACACCCATCTGGGAGTCGCTGGTCTGGATCTTTTTCAGTTGGCTAGGCGCATGATGGAAAAAAAGCCAAAGGCAGAAACAGAAGCATCTCCCCAAGCCTTGCTTCTGAGCGAAGATAATACAGCCTCACAGATGGCAGCTATGGCAGATCTCATCGGGCTCCAGCCGAGTGACTATGAAGCGATTACATTAGACGGCAATCGTCTAGGAACTCTCGAAGGAGCGCCGCAGTCGGGTCCTTTCAGTCCGTGGCCGGTACTCTTGCCAAAAAGCGCTCCTGAAGCTCGAGCTAGCAGCTCAAGTACTTTGCATCACATAGCCGAAGCAGTACGTGTCCTCTGCCCCTTTATTGCCGAGACTTATAAAGTGGAAGGCGACATTCGGCATTTTGATGAAGAGTGTACCGCCGGCGGGTACGACCCCGCTGAGGACGGGAAAGCACTTTTTGTTTGGGCGATGGCTCATCTAGTCGAAGCTCTGGCCTTTCACCAAGTCGTCCTTTATCAGCCGAACGGGGATACCCCGAATCTCTTGAAGCGCAGCGAAGTCTTGCAAGGTCTTGGTCAAGCTGGATCGATGACAGCGTATGTGGCAGCGATCAAAGATCTTGCCGCGACTCTAGATCTCATTATGCCCACCTCTGCTGACGCAGCAGCGGGTTCCATGTTAGGCTCCATGTTCAATGATCTGGAAACGGTCACACGAACTTTTAATGGTATGACTGGTATACCTGATCAGCTGGCTGGTGGCATCGTTCGTTCCTTGGAGCAACTCAAGGCGCAGCGCGAGAAGCTCTCGACCAGACCTGGACAGCCCTCGGAGCAGGACAAGAATTCTCTGGTCCTCAAAGATCAGCTTACCGGGGGGGTGAGTAACAAACTCAAAGAGCAGATCGTTAGCCGCAGCGAAGCAGGGCTATTGAGTGAGACGGAAAAATCGGATGTCTGTGCAGCCTATCAAAGTATTTCTAGTGAGGCGCTAAGCGTATGCGATGGCTTGTAAAGCGTTTAGGAGTCGGAGCAGAGACGGTTTTTTCGCGCAGTTTGCACTTGTTTGTGGTGCTGCTCTTCTCCATTGCTTCGGTTCCAGAAGCGCAGGCAGTTGATCTCGAGCTCGGAGCGATGCGCAAAGCGATTTTCAAGATCAGGGTGATATCGCAGGAGCCCGACTATCGGCGACCCTGGGCCTATAAGCCCGTCGTCTCTTCCACAGGCACCGGCTTCTATATTGGCGAGCAGGGCATCTTGACCAACGCCCACGTCGTTGCCCAAGGCAAGTTTATCTCCGTTCTCAAAGACGGTGACGATCGCCCCGTGAGCGCCCGCGTGAAGTTTATCGCTCACGATTGCGATCTCGCCCTGCTCGAAGTCGTCGACCCCAACTTTTTCTCCGATGTTGATGCCCTGCAATTTGATGAGATCCCTGAGGTGCGGCAGACAGTTTACACTATTGGCTATCCAACGGGTGGCGAACAGGTATCGGTGACCCAAGGCGTAGTATCACGCATCAGCTACCGACGTTACGTTCACACCGGTACCGATAGTCACCTCCTCATTCAAGTCGACTCGGCAATCAATCCTGGGAACAGCGGAGGTCCGGTCATTCAGGGTAAGAAGGTAGTTGGAGTCGCTTTCCAAACCCAGACGTCAGCCGAGAATACCGGCTACATTATTCCTATTCCGGTGGTGAACCGCTTTCTTCGTGATATCACCGATGGCCGCTACGATGGGCATCCGGTCCAGGGTTTCTGGGTGATGAACGACGCCCTAGAGAGTGCCGCAGCCCGCGAATATCATAAGATTAGAGACAGCGATGGCGGAGTGAAAGTCAGCAAAGTCGCCTACTATTCGCCCCTTTTTGACAAGCTGAAGCCCGGCGACATTATCCTCTCGATCGATGGACAGCCTATCGGAGTCGACGGTAAGGTCAGCATTTTCGACGAACGACTCAGCTTCCGTGCCCTCTATGACCTCAAGCAGGTCGGCGATGAGGTAGAGTTCGAAATTCTCCGCAAAGATGAACGCATGAACTTGAAAGTTCCCCTGAAGGCTCAGGGCGACTTCTACGATCCTGGTGAGACCTATGAGGTCAGACCTCGCTTTCTGGTTTTTGCCGGTCACATCTTTACCGCTCTCAGCCGCTCCTTTCTGCAAGGCTGGGGGCGCGGATGGGCGAGTGAAGCGCCGCTCATCCTACGTTACATTCACTCCTATTTCCCGATCCTGGAGAATTTTCGCAACACGCGCGACGTGATTATCCTCGCGGATCGGCTCCCACATGCAGTTAATACCCATGCCGGCCCTTATCTCGAAGAGGTTCTGGAAAGTTTCAACAATCAACCGGTCCCCTCACTGGAAAAACTCGCCGAGGAGATTGAAAAATCTTCGGGTGAATTTATGACCTTCAAATTCTGGGAAAAACCGCTACCTTATATTCTCAACGCCAAGGGAGCGAGGGCGGCAGATCCGGAGATCAATAGCCAGTATAAGCTGCCGCTCAATCGCTGGTTCGGTGACAGAACCAACGACGGCGCTACAGCCAACTTCGAAGGAAAAGGTGGCCGATGAGAACCTTCCTCGCTAGCCGTCTATCGGCTGCTTTCTTAGGCTTGATATGGATCTTCACTTTCGGCAGCAGAGTCGAGGCGTCCGAAGTCGAGTCACAGATGATTCGCATTTACTCGCACGTGCAGAAGTCCGACTACGATGCTCCATGGTCAGATAAAAGTACCGAACGTCTGACGCATATGGGCATCGTGGTCGATGCGACCCATGTGCTAGTCTCAGCCTATGCGGTCAGCGGAGCCCGGCATTTTGAAGCCGAAAAGCTTGGCGATAGTCGGCGTTACCCCATGCAATTAGACTTTGCTGATGAAAGCATCAACCTTGCGCTCTTAAAATTTTCCGGAGAAAAACCGAGTGGATTGAAACCGCTGCCTTTAGGTGGAGACCTGGCAGTCGGTGGCGGTGCGACGATCTATCAGGGACTGGAAGGTGAAAGTCTGATCACGAGCTTTCTGCGTTTGCGGGAGGTCGAAGTCCGTCCGCTCTTTCTCTCCGGCTACGTGGTTCCCCAGTATATCTTCGAAATCAAGCGTAGCGGCTACGGGTGGTTCGAACCTCTGATCCAGGACAAAAAGTTGATGGGCGCTACCATCGCACAATCCGGGACCACGGTCTTCGTCCTGCCCTCCCGCATCATCGATCACTTTTTAAAGGCCTCGCGGAAGAAGCCTTACAAAGGCTTTGCCGACCTGGGATTCAGCCTCGCCCCTCTCACCGCTCCCGACCAAAGGAAGTGGTCGAAGGCCGATGTCCAGGGTGCCCAGTTCGGCGCTTGGGTCCATACCGTTAGGCCGAATTCAGCTTTTGCCTCTAAGCTTCGTGAAGGCGATGTCCTGGTCGAACTCAATGGGACCCGCGTTTCGTCTCGAGGTTCTTACGAGCATCCGCGCTGGGGGCGCATAGGGATTCAAGAGAGAGTCACCGAGGTCACTCCAGGCGAAAAAATCAAACTCAAAGTCTTGCGAGATGGCAAGCTTCTTAAGATAGAAGCAAATGCCGAGCCCTTCGATTCTCGCAACGAAAAGGTCGCGCGGAACGTCAAACAAGAACCCGACTACTTCTTATTTGGAGGGCTCTTGTTTCAAGAACTCTCGAAAGACCTTCTGGAGAGCTGGGGATCTCAGTGGCGCAAGCGGGCACCTCTGTCTTACCTCTTCGAAGAGGCCTTTAACGATGTGCAGAAAGCTGATGAACGTGTGGTGGTTTTGCAAAGAGTTTTCCCTATAGACTACAACAAGGGTTATCACGAACTCGAAGATAGTTTTGTAAACCGCATCAACGGTCAAAAAGTAAAAAGCCTTGATGCAGCGCGCCAAGCGCTAGCCCTGCCGGAGGCGATGAAGAGTGGATTTGCCAGGATAGAGCTGGAACCTGAGGGAGAAGAAGTCATACTGAACTACGAAGGCCTGAAAGAAGCTCACTCAACCCTGCAGCAGCGCTATGGCATTCCCGAAGGCGCTAAATTCTGGCCGCCGAAAGAATCTCCTTGAACTAAGCATTCAGGAAGCGATAGGTGCAGATTCAATCTGCTCCTTATTCTGACTGAAGGTTTTCCAGCGGACTTGTAGAGCCGATTGCATGGAATCAGTAGCGATGTTCTGCCTCATGACAGAATTGAGTTGTCGTTCCCATTGAATGATGACCTGAGCGCTCAGGGTAAGAATCTGATTCCGATGAGAGTCCAAAGCCAACTTCTTATCCATAAAATTCAGTAATAGCGCGGCATCCGGCTGGCTATCGACTACGGCGATCGCCAACATGTTGAGTATGCGCTGCATTTCCGTCTCATGAGTCGCTGAAAGTACGCGCGCCAGTTGGAAATAAGCTTCTAGAGATTTTCTCAGAATAAAATCATCTCTCCGCAAATGCCTGGTGCGACTGACAAAGGCCACCAGTTGCAGCAGCTGAGAAGCTGCATCCTGACCCATTTTTCGGACCGGTAAACTGCCAAGAAGCAGCCAAGCTTCATAGCAGCGGGGATGGTTGATGTCGAGGCAGATGCGCTGCAGCTCGTTGATCTGCCGAAGCGCCATTTTCTTGAGATGGGCTGTGTGCAAATCTTGCGATGGATAACCTATGGACTGAACCAGTTCGCGCGCTTCGCGTCGCAGCGACTGAACCTGATCCTGATTCAGCGAAAGATTATCACTTAAACTTTCGATTTGCTTCACCAGCTTGAGAATTAGGTCGAGGGCCAGGTCCTTGGCACGATAGCCCTTCCAGTGGTGCTCGCTCAGAGAGTTCAGACTTTCCCGAATAGCTGCGAAAGTTTGTTGCTGGGGTATCGTCTCCTGGAGCCGATCTACCAGATGCTGGGTGTCCCCGGCGATAGGGTGGGTCGCAAGCCGGGTACGGATATCGTCCAGACTGAAGTAACGCTGGAGACGTGGGATCAAGTTCTCAAATTTGATAAGAAAGATAGCGGTCTCGAGGTGACGACCTTGGCCTTGTTCGATTTGAATCGGCCAGCGCTCGACTATATTAGAGAGGAAAGGCGACTCGCTCCGCAGTTGTTCGCGAGCTGATTCACTGATCCAAATGAAATTACCGAGCCACTGGGAGTCACTCAGCTGATGCAGAACCCGCTGGCGCTCCTTCGGGTTGAGGTTTTCCAGTCGGATTTCGATATTGGCTTCATTGCTCGAACTCTGCATCGACTGATCGACCCAGTTGAAGTCGAGATGAAAGAATCCTTGCAGACGGCTGAAGAGGGTTTCCAGGCGCGACTCGGAAAGAGAGGTCGCCAGTTGGGGGTCGAGCAGCGTAAGCATGCGGACCAAATTCTTCAGGCGTCGTTCAACGAGCGGTAGCCCATCCAGGTAGAGGACCGTGAGGATCAGCAGAGCGTCCGTACAGCTGGAGTAGGACTTCTCGGCGTCTATCGCGAGATTGATCTGCGAGGAGACCGAATTGAGGCTGGTGATTTTTTCACCAAATATTTGCCGGATGATTTGCTCCGTCTGAATCTGCCGGGCGCGGTAAAGTAACGATGGCAGGTAGGTTTTGCATTCTTCGTTAGGGTCATGATCGATCATCAGCACTGCCGTGCGGTAGCCCATCCAGGTTTCGTGATTTTCATGATCTCCGTAGTGGTGCTGCCCGATCAGGTGAGCTGCTTTCCCGGTATCAGGAACCGACTGGCTCCGGATACTCCTTGGGAGGCGATGAGCTCGAATCCAGCTCTTTCCGGCCCAGAATGCAGCTGGGAGAATCTGGAGGCTGAGGAAGCCCCAAGAGACTTTTGAACCATACCACCTCTGTCCCGTTTCGTTCGCATTGAGGGTCAGTATACCTTGGAGCATGATGAAGTTGCCGAGGGCCGCTAGCCAGTGCAGAGCAAAGAGGCGGAGACGCTCGGGGTGCTTGCGAAAGGCGCGGCTCCATACTTCGCCTATCCTATTATTAGCTCTCCGACTGGGTGTCGACCCTAATGCTTGGACTATCCAAGCCGCCAGCGGATAGAACAGTAAAAAAGCACTGGACCAAGCGCCCAGCCGCATCGTCGGTGCTTCGATTCCGCGTAGATTGAGGGAGCGTGCCTCCCAGGTAGCAGCGACCGCCACCCAGACGATAGCGATGCACGCTAAACTAATTTTCTCCGCCCTGACCAGCTGCATAATTCTCGCAAAAACTTCGTGCACCGAGAGAGTAATGATCAAGAGAAAAGCCGTGAGCATAGGAAAGCTGATCAGAGTCGGGATAGGAATAAGCAGAAAGCCCTGCAAAGCTATGAGCCCAAGTCCGGCCAGACTCAGGGTGAAGTGGGGGAGGAGAAGAGTGGGCCAACTTCCGAGCCTTACGACCGTATCACCGCAGATAAGCATGGTGAAGACTGCCGTTGTGCCCAGCAAAGCGTAGACCAGGATAAAGGCTGGCTGGGTCCAAAGCTTATCGAGCTGATTGATCATAGAGAGGGTCAGGACGCAGCCCAGTACCAGAGAGGTCAGGATCTGCATGAAGAAAATCTGTCTTTGGGGGCCTGGGCCCCATTGGTACTTTTTCACGGTTACGATCCCGTCTTTTCAAGAGTTTGCGGTCGTGGGATGAGCACTCGGAATACACTGCCCTTGTTAACTTGGCTCTCCACCTCTATGCTGCCCCCGAAGTCTTGAACAATTCCATGGCAGATTGAAAGCCCTAGACCGGTACCTTCGCCTTCCGCCTTCGTGGTGAAAAATGGATCGAAAATCTTCTTAACTTGGCTGCTGGAGATCCCTATGCCCGTATCGCGCACTTCTGCGACAGACCAGGAACCTTGCGCATCATCTCTCTGGTAAGTCTTGAGCGATAGCTTGCCCCCATGCGGCATAGCTTGGACTGCATTTTGGATAAGGTTGAGGAATACTTGGGTGAGGCGGTTGCGGTTACCCATCGCTGGTGTTCCAGTTGGTGACCAGTCCTCGATGATCTGTATGCGTTCAATAACTCCCCCGACGTTGCAGAAACGTAGGGCCGAGAGCATAGATTCCTGCAGTTCAACCCGCTCGTGACGACCTCCCTCTTCTATAGCGGGTTGCTTTCTAGCGAAGTCCAGCAAGTTTTCGACGATATGCTTGCAGCGTTGGGCTGCAGCTTCGATTTCGACCACGTCTTGAAAATACTCACTGCTATTGGGCATCGTGCGGAGTAGCATCTGCGAGAAGAGAAGGATGCCACCCAGAGGATTGTTGAGTTCATGGGCTATGCCACCAGCGAGGAGACCTATCGAAGCCAGCTTTTCATGCTGAATCAGCTGATTCTCCATCTGCTTAGCGAGCGTACGGTCGCGATAGATGTGCAGTGAACCTTCGAGATTGCCCTTGGTATCCATGATAGGTTGCGTGTTGACCTCGTAGAAGCGATCGCCGGCTATTTTTTTGAGTTCAAAGGTCTGCGGTTCCATGGTTTCTAGTGAACCTTGGAGGTTGCAGCCGGGACAGGGACTTGTGCGTCCTGCGAAGGCTTGGTAACACTTGCTGCCGACAACTTCTTTGATATCTTGATGAGCTTGGCCCGCAAGAGCTCGATTGGCTTGAATAATAGTGTAGTCTTTATCAATCAGCATCAGAGGGTCGATAATCGCATCCACAGTCGCCATCCAGCGTTTTTTCAAGCCTTCGACGAACTCGATGCTATCCTTCGGAACGGGCAGCCCATTCGGTACCATATCTAACCTCATTGACTCTAATCGTCTCTCTTCTGCCCTATCGGCAGACGAGCGGTCTGATAAAGGGGTACATTCTGCACTGCTGCGAAAAGAGCCTAAAAAGAGAAAGGCCGCGAAACAAATCGTTCGCGGCCAGTCTTGTTCGTTATCTATTGATGTTTAATGAGCGAAGGACAGTTCGTGGGTTTCAGCTTCCGTGACCTTTTTGAGTTTTTCGAACAGTTCGTCCTGAATCTCATTGTTTGCGTCAGGATGCTTCCACACCAGGGCATGCATCAGAACTGAATCCATATGCTCGACCGGAACCATCGTCAGGTCTTTGAGGATATTCTTTGGAATATCGATCAAATCCTTTTCATTGTCTTTAGGAACTATTATCTTGCGGATCCCACCGCGGTGCGCGGCCAATACCTTCTCTTTGAGACCACCGATTCCAAGCACGCGTCCACGCAGAGTAATTTCACCCGTCATCGAAACGTCTTTGCTCACCGGTCGCATAGTGAGGGCGCTAGTCAAGGCAGTCGCCATCGTGATCCCAGCGCTAGGGCCGTCCTTGGGAATGGCCCCTTCTGGGACGTGGATGTGAATGTCGACTTTTGTGTAAAAGTCTTCAGCGATGCTCAAAAACTTAGCCCGTGAGCGGACGTAGCTGAGAGCTGCCTGGGCTGACTCCTGCATGACCTCGCCGAGCTTACCCGTAATGATGAGCTTGCCGTTGCCCGGAACGACTGCAACTTCGGTCACGAGCAGGTCACCGCCGACCTCCGTCCAGGCCATGCCCGTACACATTCCCATTTCGTGATGAGAATTCTGGAGGCCGATGCGGTACTTGCGTGGGCCGAGGTACTTATTGATCGTTTTCTCGGTAATCTTCTCGCTGATTGAATTGGCTTCGAGCTTAATCTTCTCTTTCAGCGGCTTCATTTCCTTGGATTCAGCCTTCATCGCCTCATGGGCGTCGGCTTCAACCTTACGCATATGCTTCCTGGCCAGCTTGCGGCATACCGAAGCGATTTCGCGCTCGAGACTCCGCACGCCTGATTCCCTAGTATAGAAGCGAATCAGCTCATGGATCGCCTTCACCCCGAAGTTGAGGTCTTGGTTTTCGAGCCCATTTTCCTTGAACTGCTTGGGAACCAGGTACTGGGTGGCGATTACCTGCTTTTCTTCTTCGGTGTAGCCAGCGAGTGAGATCACTTCCATACGGTCGAGCAAAGGCCGAGGGATAGAATGCAGCGAGTTGGCCGTCGCTAAGAAGAGAACCTTCGAAAGGTCATAGTCGAGGTCGAGATAGTGATCGCTGAAGGTATGATTCTGTTCAGGATCTAAAACCTCAAGTAGAGCTGAAGAAGGGTCACCGCGAAAATCCTGTGACAACTTATCAATCTCATCGAGAAGAATGACGGGATTCGATTTTCCTGCTTTCTTCAAAGCATGGATCATCTTGCCTGGCATGGAACCGATGTAGGTCCGTCGATGGCCGCGAATTTCCGCTTCATCACGGACCCCGCCGAGAGCCACTCGCACGAAGCGACGACCCGTGGCCGTTGCCACGCTGCGGGCCAAGGAGGTTTTACCTACCCCGGGAGGGCCGACAAGACAGAGGATGGGGCCCTTCATATTGTCGACGAGAGTACGCACCGACAAATATTCGAGAATCCGATCTTTGACCTTTTCGAGGCCGAAGTGATCCTTATTCAAGACTTCTTCGGCGTAAATAGTATCGCGAATATCTTCGGAGTAATCATTCCAGGGGAGAGTAAGGACCGTATCGATGTAATTGCGGACGACGGTCGCCTCGGCTGACATCGGCGACATATGTTTGAGTTTCTTCAATTCTTTCATCAGCTTCTCACGCGCTTCGTCGGAGAGCTTCTTGGTCTTAATCTGATTTTCAATGTCGGCGATCTCAGCCCGCCCGTCGTCGCGATCACCCAACTCTTTTTGGATGGCCTGCATTTGCTCGTTGAGATAGTACTCTTTTTGAGTTTTCTCCATCTGACGCTTGACGCGTGCCCGGATTTTCTTCTCAACTCGCATGATCTCTATTTCAGACTGAATGTAACCATAGAGATCTTCGAGGCGCTTGGCCGGATTAGTCTCCTCGAGGAGGCGCTGCTTGTCCTGCAGTTTTAAGTTGCTGAGGTGGGCGACTAGAGTATCAGCGAGCTTGGATTCATCTTCCATGGAGGCGATCGAAAGCAGCATTTCAGGAGGGATGCGCTTGTTGAGCCTTACGTAATTGTCGAAAGACATTTTCACCGTGCGCACCAGAGCCTCATTCTCCACGCCCTGAGCCTTCTGCTCGGGGAGGGCTTCGGCTTTGAC
>JBGSTX010000055.1:0-21257 GCA_041736305.1 Oligoflexus sp. | reverse complement strand
AATCGTGCGAATCTCCTGTTCAACTGGGCCTTCGACACGAGCTACTATCTCTACTACAAAGAATCGGCCTTTGAAGGACAGAAGCTGCAAGATCGCATCGGCATCTTCGCCCGCCCGCGTTGGAAGGCAAACAACTCCTTTACCTTTACCTTTTCCAATGACCATAGTGTAGGCGCGACCGCTCGCACAACGGGTGGAACAGAGAAGGCCTATGCTGCTGCGGGTGATCTCCCCCTCCACAATGAATTCGATCTTCAGTACACCTACTCGGCTTTCTTCAACGGCACTGTTGCTGTGGGAGCCGTCAACGTCCTCGCAACCAAGCCACCGGCTGATGAGTCGCAAAACCCAACAGTCAACGGTTCGCTCTACGACACTTTAGGTCAGAACGTTTATGTTAAGCTAACGCAAAGCTTCTAAGAGACTTCGCTGGATCAGAAGGGCTTTCCTTCTGATCCGTTCTTTTTTTTAGCTTTGGTTCAGTTGAGCTTTTAGAATTTGATTTGCTAATTCAGCAATCTTCAAAAATCCTGTTAATTGCTACAAACGACATGATCTGAGGCACGAAGCAGTTCGACAAATCTCTTTACACCTTCCGAATTCTCTGCTCCCTTTAACCAGCTCACATAGAGGACTTCTTTAAAGGGCGATAACTTATCCGGCATATCTATCTGTCTTAAGTTGTGTTCATGTTCAAAGGGAGAGCGTACCATGACTGCGATCCCCAGACCCTCGCGGCAAAGGCTCTCGATAAGGCTCGGGTACTCAGAAAGAATAATATTTTTTGGCTTTAGTTCCAGATCGTCCAATACTTCTTCAATAAATGAATGGACGTAACGCTCCGAGCGGCAAATTAGAACAGGCAACTCGAGGAAGTATTCCGCCAAAGTTTTCTTCGGCAAATAGCTCGAAACAAAGAAGCTGAGCGCTGAAGTATGGATCAGTGATTGGACAATATTTTTCCGCTCGGTACGTTTATCGGTAAATCCGAAATCTATTTTTCCATCGAGCAGAGCTGCCTCCATCTCATCGTGATTAAACCGATGAATGTTGTAAGATACATCGATGTTGTGCTTGACGAAGAGACGGATCAATCTATGAGCGACTGAGTACGTAGGGGCTGGCACAAGCCCGATACCATATGTGAAGCCACCCATCTGATGGGGAGTCAAGTGATCGATGAATCTCTTACCAGTCTCAAACATTTGTCGGGCGCTTTGAAACAATCGGGCCCCATCGTCAGTCAAGATAAGCTTGCGATGCTGGCGATGAAATAGCTTAAGCTTGAGGTCCTCCTCCAGCTTACTCAGTTGCTCACTAAGGTTTGACGACCCAACTTCTAAGACTTCGGCAGCCGCCTTTATCGATCCACACTCCGCTATAACGGAGAAGTAGTAAACTTGGTTCCAGTTTATGTGCTCTCTGCCAGGAGCTTTCTGATCGGTCATAAGTGAGGATTTCCTTAGTTTTTTACCTGATTCTCCTCAATACTTGGGGCCCAGATTAACGGTACTTGGCGAAATTGTGAAGCCGAATTTATTCAGTTGGACCACCTTGGTGAAGCGAGCAGCTCGAGAAAGATACGAACCTCGGACGAATCGCGCACCCTATAAGCAGCTTTAGTAGCATGATCGCCTACGACTATTGTAAGCCCATTCTCACCTGCCTCGACGAACATGTCTTCATCGGTAGAATCATCACCGATTGCTACTGAAAACACGGGCTCAGCCTGCTGTTCCCTAATTCTTCTCACGACTATGCCCTTATTAATCCCTGACTGTCGCACCTCTAGTACATATTTGTCCTGTATGACTTCGAGACCCATAGGCGCAAAAGTCTCGCGTCCATGCAAACGAAGCTCACTCGCCATACGTTGACCTTGCTCTGGATCCGCCATCCTATAGTGCCAGGCGAGGGAGACTTCCTTTTCTTCGATAAATGAGCCTGGTGTATTCTTTGCAAAGTCCTTGAGCACAGACCGCACATGGGGCTTCCAACCTGCGGACTGCGAGACAGAGACCTGTTCAACCCACTCACCTGACTGAGGACCGCGACTCATTGCACCATGTTCAGAATGAAGGTGAATATTCATTCCTGTAAACCACTTATCGAGAGACTCCCGAGAGCGGCTACTAACAATATGGACTTCAACTCGAGGATTTTCGCCCAGCCTTCGCAAAAGAGTCAGGAGAGGTAAATCGGGACGAGCCAGACTCGGAATCCGCACGATAGGGAAAAGGGTCCCGTCATAATCCAAAAACAGCAGTATCTTTTGCGTAGGTAGCATTTCGAATAGATTGGATGGGCGGGTGAACCCTTGGACCCGTGTGCCCTCTGCAGATGAAGATCCGATTCGATCGACAAAGCGCTTGGCCCAACCAGCTGCATCAAAGAGAGCGATCCGACTGCGAAGGGCTTTCATCCTTGAACTCCGTTCTTCGAGACTCATTTCTATGGCCTGGACAAAGCCACTGGCCATTCCATCGATGTCATACGGATTGACGAGGACGGCTTCCCCGAGCTCGGCAGCTGCTCCTGCAAATTCGCTCAGCACTAGCACCCCGTCGTCATCTGATCGAGCCGCAATAAACTCCTTGGCTACGAGATTCATCCCATCGCGAAGAGGAGTTACCAGCATCACATCCACATAACGATAGAGTGCAAGGACTTCTTCCTGCGAAAAACCTCGCGATATGTAATGAATGGGTTGATAGTCTGGCATTCCATACTTGCCGTTGATCCTACCGATCAGTTCATCTACTTTTCGGCGATATTTCTTGTAGGCCGGCACTTCATCCCGGGAGGGAGCCGCTATCTGCACATAGACGATTTTTCCTCTTAGACTCGGCTTTTCGTCCAAGAGTCTTTCTACGGCGAGCAATCGCTGAGGTAAGCCCTTGGTGTAATCTAAGCGATCGATCGCGAGCATAATGTGTTCAATTTTGCCGCCTTCACGCATCCCTCGAATGGCAAGAGCTATATCGCAATCTGATACATCGGATTTATCGACTATGGATTGCGTGTTTACACCAAGTGGGAAGGCACCAATCCGAATATTGCGGCCCTTGTATAGAATCTTGTCACCATAAGCTTCAACTCCGAGGACTCGCAGCAGTGAGCTAGCAAAGTGACGAGCATAAGAGTGTATGTGAAATCCAATGAGGTCGGCTCCAAGCAGGCAATCCAATATTTCCTGGCGCCAAGGAAGAATGCGAAAGATTTCCGACGAAGGGAAGGGTATGTGGAGGAAGAATCCAATCCTCGCATCTGGAAGCAGGTCTCGGAGCAGTCCCGGTAAAAGTTGTAGGTGGTAGTCGTGAACCCATATGCAATCGCCAGCTTGATAGAGCGCTGCGATGCGCTCAGCAAAGCGCATATTGACTATGCGATAGGTTTCCCAGCCCCTAAGTTCCAAAGCCATTCGCTCAATCTGGTAGTGATAGAGGGGCCAGAAAGTCCCATTTGAAACTTCATTATAGTAGGCCGTGACCTCGTTTGGATCGAGATCTATCGGGCAGAGCTTCATGGCCTCTAATCTCTGAATTAATGCTGCATGTGTCTGAGGATCAAGGGCTTCTTGATAGCCATGCCAGCCAACCCAGATAACGTCGTCTTCTTCAATAAGGCTAGAAAGTCCGGTTGCTAGACCTCCGGGGCTTTGCTGAACGATAAATTCATCATCATTTTTCCGTATGGAAACAGGGAGACGATTTGAGGCGAGTATGAGTTTTGGCAAGACTTTCCTCAAAAAATTTTAGTTTGTGATCAGTCGTTGAAAGTCATCTGCTCGGATATAGATTGATGAGCCATCAACTCCAGGTCTAACTCATCGATCCTCATGAGCGTCTCTGGATTCCAAAAACTTCGTTTTTGAACCAAGTCCGGCAGCCCAAGCAGCTGTCCTATTACTAGGCAAACCAGCGGTAGAGAGCAGACTAAAGCATCGTAAAGGAGGCCATTTTGTAAATACATTAGGTTTCTCACAATCAATGATTAGTCGGACCTCAGCCGAATATGTCCGTAACGTTTATATTATACTTTATCAAATCGGTAAAACCAATCTGTTGACAACTGAGGTTGGAAATATCAATCTGAACTGCAGACTATTATGCCAAGCAGGCACACTTTTGGGTACATTTAAATTTTTATACGACCAAGAAGAGGATTACCGAATTAAAGATCGCAATGAACGGGGAATTCCTCGAGCTTTAGAAAACTTCGTTATAAAAAATGTTCATTCCATCGAGCAGCTAGATATTCTTTTGCTTTTGCGGAAGAGGCACCAGGAGGAATTGACGATTAAAGCTATCGAAGCGGTTATCCGCACGAATGCCAAGTCTATTGCTGCTAGACTCGAAGACCTCTTCGCCCGCAGTTTGCTTACTAAGAAATGTCTGGGAGGGGAAAGCTACTTTCGATATGCGACTACTGAGGAATCTGATGCTTTTGTCGACGAGCTGGCAAGGTTCTACGAAACTCACAAACACGCAATAATTGAACTCATCTCTTTACACGTAAACTATCCTCCGGACGCATCCAAAACAGGACTATAGCGGCCCAGCTGATCATCAAGAAGTACCTAAATGGCGACGCCTAAGAATACTGATCGACTAGTTCACTACACAATCTATCGGCAATCCATTGAACATAGGCTTATATTCGTAGGCCGGACCGGGAGGGCTTATTTTCTTATACTCGAGAAAGACACCTTTCCCATCCACACACTCCGGGCAGCAGCCGCACCTTGCACGGAGATCGAGAGAGCTGCCATAGGTCGAGGTAGTCGACTTGTTCTTTCCCGTCGGAGGCGCAGTCCAGGTTCTTATCAATTGCCTGCGAGCACCAGAACCACCGGCTCTTTTACTCATAATTGTCATGTAGTTCGAACTTGGACAGGTGACTTTAGGATCGAAGTCACAGGCGCGAACTGGGCGTCCCCCTCGGAGAGAAACTGAGGTATTGCAGTCGGTAAGCATAAGCATTTCGGCTTTGGCGTTGTTGAGAGTATGGTTAACCTCTACGGCTTTACTTTGATAATGGAGAAGATAAGCAGCTCGTCCTCCAAAGAGTACCAAAATACCGAAAAGCGCAGCTGCAATCATCACCTCGACGAGGGTCATTCCACTTTCCTTATGATCAACCTGCACTTGACGGTTCATTCAAGAAGCTCCCAGAACGATCGAATTATTCCGCATCCCTAGGATGGGCCATTGTAAAGTATATATCATAAATGCGACACCCTGCCGGACCACAAATCTCCGGGCCATAAAAAGATGATTCATAGGCGAATTTGGTCAGCATGTTAGCTTCTTTGGGTTGTTTGTCCACGGGCTTAAAACGCAGTGCGATTTTCTTGACTTCAAAATCTTTCAGACCATGGAGCTCCCAAGGCTGACTTTCACCATCCGAATCCTCGTCAAACCAGAGTCGAAGATTCGTATACACCTCGTCTTGCTGGTCGATAAACATGTCCTGATTATCGTCAAATTCGGCTAGCGCTGCGAAACCATGAGGGTGCCGCGCTGCTTTCGAAGCAGTAGATCTCCCAATCGCAGTGGCATCTCCGAAAAGTTCCGAACCGTTATCTATTCGTCCATTTCTATTTCGATCGAGCACTAAGAATGCAGAGAAGCCGCCGATCCAGCCAGAATTAACCCTTTTTCCCGAGGCCGCGATGTCGAACTTTGTAGTTGTAGGATGAAAATCAAGGTCCTCTGGCGTATCCGCATTTCGCGGCCAGGTGAGAACGAGGGGACTTATCAACTGCATTTTGGTGGAACAAGAGGTCAGAACATTCTGCGATGAATCGAGCCCTTCGATAATCAAATCAAGAGGCGCTGCGTACCAGTCAGGAGGATTGGACATTTGATTGAATTCTACCTTTTGCTCCCAGAAGCTGCAGGCAGGGACCTGGTTGTAAGCAGGAGCGGCAGTAGTTATAACTCCACCCTGTGTGCAATTGCTCATTGGCTGGCTAGGATTCATGAGAGTTAGGTTTGCAGGAACGAGAAAGCTAGGAGAGGCTACAGGGGTTGCGAACCCATCCTCAACCAACCTTCCATACACTGGGTCACCTATCGTGTCGTCGGGGTTCTTGTTCATCCACTTCATTCGCCAAGTGGTAGGCCGGCCCTCAGTGGAGCTAATTGCAAGATCTTGTTCACGGTAAGCACGGATGACGAGACTAGCACCGTGGCCCCCAGTAATCCACGGGTCTCCGTTCGAGCGGAAGTAAGGGCCAGGTACTTCTTCCGTGGGAACTCCACCCGGTCGAGAAACGAACATGGCTGTGCACTTGGTATCCACAGGCAGACCTGGATCATCCGGAAGTGCGCACTCTATTTCACCCCCATCCAACAAATCCGACCAACCGGGAGAAAACTTCAATACGCTGTTGATTTGTAAAGGAAATGGATTGTCTGCTTTTGAAGCAAAGAAGCGAAAAGAAGGGACTTTTACCGGACTTCCAACATCAGGAACCGATCCGTTACCATCGCACACTCCAACAACTTTGTAGCCCCCCTGGTCCTTGCCAAGACTGTCCTTATAAACGCCAAACAGAGAGCCATCTTTGGCAAACATAATCTTGCCATCTCTATCTTTACTATATATATCGATGCTTCGACCCGCAATGCCGGCAGGACAATTGACATAAGTCAGTCGCCCTCCTTCACGTTTCGAGCTCGCTGCCAAAGTTTTTTCGCAGCTGAACTGCGTAGTAATAAACTTTCTCAGCATCAATAGATCTGTTTTCTCAGACACAGTGATAAGTCCCGCCGAAGAATTCGCCGAGAACTTCATATATCCAGCGAATGTTATGCCTAGTAGCCCCAGGCTGATCATCACTTCGATGAGGCTGAAGGCGGACTGGGCTTTGCCTTTGAAGCACCCAAACACGTGAGACTGAATCGTTTGTGCAGAGTCTGCTTTCCAAATTTTCCCTATTTTTCTACTCATGGATTGGTCCTCGTGGATGTCAAACCGTCCATTTTCCAATTATTTGCACCTGTAAGAGGTGGGTCTTCCTCTTCAATAAGCGTGCAATTAGATGGCGTGAAGTTTATCGGCATTTTTACCCAACCATCCTTCGCTGGTAGGCCTACATTATTCAAAACTTTGATCAATTGATTCCGGCGTTTCGAATAATTGTCTTTGAAATCAAGCCCTCCTCCGATGTCTTCTACATCGGTAACCTTGGCGCTAAACCTCAACCTAGGTTCACCATTATCAACGGAACAGAAGGGCTTAAGTACGATCATTCCCAAACGAATATTGTCCGCATCTTCAGGAGTAGTCTGCGAACTGCTCAGGCCGTCATTATCCGAATTAGGCAAGCGAGAGAGCGCAGAAGTAGCAGCTCCGCCTACACCGTGACGAAGCAGACGTTTGAGTATGCCTCCCTCGGCCTGAAGAACAGCCAGCTGAGAATTTCTTAGAATAAGGTCTTTGCCATCGCTAATTGATTTGAGATACTGAATCATATTCTGATAGCTGCTAATTCTCTTTTGCTCTGTAGCAATAGCATCTATATTGCCTTGCAATTCACTTCTAGCGAGATTTTCCTCGCTTTGCACATTCCTAAAATTTGTAGTGGCGGTATTGAGGGTCGCAATCGAACGGTTCAGCTGCTCTTGGAGCGCTAGCATGCTTGCTTGAGCAGCATAAATTTCAGGCAGGAGCGGACTATCACTGGGGCAAGGAGATGGGCACGTCGCGACTTTGGCATTGTAGTCAAGCACAGATCTATTAAATTGGCCTAATAGGGAATTATAAACGTCTTGCCTAGCTGTCAGGTTATTACTTGCTACATTCAGCCGATCTAGCGCAATGCCGTGCTGATGCTCAGACACTTTTTTCTTCACCTCGAGCTTTTTGATGTCTTTCTCAACATCCGCAATCTTCGTATTTATTTCTGGATTAATGGTAGCTAGGATCACAGCCACGTCTTGATTGAAGCGTTCCTCAACCCCGCTGAGTCTATTCTGCGAGACCAGCGGTGTTAGAGTTTGGTCTATGTTTCCCAGCAGCGTACAAGGTATCTGTTTTTTATCTGTCATCATCGGTTTTCCGGACGCATCCAAGTGACTTCCTCGCTTGTAACAGACGATTCTCATGTGAAGGAGATCGAAATAATCGTATCCCCTATTTGCCGCCGGCAAGCCCCCCGTCGTAGCGAGAGAGTGCGAGGTCTTTTCCATAGCTATGCGCCTGAGTTCGCGGATAGAGAGCGTGATGGATTTTGACTTCGCATCGCAACTGCCCTTTTTCACCCGGATAGCTCCACCTGGACAACTAAGCTGACTATTAAGATCCATGAGGCTACTTCTGACAAAAGCATTGGCTTTAAGCTTGTCTGACTGACTCTTCGAGTTACTCGATCGGCTTGTACTTATAGCCACCATGCTCGAGCCGATCGCCGCGATGATCAGGACATATATCAAGCTAGAGCCGTCCTCAGACGAGGGATTCTTCGAGAAAAGAACTTGATTTAGTATGAATTTGCATTTTTCTTTCAACATCTTTAAGTCCTCTTAATCCCCAATTCGGCTGTAGCTCAATAAACTTTAATAGATCTCAAATCGCATAAATAATATTTTTATTATAGGCACTTACAAAGTTTCGATGGCGATGCTTTAGAACTTTGTGCTTCGTGCCGGGCCTCGAAAGACGAGTTGCATCGAGTTGGATCGAATTAAATCTTACCGAATGGGTTTGAAATGAAGTGGTCGGAAGTCTCGATGAATCAATTGACTCGCACCGTGCCATGTCCTTGGACACTGCCTGCTTTGCTCTTTAGCAGCAATTTTAGCTCCTCCAGCATAAGGTCGTTGAGCGACTAGGCGTGGAACGCGTCCTGAATCTTGGCGCTTACCTGGGAGCTCTCTCGATCTTTCTGAAGTTTCAGAGACGAGAGAAAGAAGGAGTCACAAGCTCCTGTTTAAGCGAGCGCCTTCCATCTCGCCTAGTCATCCATGGCATAGTAACGCTTTAAGTGCCCCTCCGAAATCAATTGCTTTGTACTCAAGTAATTTGTATTCAAACGATTACCTCAGGCTCGTGGCGAAGATCTGCGTAATGCGGATTAGCGCTATTCTGGTCAAATGCAGGGACAAGCCCTCTTAACACTAAGGAAATAGCGATGAAACCTTCTTGGAAAACCTTACTGAGGCCAAGCTTGGCCACCCTCCCGGCGATGCTAGTCGCCAGCAGCGCGTTTGCATTCTTCTTCCCTCAGGATGACAAAGAGCTCAAAGTTTCAAACTATGCAGGCAGCATAGTTTGCCCAGCTTCGCAGCTCATCGAAGCAAATTCGCTTACTGATATACAATCTGCCGTTAAGCGCGCCCTCGACAGTGGCTTGTCCCTGAAAGTGCGATCAATTCAGGCCTCACGGTCTTACAGCCCAGTGATCTGCCCTGAAAGCGATGGAATCGTTCTAAATGTAGAACCTCTCAAGCAACTCCTCGCGGTAGACGCAACGAACCTCAAGGTTACTGTGCAGCCAGGGATTCGCATTGGCGACCTTCAAGAAAAGCTAAATGCCTATGGCTTAGCCTTCCCAGTAACGCCTGACTACAACGGCGTAACAGTTGCCGGCGCCATGGGAACCGGAGCCCACAATAGCTCCCTACAATTTCCCACTGCTGTAGGTGATTGGGTTGAGGAACTGAAACTCGTCGACGGTACCGGCGCCGTGCAAGTTCTAAGTGGCGAATCTTTGGACGCAGCTCGGGTCAATCTTGGACTCCTCGGCGTTATTTACGAAATCACTTTAAAAGTTCTTCCTCAGTTTAAATTGCAAAATTCGTTCACGAAGTTGAGCGATGCAAATATCGAAAACGAAGCTCTCGATCTCGCTCGCCGGCATACCTACGCGAAGCTCAACTGGTTCCCGCTACAGAAGTCTTATATTCTCGACACGCTCGATCAAGTTCCGCTTTCGACTCCAGGAGACTCCTTCAACAACAGTTGGACCACCCCGGCTATCGCTGGCATTATCAAAAAATTCCCCCAGCCGATCGAGGTACTGAACTCAACTAGAGTCATTCAATGCTCAGTTGAAGCTCTGCGCGCCAATGCTTGGGTTTCGACCTATAAAGCGGTTGATTCTTCTTCGAAAAGCGCGGTTGGCCTTTCCTATAATATGATAGGCGGAAGCTGCCCCGACGGTCAGTGCGCCTGGGATCGTGGAATCAAGACGCGGACGGTAGAAGTTGCGTTTAGCGCCAAGGACTTTCCTGCTTGGGCTCAAGACGTCAAGGAACTCATCCGCCTTCGTCCAGCCTGCTTCCCGTTGCTCGGGATTTATCTGCGCTTCTCAGCTCCCTCGAAAGCCTACTTAGGCCAGGCCTATGGCCATGAAACGGTGATGTTCGAAATTCACATTCCACAGGCTAACGAGAAGCAGCTCGAAGCCTCGAGCGATGTTTATGACGAAATCGTTCAGTTGACTCTCGGCAAATATCAGGGCCGTCCACACTGGGGTAAGAATAGCCAGCCTTACTTCGAAGGACTAGGTCCAGCCCAGTTTCCAAAGTGGGATGACTTCCTTAAGCAGCAGAAGGCTCTTGATCCTCAGGGTGTTTTTGAGAACCCCTTCTGGAAAAAAATTATCAACCCATCTCTCCGCTTTGCCGAACCACGTACTAAAGAATGCGGCGTGACGCGCGAATGCCTCTGCGTTGAGGACCAAGATTGTGGTAGCAATGCACGCTGTGAATCGGGCATCCTCTTTAGCGATGCACGGATCTGTGTAAAGAAATAAGATAGCCTCGGGAGAGCTGCGATGGCACCGTCTCAGAAAAAAGCTAAATCTAAGACTCGGGTCAAGGCAAAGTCGAGCTCTCCCGCTTTGCCCCCTACTACTCAGGCCGAAGATCTGCTAAAACTGCGCGAGCAGGTTTGCTTTCCCCTCTACGCTGCCTCGCGCATGATGATTCAACTCTACAAGCCCCACCTCGACCCCTTAGGTTTGACCTATCCGCAGTACTTAGTACTGATGGTACTCTGGGAAGAGGACGGTCTCAGTGTCAAAGACATCGGCGATCGACTTTACCTCGATTCGGCCACCGTAATTCAGGTGCTGAACAAGCTTGAAAAGCGGGAGCTACTCTCCCGTGAACGAGCGGATAAGTTGAAGGAGCCGGCTGGTGATGGCCGCGTGGTCATCAACCATCTGACTAAAAAAGGTCGGGAACTCAAGAGTCAGGCGAAAAATATCCCTCTGGCCCTTTCCTGCGAATTTGGCTCACAAGTGGGCGAGGTCGAAGCTCTTCGCCCACTTCTCTTTAACTTTGTAAAAATCCTAAGCGATAAAATTTGAGCCCTGCAGGCACGCCTAGAAAATTATTGCATGAGCTCTGCTACGGTGGGCACTAAGAGACTTGGCTCAAGTATGGACTTAAGCGGCACGCCGTTGAGGTCAGCACCGATGATGCTCTTAGCCGAAAGCTCAGCCGGCAGAATACCGCTCTGCTGCAGCTTTTCACTGGCGTCCTGGTATGCCCTGACGAAGAAAGCATCCCTATTGTCCTGATAAGCCGCATTCATCCCATCCGCTTGAGAGCCGTCGAGACCCGAGGCATTATCCCAATCGAAATCTAGAAGTAGAAATTTTTCAGGCACTCTGAGCTCACGGCTGGCATAAAAAGCCTTCCATAGCTGATTCGTCCAGAGCTTGGCAGGCTCATCGCTCGCGGCTAGTCCTCCTGCAGATGCACTGACCAGGGAGCCAATCCCCCCAGCAATGACAGGTCGAATGGCTTTCAATTGGAACTTGTAAAGCTGCGGACTCAGATTAGAAACTTCGATCAGCAGATCAGCCTTTTTGCAGGTCTCAAGGCTACCTAAGCTTCTAAGATTGGCATGCTCTAGCCAACCACCGTAGGAAACCAGAGTCGATTCCTCCGAGACTAGATCGTTAGCCCGTCTATCCCGCGAGCTCAGCTCGATAGGATCTCGTCGAAAGGCATTTGGCTCAGCCATCGATGCTTTCAATGCTTGGGCGAGGCTTTTCGGCTCCAAGACCAACAGATGATCCTTGTCGAAAAGCGCCTCGACAGTCCCGGCATCGTTTGTGGATTCAATAAAACTCCTATCCTCTGCGAGCTTCTGTCGTGCGCTCGCAAGATCCCTGTAGAGATCTTGACTTGGGAAATAGGACTGATAGAGATACTTAAGGCCAGTCTTTTCCCTAAGCTTCCCGTCCTTCATCGAGGCAGCACGAGCCGTGGCATGGATCAGCACACCCGAGGGGATAGCCATAGGTCCACTGCCGTCGTGGAGGAGGCCATGGTATGCATTACGCAAGTAGCTGCCGTTCACAAGATAGAATCCCTCGGCAGAGCCCAAGGCTTTGCTGCTCATGGAGGGAAGATTTTTCAGCAATCCCATCACCGCATTGAAGGCTTTTAGAAGATCCTCGTCAGAGACAGCTGCGAGCAGAGGAGCTAATTCCTCTAGTTTGCGATTATAGCGCTTCAGAGCCAGCGCAGGCCTCTCGTCGGGAGGGGACTTCTCGTCATAGAAAAGATCGAAATAGCGTCGCTTTATCTCTTCTACCCGCTCGGTCCAGCGTGGGTTACCAGGCGCCGTAATCAGGGCTCTGCTAAATTCGCTTGGCGTGACGAAGATATGATCGCCGAACTCAAGCCAATCGGCTCGTACAAGAGCAGTTCTTTTGCTTAGATTCGGTTCGCGAATGGCTTGGGAAAAATCCGCGTTAGCGAAGAATTCTACCATTAAAGCCGTCTGGCCCACGGTCGCTTCTAAGGCGCCGAGGGATTGATCGGGATAGCCTATAAAAGCCTCAAGCAGTCTATCGGCTGCTAGATACTTGCCCAGCGACGTCAAGGTTTTGCCAAAGGTGTTTAAGCTAGGGAGGGCTAGTCCAGTACTTGTTACTGCGCTGGAACTGGCTATGACCCGAGCTGCTTTCTGCGCTAAGCTTAAAGAGCGGCCATCCACTGCTACCGTAGTCCGCAGCAGACTCGGGTTCTGCAACAAGGCACGCAGTATGCTCGAAACGCCTGAAGCGGAAGACCCACCCATGATCACTTGCGGCTCGATATCGCGTTCGAGCACAGCCATAAGTTGCGCGAGGAGGGCAGGGAACTTCTCACCGTTGCCTTGCATGATAACGCAAGCCGTGCTTGATGGTGATTCTGCTGGTCGAAACTCGGCAAAAGCTTGGCTTGGCAAGCTTCCAGTCCAGAGTGGCAAGGCTAGTAAGGCATGATTTACCCGCAAAGAAAGCATTGGAATCCCCCTAAATTAGCAAACAATTCTAACGTGCGTGCAAGATACGGGAAGGTGCTTTTTTTGCAAACAGATCATTGGAACGTATTTAATTTTTCCCAGGCAAACATGCGGGCAAAGCTTTCGCTTTGCCTTTACGTATCAATGAGCATGACAGCTTGGGAGGCGAATAATTAAAGGTGGCAGCCATCTTTAATAAGGTCTGGAGACCACTTTTTCGCCCACTGCGGATCGATAACTTGTTTGCTGACCAAAATCTCGCGTAGCTTTGCGGCATGCTTGACTACGAGCGGGGCTGTTTTAGAAATTTCCTTTAGATCTTCAACGCTTTCATCTACATAGCTCATAAAAGCACCGTCGGTACAAGCGCCTGACTCGAGTAGGTAGGCTGCAGTTTCGTTATAGAACATGTAGCTTTGCTTTGCGCTAGCAGGGGAGCCGTCTTCATTCTCTACCGCGTAGCCTTTTTGTGAGAGGCGCTTCTTCATCAGCGATATATCTGCGGCACTCGCGGCATCCACGTAGCTCTTTACAACTTGCTGCATGACATCGCTGTGAAAATAAAGCGAGTGAAAGATCTCATGGCCGAGGACAGCCTTTAGCTCAGCAGCCGCCTCTTCGCCCGAAGTTTCAGGCAAAGGCACACCGAGGAGGATGGATTTAGGTTTGTTTTGCAGCATGGGTAGGATGAATTTCTTCGAAAATTCGTTTTCAATCTGAATCCCAAGAACTTGGCTCTGAGATCTTTTTTCGATGAAGGGCTTAGTCTCCTTTAGGTAGCGGCTCAGGTCCTGGGACTCAAGATTGTGTCCCAGCGAACCGTTGGACTTCTGCTCTTCCGCCCAGACTTCGTCACTGTATTTTGCGTCTGCATCGACTGTTTCGAAGTCTTCGATAAAGGTGCTTAGGCGGTTGAGGGCCATATTCATAGTTGCAGTATTATTGAAAAGGCAAATAAAGGTACCGCGCTCAGCTGCTTCTGCCAGAACCTTCGGCTCAGCACCGGGGTAACTCACCTCGGTACAGGCTACGCGGGCACCATTGAAGCCATCGCCTTTTGCTTTTTGCTTGAGATTAGATAGGACACTGTCGATGGCTGTATCGAGTTCATAAGCACCAGGAAGAACGCAGACTTCAATAGACCCACTGCTGCATCCTGCAGCACTCGTGCTGGCGATCTCGGATTTATCTTGGGCGGTACTGCAGGCCGCGGCGCCTATAACGAGTGAGAGCCAAGAAACAGATAGAAAAATCGTAGTGCGCTTGGTCATCGAAACTTTTCCTTTACGTGGGGCTGATATCTACGTGCTCAGAAATCATAGGGAAGCCTATTGCAAAGGCTATGCTGAACTCGCTTAGAGGATAAGGTGCAGAATCCATTCGGCAGATGGACGGTAGCCTGCCAAAAATATTGACAGCTGTTCAGTTCTGACAAGATAAACAAGGCACTTTTTTTACGAAGGACCGGTAAAATCCCAGGCGCTTGATAGCCTAGCCACCGTGTCACGCGATATCACGGATCAGCGGCTCAGGGATTTAGATCGCTTGGCGCACCGAGAGTAGCTGGATAAAGCTCAGCAAATCGAACATTTCGGTAGCTGGTCTCTTGATCATAAACCCTATAAAGATCATCCGTCCTAGCGGCGAATTTCGCGATGTGGCAGGCAAAACGGTTCAGGGGACAGCTCACAAGTTTTGCATTCTGGCGCAAAAAGTTGACGGGTATTCTTACTGTCTAAACTGAATGAAAATTATCTCCGACCTGGGATATAGATCTCTCCCAATTCCTTCCACCAATAAATTGGTGGGTATCCTTGTGAGACAGTATTATGAAAGACTTTCATCTCCAGCATTCCGTATGCTAGCATTATACGTCTTCAGGGAGATCAGCCAAAGTTATGTACCTATTTCATTCATTATCAAAGACACTCCAGCTCGTTCTCGGGCTTGCTTTGGTGATGGCGTTCGCCTTGTCGACTGTCCCTCGTTGCCGAGCGATTGAAGCATTTGTATCGGATGCGCGCCAAATTCTTACGTCTGATGAACTGACTTTTTCGTGCCATCAGACTCAAACCGCAAAGTCTCGTCCACCTCTAGATGCAAAGCAGCCGCAGTATAAGACAGATGCATCTTGTAAGTGCGACCTCCTGACATTTTTTGCCTTTTTTCTACCCAACGTCGATACGCAGGCATGGATTCGTTTCCAACCCTCCTCGACACGTCTTTTTGACTTTTTTATCAAAAGTTTGAAGTCTGAGTTCAAACTAGAGCCTCCCGTTCCTCATCCCAAGTTCTATTGAAGCCCCCCTACTGAATTCTGTTCAAATCAACGGACCTTTGTCGACCATCTTTTCCGTGTTTCCACGGAAGCATGATCGTTTATTTTTTCTTGCATTGAGGAATTAAAGTTATGAGCGATGTACAACCCGTAAAATCGAGTCTTCTCGGAGCAGCTTTGATGGGTCTCATGGGAGCGCAGCTTGGAGGATGTGGAGAAAACGAGAAAGAAAAAATTGTCGAAGTGTCCCCGGCTAAGCCCGCAATCAGCTCCACTTCAGTCGACAAAACTATCACGCTGCAAAGCTTCACTAGTACCTGTGAGGGGCGTGGTGGGGTATTGCAGACCCATGCAAGCTGCTCAGGTTCTAACTCATGCGCTGGACTTTCCTACCACAGCTCCTCAGGGAAACTCAGCGAGCACAGCTGCCAAGCTCTCAACATTTGCGCAGGTATGTCCTGCGTTGATCTTCCAGAGGACAAGGGTCTCAGCGGTGCAGCTATTCTTACTGGTTCAGACAATGGTAAAGAGGTGGGCTCGGAGATTAAGTGTAGCTTTTGCCACGGAGAAGGCACCGATAAGTTTGTCCTTCCCATTGCGCCTGGCACTGATGCGACAGCCGCCATTGCTGCTTTCCAAGCTCGTCCTGAGAGTGCCCTGATAGCTAAGATTGCTTTCGGTATTCACGGTGTAGCCGCCGATGGTGTGGCATTCGCGAATATGCCTGGTTTTTACAAGAGCTATTCGCTGGCAGAAATTAAGAGAACCGCAGCTCACATTAAGACTTTGCCCATAGAAGCTAAAAGCTGGGGCATGACAGAATAGGAAGAGAGATCTTGGAAAGACTTCACCCCCATGCCTTGGGACTTGGTCTGCGGACCGAGTTCTATACTGAGCTCTTTGCGAGTTGGCCAGCTGTCGACTATTTTGAAGCTATCACTGAAAATTTCACGGGGGCTGCTTGGCCACCTCGAGAGAACTTAGAGCGAGTCCGCAGCCGCTATCCAGTGGTCCTCCATGGGGTGGGTCTCAACCTACTTGGTGCAGATGCGTTGAACGAAGCATACTTAGAGGAGCTTTGCCGCTTAGCTGATAGCGTCGACGCTCCTTTTGTTAGCGACCATCTTTGCTGGACCGGTTCGCATGGACTCTCCCATCATGATCTACTTCCAACTCCCTATAGCCGAGATTTGCTCGACTTTGCTGCTGAGCGAGCTGCTTATGTCCAAAAGCGCCTTGGTCGCCCTTTTGCCCTGGAAAATCTATCGAGCTATGTGACTTTTGCTAGAAGTGAAATGACTGAGTGGGAGTTTTTTTCTTCGGTAGTTGAAAGAGCTGATATAGGGATGATCCTCGATATCAACAACATCTATGTTTCGAGCCAAAACCATGGCTTTGATGCAAAAGAGTACTTAGCCGCCATTCCATTTGAGAGGGTTTTACAGGTCCATCTCGCTGGCCATCACTCTCAGGGCGACGGTCGATTAGTTGATACCCATGACGGACCTGTGGCCGAAGCAGTTTGGAATCTTTATGCTTCGGCTTGGAAACTCGGAGGTCCTTTTCCAACTCTTTTAGAATGGGACAGCAAGATACCTAGCTTGCCTATCCTCCTCGCCGAACTGCAGAAAGCGCGCTTCTATAGAGGAGATGTTTATGAAATCCCCTGAGTGGTTGCAAGAATTCCAGGCGCAGTGGGGTCAGCTTCTTCGAACGCCACTGGAAACCTCAGGAGGTGTCTTCCACTCAAAATCAAGATCTAATTGGAAAGCTGTATACGCAATGATCCCCGAAACAGCAAACGCTGGAATAAGCGTTTATCATTTTCAGTACTGGACGAGGCTGTTCAACGTTTTGCAAAAAGAATTTCCGTTGACAGCTGAACTGATGGGCCATTGGGATTTCAATCTCTTGGCCCAGAGATATCTTCTAGAACATCCGCCTTGCACTTATGCGCTACAAGACCTTGCAGAATACTTCGAAACTTTTTTGGATAAAGTGACTTTGCCAGGTCCTCCGGGCTGCCTAAGGCAAGCTGCAGCCTGGGATCGGGCCAGGCAAAAAGTTTTCGCTGCCCCCTTCACTCAGGCCTGGAATCCGCAGGGCTTAGCAGTCGATAATCTCTTCGAGCTGACTTTGAAGCCTTGCGCTGATTGGATGATTATAAGTGAAGACTGGCCCCTTCTCGATCTATACCTTGCTCTCTTAGCCGATAGGTCAAAAAAACTGTCCTGGCCGGATCGCCTCTTGAACGCACAAACGTATCTCGTCCAGAGGGTAGGGGCAGCACTGGTCTATAGACCTTTGGTGCAACTCCAATCCCGTTTCTATCAAAACCTTCAAAAAATGAACCTTGGCTTAGCTCTGATAGAGCTTGAAAAAAAAGCCCAGGGCTCTGAAGCCGATCTGCACGAGTACGTTCGGCGATGGCTGCAGGAGGGCGTGGTCTGGGGTCTGTGGCTCAGTCCTATTGCTGAGACGCATCCATAATAAGATCCTTCCAGTACGAGTTCGCAGGCCTCTTGGATTAATTCTGATCGGGAAAAGTTCGAGTCCCTGCTAGCCTTGGTAAAGCCGTTCCAGCCATATAATGAGCTATCCACTAGCCATCAGCAATAAACACGCTTAAGATAATGCCTATTCTCTCCTTTTTATAAGGATACGCTCCATGTTCAAGTGTTTTCTGCCCTTGCAGCTGAATTCTCCTCACGCTCGATCCGCCTTTTGGCGAAACGCTATCTGCGCTCTCTTAATGCTCAGCTTTGGCTCATCCTGCAGGACTAAAGAAAGTGGTGGCGACCATCCTGCGGACGAAGATGCCTCGCTTATGGCGACAAGCGGCAACGCTGTGCAGGGGACTATTCGTCTCGTAGGACCCAATGATTGGGCCTGTGTGGTCTGGACGGTTGCGGGCATAGCTCAACAGAATGGTGTGGTCGCCGACATCTTTCGAAAGGATCCCAACATCTTATCTGGTTCGCGCCTTATCTCAATAAAGTCCAGCAAGTTTTTTCAGGACTACTCCAAAGACGGAACAACCGCCGGTAAAAACCTCAATGGGCTGTGGGGTGATTGTGCTAGATTTGCCATTGTCAGCACCCAGCCTAACTCTGAGGAAGTTCAGATCCGCACCAATACCTACTATACAGCATGGGCTGCTGATGGGAATGGCGCGCGCATGGTACCCAATAAATCGCTGCGGGTGGGCTGTGCAACGGCTCGAGACGGCTATGTTGTCATTGATGTCTGCAAGAACAATGACGACAATCAGAAATGGCTTTGGGATAAGGGCAACAACGGTGGATATGGTTATATAAAATTGGCTAAAGACTCAGGCAAATGCATGGACGTTAGCGGTGGTAGCGCTGGAGTGTCCCCAGGCCAGCCCATCATACTCTATCGTTGCAAACCCTTCGTAGCCGGTCCTGGTGGAATTTCAAATAACCAACGCTTTTGGCTCGATTAGTCGTGATGCAGAAGATTAGCTAGTAGCGTGTTTAACTGTACAGATCCTTAGGACACTCTCATGCCAACTCAATTTTGGACTCGCATGGTCTATCCGATGCTCTTGTTCAGCCTCAGTGCCTGCAAATTCCGGGAACCCTCGCTTTCAGAAAGCCAGGGCAACGTTGTTGAAGGCTCAGCCTATCTCTGGGATCGACGCGAAATCGCCGTCTGCTGGCAGGATTTTAGCGATCGCTTTGCCAGTCAGCGACAAAAAATTCAGGATCTTGTGACTCGTGAATTTAGCCAGGCTGGATTTCAGTTCACAGGCTGGAAAGCTTGTCGTGCCGGGGACCAGGGCATCTGGATTCAAGAGACCAGTGATGCAGAGTTAGCGAGCAACGGTATTCTGGGGGAGGTCAAGGCCTTTGGCAAGAAATTGGACGGGATGCCCGGCGGCATCCGCCTCTTTTTTAATTACCAGATCGCACCGTTCCAAAGCATACTCGCACCCGGCAGTTGCAGTGGAGAGCATTGTTTACTCACAACGGCTCTCCATGAGTTCGGCCATGCGCTCGGTCTGCGTCACGAAGCTGATCGCATTGATTCGACCTGTGACGAGACCCAAATGGGTGGTGTCAGTGATGAAATTTTGGGCGGCATTCGCATCGGATCTTTCGATAAAGACTCGATTATGAATTACTGCGCCAATACCCGGAACGACCTGCTTGTACAACCTTCAAGACTTTCATCAGGCGACATCGCGACCCTGCGCTTCGTTTATGAGAAGCGAAGCATTTTTCCACGCGAGCAGGCTTGCCGAGCCGATGGTCATAGATGGCAAACAGAAAACCTGAGTGCCTGCTGCACTCAGCAGACCGAAGGGCAGGTTCGCTCCCTCGATGCAAGGCCTTATCGTTTCTGTACAGAGCTACCCACGATCATTACTTATCGGCCAGTCATCGTGGATCAGTGGTTGATCGCTCGGCTGGGCCCCTTGCCTTTCGCAAAGCCGGGGATTGGTGTTCTGCGCTGCCGTGAGGACGATGGTCTCGTCAACTTTTTTTCCTATCAGGATACTCCCTCGCCAGCCTACAGACATTCAGTATCGATCCTCCTCAAGCACCCCATGAAAAATCAGCTGGGTTCTTATAACTGCAGCTCGCTGACGATCTACGATAGCGCCAGCATCCTCAACGCCAGGCAGGCTGTTCGCTATAGCTTTACGCCGGAAACAAAATTTCCAATCAAGCGGGGGTCGGCCTATTGGGATCTCACGAAGGCTCCGTTTAAAAGCTTGAAGGTCAAAAATGCAGTTATAGAAGGCGACGCCGCCCCTCTCACAGTTCGCAAAGAAAACGCCCAGGAGCCCTCAGCACATCAGGGTTTACTACGTCTGACTGTAGCGAATCTTAATCCCGGCGTTAATGTGCTCGAAGGCAAGCTAAGCTGCGATCCCTATCAGCTGGCCGTTACCGGGCAATCCATGCATGCCGACAGCGGAACCCTTGGGCTGAATATTCCGTTGGATACTTCAGTCGTCGGGAAAGCAAAGTCTCTAATCTGTAGCGCACTCGAGCTCAGCCTCCAGGATAGAAGTCAACAACCGCCTGTGCAGAGCCAGACAGTCTGCAAGTTTTCTCAGCCTCAAATCCTGCAGGTCGATGGACGAAACTATACAATGGATCTTCCGGCCAACAGCTGTGTTAGCGAGGTCCGGTAAGACTCTCAGGAGGCAGGAGGCGGGCTGCTTTCCGCAGGTTTGCATGGATCCCACTATGACTGAAATCAGAGACTCGGGCCTTTCTCAGTCGCTTTTCGAGGCTCAGCTGCTTTCGCAGAAGGGTATGATACTCAGGGAGCATAGTGCATAGCCTGTCGGCCGAGCCTTTAGATTCGGAGCAGTGTTTCCTCACCACTCCTTCGAACCATACAAGAGCCCCTAGCAGCATGGGAAACCGAGACTGAGAAACGGACATAATTTTTTTGCCTGTGAGGCGACGCAATTTGGTCCGGGAAAACTTTAATTGTGCGATAATGGAAGTAAGAAAGACCATAAAGAAGGCCCTTTTTCAGTGGAAATAAACTGAAAAACTAAAGAAACCTGCAAAGGATTCAGTACAATCAAAAGATTTCACTTATATTTTTTGATATTGGCGTTGCTCTGCGAACTTTTTGAGCCTTCGACTGCTTTTGTTCGAACTCCCGCTTATACCAAGGTTCAGAAAACGGACTCAGCCCAACTCAGAGAGCCTGCTCTCACGAGCACTCTAGCCAA
>JBGSTX010000029.1:0-5759 GCA_041736305.1 Oligoflexus sp. | reverse complement strand
TAGCAACAATCGAAGAGACGATCGACGCGGTGAAGAGAAGCGCGCGAGCGAAGACAACTTGCAAGACAAGGTTGTTAACATCGCTCGAGTGGCCAAAGTTGTGAAGGGCGGTCGCCGTTTCAGCTTTAGTGCTCTGATCGTAGTCGGTGATAGCAAAGATAAAGTGGGCTTCGGTCTTGGCAAGGCCAACGAAGTTCCTGACGCCATCCGAAAGGGTTCGGAACAGGCGAAGAAGAATATGATCACAGTTCGTAAGAACGGTGGGACGATTCCTTTTGAAGTCGTGGGCAAGTACGGTGCTGCAACTGTTTTGATGTACCCAGCCAAAAAAGGTAAGGGCATCATCGCTGGTGGCGCAGTTCGTATCATCGCGGAACTCGCGGGAATCCAGGATATCGTTTGCAAAGTCCACGGTACACGCAATCACCAAAACGTGGTTCGCGCAGTGATCAATGGCTTAAAGCAGTTGGAAAGCTTGGAAGAGTATGCAGCGAATCGCGGCAAAGAGCCTCACGAGGTTCTTCAGGTTCGTCACGCTCAAGTTTAATCGAGACGTCTAGCGGAGTTCCCCTATGTCTAAGATTGTAGTCAGACAGACCCGTAGCTTGATCGGGAACAACCCGATCAGCCGTAAGACTGTCCGTGCCCTTGGTTTGGGCCGGATCGGTAAGACGAAGGTCCATAAGGATAATAATTGCATCCGCGGGATGATCAACAAAGTCCGCCATCTCGTTGAATTCGAATTGGTCGCCGACTAAGGGTGCTTAAGTGGAGTCTATCATGAAGTCGTTGGAAAATTTGCATCCAGCTCCCGGATCGAACAAAGGCAAAAAACGTCTTGGTCGTGGTCCAGGTAGCGGTAAAGGCGGAACCTCGGGTAAAGGCCATAAAGGTCAAAAAGCTCGTAAAAGTGGTAACGTGCGCGCCGGTTTCGAAGGTGGTCAAACACCAATGTATCGTCGTCTACCAAAACGCGGTTTTAAAAACCCTTCTCGTATTGAGTACAATCCGATAAACTTGGATGCTCTTAATGTTTTTGACGCGGGTACTGTAGTAACCGCAGAGTTGTTGGCTAAAGGTGGAATGTTGCGCAGCCCAGAGAGCCCTGTCAAATTGCTAGGTCGCGGTTCGTTGACCAAGGCTCTGACAGTAAAGCTTCACAAGATGAGCAGTGCAGCAAAAGCGGCAGTTGAAAAGGCAGGCGGTAAAGTCGAGGAGATCTAATAGTGGGACAGCGGATATCATCTCTGCCTGAGGTGACTCTCAATCACCTGACCAAGAAGATCCTGTTTACATTGGGTTTCTTGGCCTTGTATAGAATTGGGGTTCATGTTCCCATTCCTGGGGTAAATTCAGCAGCGTTGGCTGATTTCTTCAAGAGTCAAGGTGCAAACCTATTTGGCATGTTCAACATGTTTTCAGGTGGAGCCCTTGAAAGGTTCAGCATTTTTGCCTTAGGCGTGATGCCCTATATCTCGGCCTCCATTATTGCTCAACTTCTCACGGTCATCGTGCCGCATTTGGAAGCGCTTTCGAAAGAAGGCGATGCCGGACGGAAGAAAATTACTCAATACACTCGTTATGGTACGATCGTGATAGCCTTGGTTCAAGGCTTCATGATTGCGCGAACACTTTCTGCCTCTCAAATGGGTACGGGTTCGTTTGTGACCGATCCGAGTTTGAGTTGGGCATTAATGACCACAATTTCTTTGACTGCTGGTACTGCTTTCGTTATGTGGCTGGGTGAACAAATCACCGAGCGTGGCGTAGGCAACGGTATCTCGCTGATCATCTTTTGCGGAATTGTGGCTGGCTTACCGAGCGTCATTGGACATACTTACGAGAAATTTAATAGCGCAGAAATGGATCTCGCTCACATTGCGATCCTGGTAGCGATCATCATCGTGGTGACAGCTGGAGTGGTCTTCATGGAGCAAGGTTCGCGGCAGGTACCTGTTCAATATGCCAAGCGCCAGGTGGGAAATAGAGTTTACGGCGGCCAGACTTCGCATCTACCGATCCGGATCAACACGGCCGGTGTGATTCCGCCCATCTTCGCTAGCTCCCTTCTGCAAATTCCAGTCACGGTTGCTCAATTTGCTAAGACTGGTCTTTTCGCAAGTGTGATTGGTACTGTCCTTGTTCCGGGTGGCTGGTTGTATAACTTACTGTATCTGACAATGATCATTTTCTTTTCGTTCTTTTATACATCGATTCAGTTCAAACCTGATGACATTGCAGAGAATCTGAAGAAACATGGTGGTTTCGTGCCAGGAATTCGCCCAGGTGCTCGAACTTCGGAGTATCTCGGGAAGATTATCAATCGACTGACCCTTACGGGGGCTCTCTACTTGAGTGCAATCTGTTTGATTCCTTCGCTGATAACAGACAGCTTCAATGTTCAGTTCTACTTTGGTGGCACCAGTCTTCTGATTATAGTTGGCGTGGCACTGGAAACATTTAGGCAGATAGATGCCCATCGCCAATCTCTCCGCTACGAAGCATTCATGAAGAATACGAGTATTAGGAGTAGAGGGGGACGGCGTTGATCTTCATCCTTACGGGCGCCCCTGGCGCAGGCAAGGGAACGCAAGCTGATCTTCTTGCTCAAAGAGAAGGCTTCAAAAAAATTTCGACCGGTGATGCCCTTCGCAAGCATATCAAAGAAGGCACCGAAATTGGCAACAAAGCCAAGTCTTATATGTCCGAAGGTAAGCTGGTCCCCGACAACGTGCTCTTGGGGATTCTTCAGTCAGAACTGCAAGCAGCGCAAGGGTTGAACATACTTTTAGATGGTTATCCACGTAACGTGGCCCAGGCACGCTCACTCCAAGAAATCGTTGGAAGTGCTGGCATTCGGGGAGCGGTTCATCTCGAAGTAGATATGAGTTCGCTTGTTCAACGTATCAGTGGCCGTCGGACTTGTGTCAACTGTGGTACGAGCTATCATGTGATCACTGGTCCTGCAAAGAAAGACGGTATTTGTGATCGCTGTGGTGCTGAGATTATTCAGCGTCCAGATGATAACGAAGAGAAGGTAGAAGTTCGCCTTGGTGTCTACGAAAGTGAGACTCGCCCAGTGCTCGACTTTTATAAGGACCTCGGTCTTTATCACCGTGTTGACGGCAACGGCAGTACGGAGGAAGTTTATAAGGCTCTCGCCGCTCATCTTCGTTCTCTCGCCTGAGCGAAGTAGTTGTAGGTTCTGGGAATCAGCGGTTTTCACTTGCTGAACCAGGGGTAACTGTGTAGAGTTTCGCATTCCGTGAACCCTGGGCAGGCATTCAGGCGTAAATCCGAGGAAGGCAATGGCCAAGGAAGATGTGATTGAAGTCGAAGGGGTAGTTAAAGAGCCACTCCCTAACGCGATGTTCAAGGTTGAGCTCGAAAATGGTCATGAAGTTTTGGCACATATAAGTGGTAAGATGCGAATGCACTTCATCCGCATTCTGCCAGGCGACAAAGTGAAGCTCGAGATCTCTCCATACGATCTCGGTCGAGGCAGGATTGTTTACCGCGCCAAGTAATAAATTGGGCGGGCACGGCGACGGATGACGACGCTTGAGTGCCCTAGTCATACGAGAGGGTTCCGAATGAAAGTTAGAGCAAGTGTGAAGCCTATCTGTGATAAGTGCAAGGTCGTACGACGTAGCGGCGTGCTGCGCGTGATCTGTGAAGTTAAGAAGCATAAACAGAGACAGGGCTAAGGAGTTAGGGAATGGCACGTATAGCTGGTGTTGACCTTCCTGGTCAAAAAAGAGTTGATATCGCACTGACAGGCATCTACGGCATCGGCCGTCGCTCCGCTGTCGTCATTGCTGCAAAAGCTGGAATTCCGGCGACCAAGAAGGCGGCTGAACTCAGCGCCGAAGAGGTCAACTCCATTCGAAAAGTTATAGATAGCGAAGGCATCCTTGTTGAGGGTGACTTGCGACGCGAAGTTTCGCTGAATATCAAGCGCTTGATCGACTTGGGTAATTACCGCGGCTTGCGTCATCGCAAAGGCCTTCCTGTTCGCGGTCAGCGTACTAAGACTAATGCGCGAACGCGTAAAGGTCCACGCAAGACGATCGCTAACAAGAAGAAGTAACAGCGTTAAAAGGAATAGGTTGATATGGCAAAGTCTACTGTTGTCAAAAAGCGCAAGACAAAAAAGAACGTACCCATGGGGGTCGCTCATATTCAAGCTACCTTTAACAACACTATCGTCACAATCACCGACCTTAATGGTGAAGTGGTTGCTTGGTCGACGGCTGGTGCTAAAGGCTTTAAGGGTTCGCGTAAAAGTACACCTTTTGCTGCTCAAGTTGCTGCTGAAGAAGCCGCACGTAAGGCGATGGATGCTGGTATGCGTTCGATCTCGGTTCTTGTTAAGGGACCGGGTTCAGGTCGTGAAAGCGCAGTTCGAGCTTTAGCGGCTGTCGGCTTGAAGGTCAACTTGCTGAAAGATATAACTCCGATTCCACATAATGGTTGCAGACCGCCCAAGCGGCGCAGGGTCTGACAGGCGTTTGGATGGCTCAGGGTCGCGGCTAAAGTGAGAAGGCCGCGATATGTCTAGACCAACAGAAAAATGTTGGTAGAATGACAGGATAGGGCCATCAAAACTGCCGAGTTCATAAGCTGACCTAAGTGTCATGCTCATGAGATCAGGTCTTATTCATCATTAACGGAGCCAAGACGGAGAAGCGTTCATGCATCGCAACTGGCAAGACTTGATCACTCCTAATAACGTAGAAATTGCCGCCTTGACCGATACCTATGGCAAGTTTATTGCGAAGCCGCTTGAGCGCGGTTATGGTATCACGCTTGGCAATTCGCTGCGGCGAGTGCTGCTCTCGAGCATTAACGGTGCGGCGATCGTTGCTGTACGTATCGAAGGCGTTGAGCACGAGCTGAGCACCATCACAGGTGTTAAAGAGGATGTTACAGACATCATATTGAACCTAAAACAGGTCAATATTCGATATTTGGGCGAAAATGATGCCCGCATTACATTGAAGTCCAAAGGTGACGGCGTCCTTCGCGCAGGCGACATTCAGGCAAGCAGCGATGTTGAAATCCTTAATCCCGAGCAGCACATCGCCACTATAGGTGAAGATGGTACTCTCGCGATGGAGATGATTGTTCGCCACGGACGTGGCTATGTTTCGGCGGATGCGAACCGTACTGAAACGATTCCTACCGGTTACATCGTGACAGACTCGATTTTTGCACCTGTTAGACGCGTTGCTTACAATGTTTCTAACGCTCGCGTCGGTCAAATGACAGACTATGATAAGCTGACGCTGGAAGTCTGGACAAACGCGGCTGTGCGGCCTGACGATGCTCTGGCTTATGCTGCAAAAATCCTTAAAGAACAGCTGACGATCTTCATCAACTTCGACGAATCTGAAGAAGTGGAAGCTCGCGGTTCTGAAGAGACCATCGAAGCCAGGCCTCAATTGAACGAGAATCTGTTCAAGACGGTGGATTCCTTGGAGCTGAGCGTACGCGCTGCGAACTGTCTGGAGAATGCTAATATCAAGTATATTGGCGAGTTGGTTACAAAGACAGAAGCGGAGATGCTAAAGACCAAAAACTTTGGTCGAAAGTCCCTCAACGAGATCAAGGATATACTGGCCGAGATGGGGTTGTCCCTCGGCATGAAGATCGACGGTTTTGATCCGTCGATGCTGAGACAAAAAGAAAGCGAAAGCAATTAAAGGTTAAGAGGCTAGTTATGAGACACAAACACGGCTATCGGAAACTCGGTCGCG
>JBGSTX010000020.1:0-28583 GCA_041736305.1 Oligoflexus sp. | reverse complement strand
GTGGTGAACATCATCACCAAAAAAGATTTTGACGGTGTTGAAGGTACTTTCAAAATCTCGGTACCTCAACACGGTGGAGGAGAAGTCCTCGAAGCTGGTGCCTTGGGCGGCGGTAACATCGGTGAGTCAACCCGTGGACTTGCTTTTTTTGGCTATCGGAAGACGAATGAGGTCCTTCGGAATAACCGAAAAGTGAAAGCGTCTACCGACGATCGCGCTTATACCGCCTCTAATCCACCTCCCGGCCAATTTAGCTATCGTACGGTCAATGATCTGAATGGAACTCCTGTTAATGGCAGCTGGACGCCTAGTCCCAACTGTCCGACGGAAAATCGCGTCGCGACGGTTCCATCAAACCCTAATGATGTATATTGTGCAGGTCTGCGAAAAGATCTTCCCAATTGGACTTTTCCAAGTTCCCAGGAAATGTTCCTGGTCGGTCGGGTCGAACATGAAGTCTCAGACAAGACGACTGTGAGCGCTCTCGGGCTCTACGACATAAAGAGTAGCCACTTGGCCATGGGCAACTACCTCAGCACGGTAGACGATCCTATTCCAGGGGGGCGCGGGATCCTAGTTTCTCCCGCGCGAGCGGCTGAGCTTGGTATTCCAAACGTTCAAGCTAATCAGAACGTCGAGATTTTCGCCAATGCGCGGGACATGGAAGATCGTGAAGGTGACAACGAAGATAGTGTTTTAGGAGCGACGGTTGCCCTCGACTCAGAGTGGAACGATTTCGATGTGCGCTCGGCTTTTTCTTATTTTGCTTCGCAAAATAAGCGCAGCTTTAACAATGTCTTGAACAAGGAGGAGCAAATTAAGCTCTTCCACAATAGAACGAATCCAATCGATCCTGCCTATATTCCGTTCGATCCAAACCGCAACAACGCACTTCTCGGTGGCATCTATGATGACCTTAAATCTAAGGAAAAAACCACCAGCGCAGATTTCGATGTCAGCATAGGCAAGAGTCTATTCGATCTACCCGCTGGGAAAGTCCAGGGCCTGCTTGGCTTTAACGCCAGCACTCTCGCGTATAAACAAACCCCTGATGCGCGAGATCAGCTGTTCTATACCGATCCAAATGGTGCGATTGAACCGCTTTACGAAGGTACGGCGGCTGTCAGTGGCAAAGGTGATCGAACAGTTACCAGTCTTTACAGTGAACTCGTCCTCCCTCTTGCGAAGGGAGCTGAGATCGATGCAGCGATTCGCTTCGACAACTATTCTGATTTCGGTAGCACGACCAATTACAGCCTGGGTGGAAAGTTCAAAGTCGCCGAGCCCTTGCTGCTCCGGGGCAACTATACGACGTCCTTCAAAGCTCCTTTGCTGAGTTACATCCATTCTGAAGGTGGAGGGGGCTATGTTGAGGTAGTCGATGAAACATGGTGTGCCCGCGAACGAGCGAGAGGGAATGTCTGCGAAGAGGGTACCGGGCGCCAGATCTACCGCGATCGGCCCGGAAATCCGGACATCAAAGAAGAGGAAGGCAAGAGCTTCAGTCTCGGCTTTGTAATCGATCCCCTCCCTGATCTTTCGATTAGCAGCGATTACCACGCAGTCACAATCACCGGTACCCACAATACCGACGATACACAGGATGTAGTCGATCGCTTTTACAGTGGCGCAAGTGTCGGTGGCAACGAGGTCATCAGCGACGCTGAAGGTATCGTGAGCAGCCTGCGTCAGCCCGTTCAGAATCTAGGTAAACTGCAGCTCAATGCTCTCGAAACACGTTTGATCTATAACTATAAGTTAAGCGACGTTTCCCTTGGCTATGAAGGCAATTATTTTCGTTACCTTTCCTACAAGGTGAAGGATTTCAAAGATGCTCCCCTGCGTCAGATCAAAGGTTACAAAGGTCTTCCGATCTGGAATCTATCAAATTCCTTTAGTTTTGGCTTTGCTGGCGATCAGTCAGCTACTCTCAGTTCACGGACTGTAGCAAAGCAGCAGCATGATCCGAACGACATCCGACCTGGCCAGAAATATGTGGATGTTGAGGAGTATACGGAATACGATGCTACCTATTCGGTCAATCTTCCCTGGAATGGCACTCTTTTGGTAGGTATTAACAATCTGCTCGATACGCAGGGCGGCAAAGACCCTTCAGGCAATCCGATTGGAGCGGAAGATGTTAATTTAAGCCTCTACTCCTTTACGGGGCGCACGTATTTTGCGAAAGTGACACAAAGATTTTAATCTAGCGGCCCCTGGGCCTGGAAGAGAAGGAGACAGCATGCGTCAGCAGAGATGTTTTAGCAGAATGGGTTTTGTGAAAGCTTTCCTCCTCTTCTCGGCTTTGGCTGCTTCGACTTCGGCCTGTGTAGATGATCCAGCTGATACTCCCCCCGTGGCTGCGGTTCAAGGTGGGAATGAAATTACGGTAGCCAAGCTTGGCTGCGAAGACCAAGGCTTTTGCACGCGTGAGTACAGGCCCACGAGCTGTAGTTTTAACGGGCAGAAGTTCGCGTCGAGCAATCCCTGCGAAGCTATGAAACTCGCGCGGCTTTATGCCTGCGAGAAGAAGCTTAGCTTTTCAAGCAGCGCGGTAACTTGCAAAGCTAGCGACGATGCTCCGGTCGAACAGTGAAGAAGCTTAGCGGTATCTTGCGAAGTGGGCGACGATGTTCAGGTAGAGCAGTGAAGCGCCTATGTTCTATCTAGGCGCTTATGCCGCTAGTGCGACTCTGCCTGTGGACACGCCCGAGGACGAACTGAGAAAGTTCTGGCAGGATATTGCCCGCCTGCCACTCCTCCGAGGTCTTGAGTTGCCTTTCCATAGCGAGGGGCAGTCGGCTGTCGAGGGTACTCTTGCGGAGCTTCCCCGTTCCTGGGATTTTATTCTCACGCTCTTGCCCGGGGTCATGCAATTTCTCGCGCACAATCCTCATTTCGGTTTGGCTTCTGATGACGAAAGTGGGCGGCAGGCTGCCCTTGCTTTTACTGAGCGGGCGCGTCTTTGGATTGCTGCTAATCAGCGTTTCAGCTCAAATCCTCCGTTTAAAGCTGTGCATCTACATTCAGCTCCCAGGCGAGCCGGAGTGTCAGCCAGCGCGCGATCGCTGCGTGCCTCGCTCGAAGAGCTTCTGGCTAAGGATTGGTTTGGGGCGCGCCTTTGCCTTGAGCACTGCGATGCTTGGAATCCTAGCCATGCTGTAGTCAAGGGCTTTCTTGATCTCCAGGACGAACTGGAAGTGGCGCGGGACCTTGACCTCGGTCTTACCCTCAATTGGGGGAGGTCAGCGATAGAGACCCGTAGTGCGGCAGGCGTCTTTGATCATATCGCAGCGGCGGTTGATGCTGGTCGACTTTGGGGCTTTATGTTTTCAGGCACGGCGGTCAATGACCAGGTCTATGGTGATTGGCAGGACAATCACGCCCCTATCCGACTCAGCGAAAAGGAGCCCTGGAACCCCGCAGGCGGATTGCTCACGCCTGAGATCGTCGCGGAAGTTTTTCGACGTTTAAGCAAAAATAATCTCGAGGCCTGGGGGCTTAAGGTGCAGCCGTTTCCAAGTACTTTGGGAAGACATGAGAGAATAGCCTGCCTCAACGCGCAGCTTCTGGCGTTGCAGGCGGCTCGGCAGAACTAGCGTTTATTTTTTTCAGCAATAGGAACGTTGACGTTCTTTGCCTTTAACCTGAACATAGCCTTTGCCATTGGCCTGATCCTGATCGTCGCCCAAGTACCTTTGCCATGCTTCATCCACGCTTCATCCACGCTTCATGCATAGTTTGGAGAGCATGGAAACTTCGGCGACTATGAGAAGCTTCGCTTGCCGGTATAATTTTGCATCGAGTATTTGCAGGGCATGAAAAACGTCAAAACTCGCTCCACACTCCAAAGCACTGCCGCGAGCGATTGAAAAGTGTTTTGCATTGTCAAGCGATCCAGTGCGGCCACTGGCCTCGGCAATATTCAAGGGTACCGATAGAGCTGCCCGCTTGAGCTGGTCACAGAGTTCGGCATGACCTCGCGGCGTATTCGCTAAAACCTGAGTAGCAAGGACCAGGAGCTGAATTGACTTCTGGTAGACCTCTAATTTTTCGTGGCTAAGTCGAGGTAAATTGTCCAAAGGCAAAGCCTCCAAGGCGACGATCAGGATCACGCCAAAGGCTAAGGCCAGGGCAACGAAAAAGCCAAGGACATCGAGTGCAACGGTTCAACATCTCGCCGGCAACTAGCTTCTGCCGAGGGAGAGAAATAGGCTCAACGCGCAGCATCTGGCTCGGTAGAACTAGCTTCTGCCGAAGGTTGCGCCACAGGTGGCCAGGGAGTAGGGAAGCGCGTGGGATCGAAGCTGAAGGTGTCGCCTACTTTCACGTCGCGCTGGCCCTTGCGAATGTAGAGGATTGCTCCCTCATTTACCGGATAGCCGCGAGGTGAGACGATCCCAAGCTTGGGCCCGAAAAATCCTACGACATGTCCCTTCACCCTTCTTCCGCCCTCATTGAGATAGAGGCGGTCGTCGAGGTCCAGGCCGTAAGCTCGCCCGCGATCGAGATAGATCCATGCTTTATAGATCTTGGAAACCTGAGGAAGATCGCTGAGACGCAAGTGCTCCTTTTCCTCGAGCAGAAGTTTTTGCAGCTTAGGCGGAGCTTTGAGGCGAGGTTTGAGACTGAGCTGATCGAAGAGATCCTGAGCGATACTACCCCCCAAAACTCCTTCACCCCAGCGCGCAGCCAACTTGAAAGAATCAGATCCTAAAGGAATTCGCCCCCAGTCGAGCAGCAAGAAACGGCTGTGGCGCTGTGGGGGTCGCGGCAGCTGCATTTGATCGTGGATATGAGTCGCTTCTAGACCGGCTAGAGAAGCCAGTATGCGTTGCTCAGCGAGCAGACTGTGGGCGAGGAGTAGATTGAGGCACTGATGCGCTCCCTCGCGACTGTCGTCACTGCCGCGGAGGAGGCCTAGGCGGAGCTTCAGAGCATCGGTCGGCTCTGCTTGCCACGTGCGGCTAGACTGGATCTCAAGCTCTTGCATGAGATTCGGTAAGGCCTGGAGCAAAGGGAAAGCCTCCTCTCGCGCTAGCTGCTGCTTCCAGCTGCCAATAGGAGCTACAAGCTGTGTACCGGCGAGCATAAGCTGAGATTTGAGATCGACCAGCTGCAGCGCGAAGATCAGATTGTCACCTACCGGGCAGAGTATAGGGATGAGGTAGGTATCGCTACTGAGGGTCAGACGCGGGGACCCAATCTCTAAGCTTTGACTGAGGCGCTGCTGGTTGAGAGAGGCGGTGCGCCCCTGAGCGGACACCCAGCGATCGAAGCTCTGGCTGTTCTGGAGCCAAGATGTCTTGATGGCTTGATGCATCGTTTGGAGTGCATCTTTGTGACGTAGAACAAACTCAGCATCCCATCCGAAGAGCTGCCAAGGCATAAGGACCGTTTCAATGGCTTGAGCCGGAAGGCTTGGGAGGAGCAGACAGAGAGAAAAGATAAGTTTGACGGAGGCTCGGGAAAAAAATGCAAAAGAGAGCTTCTGCCAAGTGAATTTATCTTTCCCAAATGCTGAAATACGATTACAAAGGATCTTCACCATATCAATGTATGGGTGAGCAGTTCGTCGTCGTGGGCCCCTTTTGAACAGCATGGATGTCTCTTTAGTTTTAGCCCAAAAATGCGTAAATTAAAGGCGAGAGACAGGGAGATACCAAGAGTTGAGCGAGCCATCTCGAGCCTTACATTTACGTACAAGGCTTTATCGGTAGAGATGGGCTCTTTATAAAGGGCTGCACTAGCAATGCCTAGAGAGAGACGACGATGCATCCCTTACGTGATTTGTTCCGTGGCAGTGGATTTTTCTGGAGTGGATTGAAGTGGCTGCGAAAACATCCGTTTTATCTCTTGCTCCTCTTTATACCAAGTCTCATAGGACTGGGGCTGATGATCGGCGGCTGGATCCTCTTCGTTGAGTATCGGACGGATATCGTTCGGACGCTGCTTTTCGAACCAGGAACGGGCTGGGCTTGGACTTTGATCTACTACTTCTGCAAGGGTCTTTTGTATTTTGCAGCTTTGGTTATGTCGCTGCTCTTTAGTCTGCTCTTGACCAATATCATCGCCGCACCCATCTATGAGGTGGTCTCATCCGCGGTTGAAAGGGATGTATACGGGTCGGTAGAAGAAATCTCCTTTTGGAGGTCCTTGGCGCTGATCCCAGAAGAATTGAAAAAAGTCCTGCTGATCGTCATCTGTTCACTGGGCCTGTTTTTGATACCCGGACTCAATGTCCTGTCTATATTTGCAACGGCTTTCTTGGTGGCTTGGGATCTCTACGACTACCCGATGGCCCGCCGCGGTTGGGCGCTGCGCACGCGTCTAGCCTATGTGTTCAAGGATTTTTGGAGAGTATTAGGTTTTGGTCTTTGGCTGATTATACCCTTGACTCAGTTTGTGTTCGTACCTCTCGCCGTGGTGGGAGGGACACTGATGAATCTCGACCGTATTCGTCGACCTCAATAGAAAAAAGCAGCTTTTCTTGTAAAGCGTACGAGTTTCCAAAGGAGTTTTTTATGAATTTTGAAAATGTCGGCGAACGCCTCAAAGCTATCGATGCAGCCATGAGCTCGATCGAAAAGCAATTCGGCAAGGGCGCTATCATGCGTTTAGGCGCGGCTGAGCAGGAGGCTTCGCGCATCCAGACGATCTCTACCGGATCCATGTCGCTGGATGCGGCTCTGGGCGTCGGTGGCATTCCCCGCGGCCGTATCGTTGAAATCTTTGGACCCGAAGCCAGCGGTAAAACCACTCTGACTCTGCACATCGCAGCCGAAGTTCAGCGCGCTGGCGGCGTAGCAGCTTTTGTCGACGCCGAGCACGCTTTGGATACTTCTTATGCAAAGAGAATCGGCGTCAACCTCGACGAACTCTTGGTGTCGCAGCCTGATACCGGAGAGCAGGCCCTGGAAATCGTCGATATGCTGGTCCGCAGCGAAGGTATCGATGTCGTGATCATCGACTCTGTCGCCGCTTTGACTCCCAAAGCTGAAATCGAAGGCGAAATGGGTGACCATCATGTGGGTCTGCAAGCCCGTCTCATGTCGCAGGCTCTGCGGAAGTTGACAGGTTCGGTTTCGCGCTCGAACTGTACCGTCGTCTTCATCAACCAGATCCGTATGAAAATCGGTGTGATGTTTGGCAATCCCGAGACCACTACGGGTGGTAACGCCTTGAAGTTCTATTCCTCTGTTCGCCTCGATATCCGTCGCGTCGCCTCTATCAAGCAAGGCGAAGAAGTTGTCGGCAATCGGGTGCGGGTGAAGGTGGTTAAAAATAAAGTAGCGGCACCTTTCCGGGAAGCCGAGTTCGACGTGCTCTTCGGAGCCGGTATCTCGAAGATCGGTGATTTGATCGATCTAGGCAGCGAACATGAAATTATCACCAAGACAGGCGCCTGGTTCTCTTACAAAGAGCAGCGTCTGGGTCAAGGGCGGGAGAAGGCCAAGGAGTTCTTGGAAAACAATCCTGAGACTTTGCAGACGATAGAGACTGAGCTCAAACTCAAGCTGAATTTCCCAGCGGATGCGGGAGAAGACAGCAAGAATAACAAAAGACAAAGAGAGGCCGATGGCAGCAAGCCAGAAGCCAAAGCAAGGGGCCGTAAAGCCGCTGTCGAGTAAAAAACATCCTGTGCTCAAGACGAGGACTCCAATCTGGAGTCCTCGTCCTTTTCCAGGTAGAATACATCCCATCTTTGTCGAGACAATATCTAGAAGCTTGAGAAAGCTTGGAGTCGAAAGTCCATGGGCCTTGTCGTAGTCTATCTGCCGAATGAACGAGAAAAATTAAGCTCGCCCGCTCTCTGGGAGCAGGTGCGCACTTGGATGAAGGCGGCAGGACTCAGCTGGGAAAAGCTGCGCCTCACGCCAGACTTTTTCCAAGCGAACAAGGCGCAGCGATCAGACCTGCAAGGTATGATCGAAATGGTGCGTCTCGGACAGATAGATCGCGTCGTCTACGCTGACATTCAAGCTGAGCAACTCGCGAATCTCGATTGGCTAGCCTTCGCTTTAACGCTCAAGCGCTACCGTATTCCGCTCGAAAGCTTTGCCGACGGCGTACTCGAACTCGATACGCATCTGCAAGCCCTTACCCAAGGCTTCGATCAGCTCCACAAGAAAAGCAGAGCTCGGAACGTGCAGAAGAGCATATAATGCTCGTTCTCCGTCCAAACAAGCTTCCCTTCCACCTAATAATGTGTAAGCTTAGTAGCTGACCGCCAAAACTCGTCCGTCAAAAGTATTAAATTTTTGTAAATTGTACTGGCCGGCCAACCAACTCATGTATATAAAGGAATGAGTAAGTTTCCATTAAAAAGGAAGAGAAGATGCTTCTACGATTCTCCGAGTCGGTATTGGTAGGCTTTTGTTTATTTGCTTCCGTCGCTCGGGCAGACTTCCTGCCGCCTAACAATCTCCACCTAGAAGATGGCCTTCTGCGTGATTCCAAGGTCACTGAAGAAGTCTTCAATGAAATTATCGACCAGGTAGAAGCTGTTTATAAACCTCTGATTGAGAAGAATCACGGCGCTGAATTCACTGTCAGTCGCCTCTGGGATGATTCAACTGTCAACGCTAGTGCTATGCAGTGGGGAGGCAGCTGGGAAGTGAACATGTACGGTGGCCTAGCCCGTCGTCCTGAAATAACTCCTGATGGCTTTGCCATGGTTGTTTGCCATGAAGTCGGTCATCACCTGGGCGGTTATCCATTCGCCAGCAACTGGGCTTCCAACGAAGGCGGGTCTGATTATTTCGCGACGCTCAGCTGCGGTCGTCTCCTCTGGAAAGACGATTACGAAGCCAACGCCCGCTTCCGTAGCCTTGTCGACGCTTATCCTAAAGCGCAGTGCGATACCATCTACCGCAACACTCAAGATCAGAACCTCTGCTACCGCTTGATGATGGCAGGTCGTTCAACGGCTGACCTCCTGGCTGCTCTAGAGGGCACTAAAAACAGCTGGAATACACCAGATGTTAAAGTCGTGAAATCGACTTATCATGCGCATCCTGCTGGACAATGCCGCCTCGATACCTACATGGCCGGCGCTCTCTGTGCAGCTGCTTTTGATAGCAACGTCATCCCGGGCAAGCGCCTAGGCAACGCGCGCAACAGCGCTAAGGCCGAACTCGAAGCTCTAGGCGTTTCTTGTGGAGCCGGTGCACGTATCCAATTCGGATCACGCCCCAACTGCTGGTTTAAGTCGATGCTCTAAGAGAGAGATTAAGAAAATGCGAGCGGCGAGAGGTGAGAGCCTCCGTCGCTTTTTTTGTGGCGCTCAGCCTCCGGTCGAGAGAACAGACGGCGCAGAACTAGAAAGCATTTTGAAGCGGAGCGGCACCAGACGCATCCCTCCTGCTAAGCGGAGGAAAGTCCATTCCTCTGCCTTCCGATCGAGAGCGCGGTAGTAGCTGTAATAGACGGCCAATTCGAGATCTGAATCGCTCGCCAGGGCCTCGGTGCAGCTTAGGGGGCGCCGCGGATCTTTTTTCCCATACCACTCTAGATTAAGTTCGAGCATGTTTACGTCATTCGCTTCCAGCGGAGCGGCGCCGGCCACGTTAAAACAGAACTTCGAGCGGAGCTCGTCGGGTTCAAAGTGGGCAGAGCGGCAACGAAAGGAGGCGTCACGTTCAGTCGAAGGAAAGTTGGGTCGTGCTTTTTCCCAGAGCGGGTTTTCCACACGCAAATGTCGCACACCATCCAAGGATAAACGGCTGAGAAAGGCTTGCGGATCGCGACAGAGCTCCTCCCAGGCATTGATCCCGAGAAAAGCCTTGTGCAGGTCCTGCTTCATGCGCTGTGTCTCAGCATGGGAGCTGAGGCCGCGGCCTATGCCTCGTTCGCTCACCCCCGGAATCTCATCACCTCGGCGAATCAACATGATAAAAGAAATGCCTAGGCAGCCCAAGAGAGTGAGCAATACCAGGGGGTGGGTTCGGGATGATGAATCAGGAGAAGCCATAGTCGATAGCCCTTGCGCCTAAAAGCATGCAACGCGGCAGCACCCGGCGGCGGTACGCAGCTGAGGAAAACAGAAAATAGACTGCAGAAAGCGGAACTTATTTAACTGACGAAGGGGCGTTTAAGATTGCCGTACTTGCCCAGAAGGAAGCGCTGCTCGACCATAATGCGCTGCAGAGGAATGCCTTCGCTCAGTAAGATGACGAGAGCGTCGGAGTCAACGCGCAAAATCTTGCCTTCAATTTTGGTGCTGCTCGCATCGTGAAAGACAATGCTGGCAGCAACTTCATCATCGAGTGCGAATGCAGCTTGCGTCTCTTTGCTAAAAATACCAAACTTAACGCCGCGTTCGCAGAGATTGATGATGGGATAGCGATCTCGGTTGATGCAAAGGACCGGCCGGTCTTCATGCGGATACTCAAGACGGAAGTAACTTCGCGGAGACTTGTCCAGCCCGTCTTCATCCATGATGACACCTTTTATTTTGAGAGCGCTTCTATTAATATTTTGACGCAGTTTCTTCTAGCCGTCAATGGGACGGCCAGCGCCACTGTGCCTCTGCCTATCCTTGGATTACAATAGGTGCAGGGGGCCATCATCTCAGGCTCCTACCCTTTTCAATTTTCTTTTCTTTTCTTCTCTACGGCCACGGAGCTCTTATGGGTATAGACCCTTTACGCCAGACCTTGATAAAGCGCTTGCAGGGAGAAGTTTTTGATGTGGCTATCATCGGTGGTGGCATCAACGGTGCGGTAGCCGCCGCCGCTCTGAGCGCGACCGGCCTCAAGGTTGCGCTGCTCGAAAAGAAGGACTTTGCCTCAAGCACGAGCCAAGAGTCGTCCAATCTCGTCTGGGGAGGCATCAAATACCTCGAAAGCTACGAGTTTGGATTGGTCTGGGAGCTTTGCCGCTCCCGCAATGAACTCATGAAGAGTTATCCCAACGAAGTGAAAGAACTCCGCTTCTTCACCACTCTTGAGCGAGGCTTTCGCAAGCCGCGCTTTCTGGTCTTTCTAGGTGCGGTCCTTTACTGGATGATGGGACGCTTCAAGACAGCGGCTCCTCGCCTGCTCTCGAACTCTGATATTCAGAGGGAAGAACCGACGATAGACCTTGGGAAGAGTCAGGGCGGCTTGGAATACTCCGACTGCTACCTCAAAGACAACGACGCTCGCTTCGTTTTCCATTTTATAAGACGTGCCCTTCGCCAGGGTGCGACGGCTCTCAATTATGCGCAGGTGCAAGGTCTTGCATGGGACAATGAAGGCAAGTGGTCTATTGCAGTTAAGCCTGCGGATACAGCTAGCTTTCAGGTCCGAGCTAAACTCGTCATCAACGCCGGCGGCCCCTACACAGACCAACTGAATACCTTGGCTGGAATTCGGACTCAGCACCGACATATTTTCTCGAAAGGCATACACCTCATCGTCCGCCGTTTGACCGCTCACGAGAGGGTCCTGACCTTCTTTGCGGACGATGGCCGACTGTTCTTTGTCATTCCTATGGGTGCCTGCTCGTGCATCGGCACTACCGATACACGGGTGCAAGAGCTACCTGCGCGTATAGAAGCTGCCGACCGAAAGTTCGTTCTCGACAACATCAACAAGCGCCTGCGGCTGAGCGAACCCCTGACCGAAGCTGACATCATCGGTGAACGCTGTGGAGTGCGTCCCCTGGTAGTGGCTGGCCGAGACCGGGTGCTCGATCAGGAAGATTGGGTCAATCTCTCGAGAAAGCACGAAATTGAAGTAGACAAGGCCCAGAATCATATCAGCGTCTTCGGCGGCAAACTCACCGACTGCCTCAATATAGGCCGCGAACTCATCGAAGCAGCAGCTCAGCTCGGCGTCAAAGCTAAGACTCCCGGCCTTTGGTATGGTGAAGGTAGCAGCGAAGCGAAGGCTCGCTTTACCTCGGAAGCGGAGGCTTTGGGCCTGCACAATGTCAGGGATCAAGGGGAGGGGACTCTCGCAGAGAGACTGTGGCGAAATTATGGAGAGGAGGCGGTCAAGGTTCTCGGCCTCATTCAAACCGAGCCGAAGCTCCGTGAGCCTATCGTTGAGTCGGCTCCGGTCTTGCTAGCCGAAGCTGCATTCATGGCTAAGGAAGAACTGGTTTATGATCTGGAGGACTTTCTTCGGCGCAGAACCAGACTCTCGCTCGTCGTATCGCGCGCCGAGCTATCAAAAAGTAAAACGCTTTACCGAGCCTGCGAGCTCCTGTTCGGCGCAGGAGCTGAAGCGCAATGGATGGCCTACTTCAAGTCTCAAATCCCTGCATAGCCAGCTCGAGGTCCTTCCGGTTGGAGGCGTGGTCCAGCGCTTCGGCCCGTGCGATGACTCCCGACTTGAAGAGCTTGAGGAGCGACTGATCGAAGCTTTGCATACCGTAGGTGTTGCGATTGCTTCGAATAGCGTCTTTGAGCATATTGAAGTCATCGCCTTTTTGGATGACTTCTTTGACGAGTTCATTAGCAACCAGTATTTCTAGGGCGGGAACTAGTCCCTTCTTATCAGCCCGTGGTATGAGGCGCTGAGAGACAATAGCTTTGAGCGTTTGAGAGATCATCAGCTTCAGTGAAGAATGAGCATGGGGTGGGAAGTAAGAGAGCAGACGCGTGATAGACTCGGTGGCGTCGAGCGTATGCAGAGTTGAGAAGACCAAGTGACCCGTCTCCGCAGCCATCAGTGCGGTCTCCACCGTTTCCTGATCTCTCAGCTCACCCACGTAAATCACATCAGGATTTTGCCTCAGGGCGCTGCGAAGGGCCGAAGGGAAATTCTCGGCATCGATGCCGATCTCTCGCTGATTGATAGTCGCCTTTTTTTCGACGAAGAGAAACTCGATGGGATCCTCGATAGTGAGGATATGAACGGCACGGTTGCTGTTTATGCTTTCGAGCAAGGCGCCGAGCGTCGTCGATTTTCCGCTACCCGTGGCACCCGTGACGAGGACTAGGCCCCGGCGCTCATCGGCTAGCCTTTGAATGGCGGGAGGGAGCTGGAGCTCCTCCATCGTACGGATATGCTTAGCGATGACGCGAAGCACGACCGCATAGGTCCCCTTTTGTCGAAAGAGGTTAGCTCGGAATCGGTCGCCGTTAGAGGTGGTGTACGCGAAATCCAGATCCTGGAGATTTTGCAGGCGAGACCGCATATGTGAGGGGATCATATGGAATATCCATTCCCGCATCATCTCGCTGTCAATCATTTCGCCGTTAGTCAGATTGAGAATTTCATTTTGGTAGCGGAAACGCGGAACGGCACCCTCTTTGAGGATCACATCGCTCGCTCCGCCCTTGACCGCAACTTTTAAGATTTTGTCTAAATTCATCAAAGCCCCATATACCAAGCTGCTAGCTTCAATGCCTACTGCTCCTATTGTAAAGGATTTGCTTGGGAACGTCGCGGACTAGGCAAAATCGCTCTATGGGACGGGATTTGCATCTTGCGTGGAGTGGTAGATATTGCCGGTGACCTCTCCCGTTGAAAACGGACAGCTGCATGGTGCGTGCGCAAAATCTCTAAATGCGACTACCTTCAGCCAAGAGAATGCAAATCCGGAACGAATCTGCAATAAGGTGACAGGGCCTTTGCGGAACAACCCAGATGCGGAGAAATTTGGATGGGACCAAATGAACTCGAGGCAAATAGGGCAAAGGTCACCGGCAATAACTTTATTCAATGACAGCTTCACCAATCTTGGCGAGGCTCACGATCTTCGCTATCCGTTCTGAAATGTAAGAGTCCTAGATGGACATCTTTTTTTCGAGCAAAGCATCGTAGTGTCATACATTGCTTCGGAAGCCGACAAAGAAAACTTAGGGAAATGCACAGCGCCAAAAAAAATGAATTTGATTTCTTTTGATTAGGCCAAATTAAAATCAGACAAATGTCAGGCTGTCTCTCAGCACGCTGATCACGAGCAGTCGATTTCCAGAGCTTAAAGCGGGATAATCTAAACGCAAAAACGCGAAAGCTGCCGTCCTGGCCATTTACAGAGCTTAAGTTGAGACTCTACAATAGAGGGAACAGTAGCAAGGGAGTTGCCGATGAGAACCAGCCTCTTCATCAGCTTGATCACAGCTTTAAACCTCACGAGTGCAGTGGCTCGCGCGGAAGACGATAGTGAGGGATTCGAGCCCTTTGATGTGCAAGTTCTACCGCCTGGTAAAGAATTGACCCTCCCGCATCCCGCCTACATGATGGCGCCGCTGACGATGCAACTGCAGGTTCAAGCAAATGATAGGGCGCAGGTCCTCAAGTTGAGTACCTTAGCTAAAAGCGGGAATACCAAACCACTACCGATAGCCATCTACGATAGACAGTCGATGCGCGTGCGACGCTTTACGCTGCAGTCGGGGATAAGCGTGATCTATCATTTCAGGTCCCTCAACCCTATCCGCATTGTCCCTGACCTTGCAGCGGTTCCGCAGGCGGATCGCAGCGAGCAAAAAATACTGCTCGAAAGCAATCGTCCTTTAGGTATCAGCTATAGCGGTGCAGCGCAGACTATGTACTAAGCATAAGGGGTATGGATCTAATTTCGGAATTTTTGCCTTCTTTCTAGCCTTATTCCGGCCTTTCGCCACCGACACTTAAAAGTTTTTATTCCCAGTAAAACCTTAAATAACAATATCTTATAAAATTTCCATAAAATATAGGCGCCTTAGAACTCTAGGCTAGCCCCTTTTCGGCCGATAAAGGGGGAAACCGGAGGGGTGTATGTACGGACTCATATTAGCAGTCGCCAGCCTCACAATATTCGGCGCCTGTTCAAAAAAAGACAAAGAAAGCACCGAGCTATTAGACAAAAAGATGCTTGAGAACAACGATGCCCTGCCTGTGCTATCACGGCTTCCTACTCGGCCTGAAGGTGGCTTAGTCCCTGGTAAAGTAGCCGCCCTCGATCCCGAAGAAAATGCTCGCCGCAAAACGCGGAATGAAATTATTAACATAGAATTCGGAAGTAGCGTCGCGGGCATAAATATGAAGACGACCAAGCAGGAAGCGCGCAATATACTCTCCGCTCCTCTCGGTGCCTCACAAGGACTCGAAGCCTATCCAGAACATATTCGCATTCAATGGGGTGACGGCGAAGCGCCAGTTCCTGCGTTGATCGTCGTCGATGATGGATATGGCGGCTCGCTGAATCTGCCAGCACCCTACGGTAAACTCTCCGTCGGGCAAGCGCTTCCCTCGATCAAAACAGAGGTCGATCTCAAGGCTTTTATGCGTGCGGCTGGAGCTAGCTTCGAAGGCAAGACGGGCCAGGCATATGACTGCGAGCTAGCCTTCACCTGTCGTTTCCTATCCTCGAACGGTAGCTACGAGCTGCAGTTTCGGAAAGGTGGCTTTATTATTTCAACAGAAACTGGAACCAAACTCCAGATCGTCTACTTCCTGCCTGAACAGAAATTCTATCCCCGCGTAACAGGTCCCATCGTCTACGGTAGCTCGATCGGTGATCTGACTTTGAATACGTCTAAGACTAGCTTCGAAAGCAAGTACGGTCCTCCGGAGCAAGTGAGCGGACCTTTTTCCTACTACGATCAGGGCAGTGTGCGCGTCGCTTGGGGACCGAGCAGGCTCCCTCTAGCTATGGGTGCACTCAGAACCTATGAAGGCAGCATGGATTTCGGTGCGACGATTGGTAGCCGCAAGATCGGCGATTCATTTGCCTCGTATGCCGTTGCGAGCGATGATGGGCGTGAACTGATGCTGGCGCTCGATCGTCACTTCGAAGCTCGCGCCACAGTAGACTTCGACTGCAGTACGCAGACCCCGACTCCCTTATGCAGCTATGAAAACGACGGTGAATTGCTAGTGATCGAATTGACGAAAGGGACTTTCGTCTTTACTGCGGCGAGCGATAAGCGCTTTCTGCTTTACCAAGTGCAGGCCCAATAAGCACTTACCTCTATGGTGGGAGGGAACTTATGTTTCTCGGAAATTCTGGCTCTTTCTCTTTCAGGCTGCTCAGCAATCTCGGCCTGATTCTCGCCATGGGATTTTCCAGCGCAGACTGTGCCCGGAAACGGCCGGTCGAGCGGGTGAAGGAAACCGAAGGTAATCGCTGGGCTAAAGCATCCTTTGATACCGGCAAAAACTGGCTGGGCAAAGTGACAATCGTGAACAACGGTTCGAACAGCGCCTTCGGCTTCGTCGGTCTGCAGAGCTCGACCTATCTGGGGCAGTTCCGCTTCACGAAAGACCATCTTCAATTCGTCGACACCAGCGACGTCTTTAAATCCAAGGCCGGTCCCGAGAAAATCATCAATGAATGGAGCATCGAGCACAGCGACTATCATCAGAAGGTGAGCGGCGGGCGGGTGAGCAACGTCGAAAGCGAGAACGATCAGATTGCCTATGATCAGAAGCGCTTTTTTCGGGTGAACTGGGACTCGGCGGTCATCTCGGAAGCGGCAACTTTTCCCTTTAGCATCGATGACTCTTGCTGGGCGAAAAAGACCTCCCGCATGGTCGATTATTCCCAGGAGATCGAAGCCAACTATGTAGGCTTCATCGTTGCGGTCGACTATCAGGTCAACGAGAATTGCATCACCGCTCCTCAGTACTATCGCGAGGACTTCACCCATACAATTCACTACAAGTACTCGTTCAAGCAGGATGATAGTGAAGGTTATAAGTCCTACGTGTATACAGGCGAAGATGATCCGCTGATGAAGAAGTATGGTTACTTCCAGACGATCACCCCATTTATCAATGGTGCGACGGGTCTTTTGGAAAACTCTTTTCTGATGAACCGTTGGCACCCAAAGAAGACTCATACAATCTATTTTTCTGAGAACTTTCCAGAAAAATACAAGTGGATCTACAACGACCCAGACAAAGGAATCATGGCGCAGACCAACAAAATCTTCGAAACGGCGAATCTACCGATTCGTTTCCAGATCAAAGAAAATGATGGATCGAAACGCTTCGGTGACATCCGCTATTCCTTTATTCACTTCATCGAAGACATGGACTACCAGGCACCCTTTGGCTACGGTCCCAGCGATGCCAATCCAGTGACAGGCGAAATCATCGCTTCGAACACCGTAATCTGGACCAGCCAGATGCAGGCTTATTTGAAACGCCTAAAGGAATTCGATGCGCGCCAGCCCACTCGGCCTTTAACCTCGTCCATCTATCGTGAAATCAAGAATACAATGGCTCAGGATTCGGCCAACTGGACCCAGACCTCCTCTTTTCTAACCGTCGCCGATCTGGCTAATTATTATCGCTATCTCTTGCCTGAGTTCACTTTCGGAAATGCTGGCAATGCTTTCGCACAGCACGAAGCCGAGCGGAGCATGCTGACGACCGACGCCCGTCTCAAGCAAGTCAAAGCTCAGGTTGCGCAAAATTCTCCTGAAATCGATAAGATCCTTCTGGAAACAGAGAAAATTACCAGCCGCTACATCGAAGAGGAAAAGGCTAAGACTAACTTCCAAAAAATGCAGAAAATGAGCCTGGTTTGGAATTTCAGTGACGAAATGTTTGTTGGTCTACCAGCAGCGCTGCAGGGACAGGACCTTGATCAGGTGACCAAGGACATACTCTATCGGGTCGCGATCCATGAGTTTGGCCACAATCTCAATCTGCGGCATAACTTCTACGGTACGACCGATGCCGGCATCAGTCGAGCCACCGAAAAGGATCCCAAGCGCCTCGTTACCTCCTCTGTCATGGACTATGTCGAGCTCAAAGATGAAATCGGTCTACACTACGACTGGGAAGCCTACGACAAGGCTGCTCTGATTTACGCTTACAGCGATGGTTTGCTCGACCCGGCCAAGGACGCGATTCCACGCCTTTACTGCTCCGACGAGCACGTCTCCGTGAATCCTCTCTGTAACCGCTTCGATCGAGGATCGTCGCCTTCTGAAATCTTGGTCAGTATGATTCAGTCTTATGACGAAGCCTACTGGATTAGAAACTTTCGCTATAGCCGGGCCTTTTGGAATACTGATAACTATGCTTGGTCAACCTTTAGGACCATGCTGGATGTGAAGCGCTTTGTAAGCCTCTATCGCTTGACCTTCCAACAGTCGCAGATTCAAGCTGAATTGGCCAATATTCCAGGTCTGAATCCGTTTGTACCGCAGCTGATCTCTGATGCGATCGCTAACGACCTGAGACAGGCTGCCAAGCTTTCGGCAAGCTTTTTAAGGGCCGTCATGAATCAAAGCTTCCTCGACCGACCATATTTTAGTAGCTACGAGGACTTCAATGGAGCCTTGACTCGTCAGGGGATTAGCTACGATAAAGTATTCGCTGCCCGCTTTCTCATGGGCGACGATCCCTTTCCCTTGAATCCTAACAACGGCTTTGGCCCGGTGTCCTTCATACCCCTACGCGATGACCCCTTGATCGGTACCTTTATAGATAACATCCTCTCGGACGCCTATATCAATAGTGGTGACATGTACTCGGGATACGATAATCTCGAGCGCACGTACTTCGCCATCAATGCCGCTAGTAACTTTGACTTTGGCGGGGGCCGGGTCGCTATCGATTTGGTCAGGATCGCTTGCTTTAAGAAAGCTAGTTTTGAAGCGTCTTTCGGAATCGATGCTGATACTGCAGGGCCTGGCGGCACAGCTCTGCAAGCAGGAAGCTTCACCTACACGGCAGGGACTAACACCGACCCCTATTTCGCCGATGAGACGGCGGCTAATGTCATCCTTCTCAACGGTGATTACTTCGTTGCTGGTACAACTAAGAACCCTTACGGAGCGGCTCTGATTGCTAATACCGACGTCGCTGGAGTGCTCAATAGCCAGCGCAATTTCTACCTGATTACCGAAGGCAGGGTACCCGAGTGTCGTTGAAGCTGGCTATTATTGCGAGCTTAGGAGCGATCAGCTTCTGCATGAGCGCGGGTCAGGCTGTGGCTGAGGGAGTCGTGCCTCCCGTCAGCGAAGCGCCGAATGCGGCCGAAATGCCTTTTGTGGAAGGCGAGCCGAAGCTGGAGCCAGAGCAAGATACCACCAAAATGAAGATTCAAAAGCCGGCTGAGATCAAAGGCTTCAACCCTCTGAAGACGGAACCTGAACCGGCGGATTGGAATGCCCTCTTTCGTTTCGCCTACTTCAGTCCCTTCGACGATGGAGATTCCAGTGGCCGCTTCCTGGCGCGAGGTGGCTATCAACTCGATCCCAACTATAGCCTCTATGCGGCGCAAACACTCGCGATCAACTTTGTGGTTGATGCTAGCAAAGACGAAGTGGAATGGGGAGACACTGCGCTAGGAATAGAGAGAAACTTAGGCCAGCCTTTTCCGAAAGCTCAGTGGGGGCTCGGCTTTGAAGTCGGGCTGCCCTTGTCGCGGACTAGTCGTTATAATGAGACCTATCTCACCGCTGAAGTGAGTAGTGGGCTCAGCTTTGCATTGAATCCTGCTATAAAACTTGGCCTTAGTGGAGCTGCAGGCTGGATATGGAGCGCCTTTGAGACAGCCCCAGCGTCCGATGGAGATGGTGGTGAGACTCTGCCACATTTCAGTTTTACTTTGATCCACGATCTGCAGTACGCGATAAACGATCTCTGGTCCGTGCGCTATGGTATTGTCTATACCGAGACGGTCTATCACGCCGTTGAGCACGATAGCTCCAGCGACTCTATCGTCTACGATCTGCCCGACCAAGGCTATAATTTGGAAGCGGGTGTGAGTCGGTCCCTCACTTTACGTAGCAAGCTGGGCTTGTCCTATAGCATGGGGAGCACTCTTCTGCAGCCTGGTTTCGACGACTATGTAATATACGATAAAGCCAGCTCGCGATGGAGCCTCAGTTTCTCACACACCATGCCCTAGAATATCAGCCCCGTTTCACTTCAGGAGGCGCCTGGGCCAAAAGCTGATCCAGGGTCTGCAGTAATTCCTTAACTTGCAGGGGTTTGGCCAAAAAGGCTGAAAAACCAGCCTCCACGGCCTTAGTCTGCGCTTCCGGGGATACGCACGCTGAGAAGGCAATGGCAATGAAATCACGCCTAGCGGTTTTCTTAAAGCGACGAATCAGTTCGAATCCATTCATGTCGGGCAAGCCGAGATCGGCTATGACGAGCGCCGGCTGCACCCGGTGGAAAGCTTCGAGCGCCAGCGTGGAATTGAGACAGGCGACCGTTTTAAGACCTTCAGCCTGCAGCACCTGCTCGAGGAGAGTCAGCGTAAATGGATCGTCTTCAACGATCAGTAAATGCTGATTCTGCCAATAAGGTGGCAAGAGCTGCAAGGGCGCGGTGCTCAACTCTTCAACAGCTAGAGGAATGTTCGAAGGTGGCGGCATATGCGCTGTGCTACGCGCATTGGCTTTGCGCAGCGTGAGAGAGAAGAGCATGCCGGGTTTGGGTTGCAGGCTGGCAGCTGTCAGATAGCCACCTTGCATTTCAATGAGCTTGCGCGCCACGTAGAGACCCAGATCGAAGTTGGCGGCGGTAAGGAAACTTTCCTCGTCCATACCGGCCCCGGCATTGAGCAACTGCAGAACGTTTTTCTGATCAGGCCCATAACCCACGTGCTTGATATGCAGGAGGGTCTCGTGGTGTTGTCGGGAGAAGATGATCGAAATCGAAGAGCCGGCCTGACCGTAGCGAAGGATATGATCGAGCAGCTTAGTCAAAGCCGCTTGCAAATGCTCCTTGTCTGCCAGCACATACTCGGGACTCGTCTCAGGGCCCACGAAGATGCGCAAAGATTTTTGCTCGGCCAAAGGTCGCAGCGTACCTACGATATGCTGCAAGAGACTGTTGAGTTCTACGGTCTCGATCTTGAGCTTCAACTTACCAGTGCTGAGGCGCAGAGTATCGTTCAACTCATCGAGCAATCGGGTTTGCCGCTCGATATTTTCCTGAATGGCATTCGATGCTTCGACGACAGTCTTGCGATTGGTCGACTCGCGCAGCATCTGAGCCCAGATGAAGATAGGTGTGAGCGGTGTGCGCATCTCTTGCGAGGAGCGCAGAATCATGCGTTCGATGTTCTCGTGCAGCTGCTGCATCTGTTGCCGCGAAGTTTCTGAATTTTGCAGCCCTTTCTGGAGGTCCGCCTGCTTTTTCTCGAGTTCAGCCAAGCGTTCTTTCACCAGGTGTCGCTGCTGTTGCAGCAGGTGGGCCAGGGTAAAGCAACTAGCGGCCATAATCATCAGGATCACCATAGCCTCACTCAACCAGCTCGTACCATCGGGTACGATCTCCGGATAGAAGAGCGCATAGAGTCCGTACACTCCTGCGGCTGCCCCTGGAAATCCAAAGAGCAGAGTCAGTGCGAGGAGGGGGATGAGAGCAAAGTAGAGAGGGAAATGAAAGGTCCAGGTGTTGTGCAGAGACCATGCGAGGATAGGGCTCAAAGAGAGCAGAACGAGCGCACCCGTACCGGCTTTGCCGGGCAGCAGTTGATTTTGCAGGGAGGCCAGCTTAGGCTCTGGTGCTTCGTCCTGAGCGAAAATCAGACGACGCCCCAGCGGCATGAGACAGGAAATTGCGAAGGGGTAGAAAAACCAGATATCGAGACTGTCTCGAATCGCAAGATGGGCTATCCAGCTGAGGGCGTGTGGAGTACTGATGAGGCTGTCGCGCGAAAGAATGAGAAAAGCAGCACCGGCGACCGAAAACGTCAGAACAAGCGAGAGACCGACAAAGAGTGGACCGAGCTTGAGACTCTTCGGGTAGCGCTGCTGGCAATTTTCCCAGAATACGGCGAAGGCTCCATAAGCTCCCGCCAGGGCAATAGCTAGCAGCGTCACCGGCACAACGCGGCCGTCGAACCAGAGGAAGTAGCCGTTGAGAAAGGAACCTAGAAATATAAGTGGCCAGAAGCGGAGACCCAAAAATGCGAGGAAGGCGAGACTCAAAGCATGGGACGCATACCAGGGGGCGATCGTACCAAGAGGATGTTGAAAATAGAGCAAAAGATCGAGGAGCGACCAGCTGACGAGATAGAGGACGGCGGCAGTCACGTCGAAGTCCTGTATCGTCTCGCGTGGCCGAATGGAAGCTGTGGCACGCATAGAGCAAAGCCTTCTTATATGAAGGTTAAATCAGTGGTTATGGACCTGGTGACTTTACGCTATCAAAGCTAGCGCGTAGCGTCATTGTCTGCAAACTTATCCACGGATTCTTACGCTTTTTTAAAAAAGCTATGAGGCGCCGGGCGCGCTTCTTCGGCTATGATAAGCTTTTCGTCCTCTGCGTGCCAAGTTTTGCGTGCAATTTTTTCACCTAGCCCAAGTTGCGCCACGCCTTCACACCTTGTCTCATGCTCGGACAGTTGAGCTCCAGAGCCAGCTATACAAGCAAGCTCAGACTTGTCAGCGTAGGTAAGGAATGTTAAAAACTTCATGGCAAACCTGCGAAAGATGGCCCCTTCTGGGCACCACATCGGGATGTCAAAAGGTTAGAAGAACCTGCAGTCGCATATTTTGGAGCATGCATGAGATCGAGACTTGCCGCAGTTACCCTTGCCACTTTGGCCTTAGCGGGCTGTGACTGGAATACCCCCGCGGATTACAATCCCAAGCAGGATTTTCAGGCTTTCCTAGCCAAGCAGGAAGAAGCTAAGAAGGGTACCGGCGGCGCGGCAGTGGCTGCAGCACCCGGCAAGCAGACCTACGAGACCTACTGTGCAGCGTGCCACGGAATCGATGGCAAAGCCGATGGACCTAGCGCTTTGGCTCTCAATCCGAGGCCGCGCAACTTCCACGAGAAAGACTGGCAGGCTAAGGTTGATGATGGCCATATTTTCAAAGTGATTAAAGAAGGCGGCCCCGCTGTTGGACTCAGCGCCTCCATGGCTCCTTGGGGTGCGGCAATACCTGATGACGAAATTAAGAACGTTGTCCAGTATGTACGGCAGTTTGGTAAGTAAGCCTCTTTGAGCTTGACCGCTTGGATTGGATTACTGAGCGTTTACAGCATCTGGAGCAGCTGCAGGTGTCGACTGGCAAAGGCAATCTCAAGCAGCAGCCCAGATGAGGTGGTTATTTTTGACTTGCGAGCAATCTAAGAGCTTGAACTCTGAGATCGAAGCTCGCTTTCGCGATTATAAGGCAGGCTTTACTCAGACGTCACTTCTCGGCATTTTTCCTCTTTCTTTATCGCCCATAACTCTGCGCCCATAACCGCTTCTTCAAATCTCACAAAATCTGATTAAGTTCAGCGTTTGTGATTAACTCAGAAGCGTGTCTCGTTTCCATGAGCTTGCTCTGCTGAATTTCAGTTTTGGCAGATATTTTTACGAGGATTTTCGCTCAGCTCGCTCGAAAAGAGAACCTTGTCATCAGAGGCTCGAATAAACTTCACGGAAAACTTCTCGCTATTAGGCTCGATATCAAGGCGAGCCCAGACGGGAGTGTTGAAGGGGAAGACCCACTTAGCGTTGACGTTGACCTTATCGTTAGCTTGGTAATTCTTCGTTTCTGGAAAGCGAGTTTCTTGCACGGCTCCGGACACAATCATAGGCATTTTGTCGAGACAGTAGAAGGCGCCGATGTGATCATGGCCGACTAGAAGTGCTGTAATCTTGTTTTCATAGCGCTTGAGAATAGAGCGCATAGCCACCTGAAACTTGTATTTTTCCTCCCATCTGTGGAGGCTAGTGACTGTGTATGGCGGGTGATGCCAGACTACAAAGGTCATGGGGCTGTCTTTTTCCAGCTCCTTCTCCAGCCAAACTCGTTGCTCTTCGACATTTCTATCATTATCTGAATTTAGAACTAAGAAGCGAACGCCGTCAGCGAAAGTCTTACTGAAATATTCTCCGCTCATTTTAAAGTAGTCGATTTCTCTCTTATAGCCATTGTTATGGTTACCGATGGCTACGACCGAGAAATCAAAACCAGTCCACGCTTTCCATTGTTGATCATAAGTTCCCCAGTATACATTGTCTCCTGGCAGAACTAGCTGCGTGACCTTGTTTCTTCTGATCGAATCTCTGACAGATTCAGTGTTGCCATTCCATAGCCCGGCATCGCCAATTATAGCGAAAGACTGGGTAGCGCTTGCAGTTGCAGTGAAGCTGAGAGACGCAGCGATAGTAGCGCAAAACGTTAACAGAGCAGACTTGCTTAGCATGTGGACTCCAAATTTTTAGAGCTGAGCGCTTGAGTTGCCTACAAGTTGAATATTTGCGCGTAAGAAGTCAAATGCAGATTTCATAAATACGACATTAAGAAAGTATCATCGCGCAGACGACAGTGAGTCAGAGACTTGACTCACACTTTCTTCTCTCATAACTTAGGCACTCCACCATATAAGGCGCTATAGACATGCCTAGAGTCTTAGTCGTCGAGGATGAGGATGTGATTGCGCAAACAATTATCTATGCGCTCGAAACCGAGGGCTGAAGCAGTTTTCAAATTTTCTTGACAAATCTTATCATTTAATACATTTGTATGGCGCCTGCTAATCTTTAAGGATTCAAGGGCCATGCAACTCTCAGTCAGTCAAGTAGCCGCTCTACTCGGAATATCTATTGGGACTCTTCGCCGATGGGATAAGGACGGTTATTTGAAGCCTTCGTTCAGAACAATGGGTGGTCATCGGCGCTATGACCTGCACTACCTTGAAGAACGTTTCTTCGACAAAAAACCTTCCTTGGAAAAGAGCGCATGCCGTGCTCTCGCCTATTGTCGAGTTTCGAGTTCCAATCAAAAAGTTGATTTGGCAACGCAAGTAAGGAAGCTGAGCCTCTATTGCCAGCAGCATTTTGCAAATTTCGAAGTCATTGAAGATTTGGGCAGTGGTTTAAATTATAAAAAGCCGGGCCTTAGAAAACTTTTCCGGCTTATATTTCAGCAACAAATTACCCATCTTGTTATTAATCATAAAGACCGTCTTTTGCGCTTTGGATCCGAAATTATCTTTGATTTATGTGAGCATTTTGGAATAAAAGTCATCATTATTGAAGCTGCACCCAGTAAAAACTTCGAGGAAGAGCTGGCCGCCGATGTAATTGAGCTGATGACAGTGTTCTCGTCGAGGCTCTATGGCCGTCGATCGCAGCAGAATCGCAAAAAGGCAGTCGCATGAAGCCTGACGAGCTTGAGACAGAGTCGCGAACTATTGAGACGAGGCTCAGTCATCCTCAGGCTTATGGAGTCATCGAGATACTCCTCGCATTTATGGCAGAGATAAGACATCGGCTTTGGCGTGATCTAGTGGTAAAAAAAGGCACGATCAATGAGCTTAAAAAAGAATATATAGCCGAATATGGCCTTACTGCACGGCAGTTCAATTCTTTGGCCAATGAAATTTCTGCAAAGCGAGCCTCCCTTGAGGAAATCAAAAAGGAGAGAATCGCTAAGCTAGCTACCAGCATAAAAGTCGCGGAACAAAAAGTAAGCAAGCTGCAAAAAGATCTTAAGGCGAGTTCTGCGAAGTTAAAAGCTATTGAGACCTACAAAGATCGCATAAGGGCGTGGAAAGCTGCGGCGAATGATCTTAAAAAGCCCCGAAAAAAGCCTCCTATGCCAGCCGCTATCAAAGGTCAGCATCGGGAGCAGATCAAGGCTGAAATCAGTCAAAATAAATTTGTAATCCATCAGAAAAAGCGGCGTCTCGGGATTCTTCAGCATAAACTCGCTGTCTTAAAGCAAAAGGCTGCCCCTAGCTTGTGCTTCGGGGGAAAAGCCCAGTTTAAGAAGCAGTTCAATCTTGAACAATCAAGCTTCACATCGCACCACGAGTGGCTTGAAGACTTTCGCCTGCGCCGCTCCTCACAGGTCTTTTTCATCGGCTCTTCTGACGAAACTGCCGGCAATCAGACCGTTCAATATGACCCCGAGGCAGAGACCCTCAGGCTTCGCCTACCTAATGCCAAGATCTTTCTCCCCTATGGCTCCCATCTGGAGCTAGCTCACGTAAGTTTCCCGCGTCACCTTTGGGAGCAGTTCTGTGCAGCTCTCGCAGAACCAGGAAAAGATAAGAAAAAGAATCAAAAAACAGTCTCGCCCGTCGCCTATCGATTACTTTGCCGCCACAACAAAAACGCTGGCGAAAAAGCGTATTATCTCCAGGCCAGCTTCGCCGTTCCAGCTCCAGAGGTCAGCACTCACATCGGTCGTGGAGCCGTGGGAGTCGACCTTAATGCGGATCATATAGCAGTAACAGAGACAGATCGCAGCGGGAACTATGTCGACAGCTTTATTGTGCCCTTCGATTTGGATGGTCTTAGTACGCATCAGACCGAAGCCATGCTCGGCGATATCTCAGCTCTGATAGCTGCCGAAGCCGATAAGCTCGGCAAACCGATTGTGATCGAACACTTAGATTTTGAAGAAAAGAAGAAAGCTCTGAGGGAGTTGCCCAGAGAGAGGCGTCGCTTTCTATCGGCATTCGCTTACGCACATTTTCATAAGGCCGTGAGTTCTCGGGCTCGCTCACGGGGTATCGGCCTGATTTCCATAAATCCAGCCTATACGAGTCTCGTTGGAGCCTACAAATACCAGGGCCTCAATATTTCTAGTCATGAGAAAGCCGCTTTGGCGATCGCTCGCCGTGCCCAAGGATATTCCGAAGGGCTAAAAGTCTTCCAAGGCACCCTCCCGTCGCAAGCTATGATGACGGAACGGCTTCAATTTGAAGGCGGAACGAGGCATGGTGCGCCGTAGGCGCAAAAGAAGGAGTCACTATGTGACTTGAATTTGCAAAAGCTACAGGAGAGATGAAGGTAGGTCCTTCGAAATCGGCTTGCAGAAGCTGGTTTCAAACCAACTTGTGCGGCTTGGAACAAAATTCCTGGTCGTGAGCAACAAGGCAAAAGTCGTCAAATTAGACGGCAGGTACAGATAAAAGAGGCGAACGAAGGTGAACCACTGATGAACGCATCGATATCCGACGACGACATCAAAACCAGGGTCGCATGCCTACCCTGGGATAAATTTGGCGGGAATCTGTTTACTGGCCAAGTGGTGTCCGGTGTAAAGGTGGCGCGAATTTTATCTTGGCTCTTCTGTGGAACTACGGGAACCATCCTGCTGCATGTTAACCGAAAGGCACAAGATGCAAAAACATCAAGGCTGATAGTAGGGAAGGTAGCAGATGGGGCGGATCTGTCCGTACGAGCAATGAAGGCTGGTAATTCAGCTGGAGCAAAGGGACAGAGTCAGTACGGGAAATGTTATGGTCAACTTAGAAATAAGGACGAACCATGATGTCAACCAAACAGTTTGAGATTCCAAAAAGACTAATATGGGAGGCATGGAAGCAGGTTAGAAGCAATAAAGGCGGATCAGGAGTAGACCGGGAGAGCCTCGAGGTATTCGAATCAAAACTAAAGTCAAATCTCTATAAAATTTGGAATCGCATGTCCTCTGGAAGTTACTTTCCATCGCCCGTTAAGGCTGTGGCAATACCCAAGAAGTCCGGCGGTGAAAGAATTTTAGGAGTACCGACAGTTTCTGATCGAGTAGCACAAACGGCTGTAAAGAATTTATTAGAGTCAGATCTGGATAAAATATTTTTACCAGACTCCTATGGGTATCGCCCTAACAAATCTGCGCATCAGGCGATTGCTGTGACGCGACAGAGATGTTGGAAATACTCTTGGGTACTAGAGTTCGATATAAAAGGTCTATTTGATGAAATTCCTCACGATCTCTTGTTGAAAGCACTCAAACTCCATACTGATAGCAAATGGGTTATTCTCTACATCGAAAGATGGTTGAGAGCGCCTATGCTGGACTGCAGGGGAAGCACCATAGAGCGGAAAAAGGGAACCCCACAAGGGGGATGTATATCACCTCTATTGAGCAACCTCTTTCTTCATTATGCATTTGATAAATGGATGAGGATCAACCACCCAGGTGTCTTGTGGTGTCGCTTTGCAGATGATGGCTTAATTCACTGTAAATCTGAAAACCAGGCTAAGATGCTCCTTCACAAGCTGACAACAAGGTTTGCCGAATGTGGGCTCGAAATTCATCCGCTAAAAACAAGAATTATTTATTGCAGCGACAGTCGTAAGAGGCTTAACAAAGCGCCAATATCCTTCAAATTTCTGGGATACGAGTTCAAGGAAAGACTTACGTATAGCCCGAAAAATAAAACCCTCTTTATGAAATTTCAGCCTGCGATCAGCAATGATACCCTTAAATCAATGAGGAATATCATCAAACGTCAATGGCGTCTTGGATTTCGAGTGGATAAGTCGTTAGAAGACTTGGCGTCTGAAGTGAATCCGGTAGTCAGAGGATGGTTGAACTACTACGGGTTGTTCAACCTAAAAAGATTGCAATTTCTTGCGCTTTTCATAGATAAGCAACTTATGAAATGGGCTAGAAATAAATACAAATCCCTGCAGCGGAATTACAATGCCTCGCGAGACTGGCTAAAATCTGTGTTCAGTAAAAATCCGAAGTTATTTGCTCATTGGAGTCAATTTCATGTTTACTGATGGAAGCGGTGTGAATCGAGAGGTTCCCGCACCGTTTTGCGAGGGGCTAGGGGTGAAACTCCCTCTGTCTACTCACCCGTGGGGATTTTACAGCGATCATCGTCAGAAAATTCGAAGGCTTCTTATTGAATATGATAAACGTCCCCTCTTACCTATTGCTAGGGCTCTTTCGTTGGCGAAGACTTACCCTTCGCTCTATCAGTCCCTTCGGGCGACTC
>JBGSTX010000312.1:0-3506 GCA_041736305.1 Oligoflexus sp. | reverse complement strand
TCTCTTTAGCCTTTTGGTAAGAATTGTTTTTATTATTATAGTTTTATGCACTTACCTGGGCTTTTGGGCCTCACCTACGGCGTCGGCCATAGGCTAAATAAACCTAGCCTTTGCCCTGTACCTAGCCTTTGCCCTGTACCTAGCCTTAGCCCTGTGCGTGATCGTGATCCTGTTCGATGGACTTTGCCTTTCGACTTAAATCTTGGCCAGGCTTACGTTTTAAGGCAACGGGTGCGGCTAAGATCACGATCACGCACAGGGCTAGGGCTAGGATTAAGGCTAGGCTCATGGCCGACGCGATAGGCGAGGCCGCAAAGTGAATGGTACTTGTCCGGTTGCTTACTCAGGGATGAGACCCGAGGAGACGATATCGAGAAACTCATCTCAGAAGGGCTCCGCTCGTCCGGCTTTACTTGCGCGAGCGGACCTTAAAATATTTTCTGAGAAGCCAGCAGCGTCAGGTCGATGTTGTAATTCACACGCAACCCACCAGCATGTGAGCGAGTAGCAGCGAGAGCTCGCAGTCACCCTCAAGAAAAGTTTAGCAGTTTAGCCCACCACATCAGTTTAAACTGAAATCCCTTGCGGATTTCAGGGCAAAGGGTGATCTCCTGGCGATAAGGTGAGTTGGGAGCGAAGACCCCTAGATGGCTTCCTGGATAATGCTGCGAGGCGCCTTGGGCAGGACCTGCCGACGCCATTTTCGCGCCTCCTTGATACAATCTCTGTAATCGAGCAAGCGCACGGTACGGAACTGTGCACTTTCCTGGACCTTGGATAAGGGAGTACTGATCCATGACCTCTGCTCTAAAGATTTGCCGGTTTTGGGCGATACCTGTGGCGATTGCCTGCGCATGGTCCTGTTCCGGGTCTGAAAGTGAAACAAAATCAGGCGGCGGTGGAACCATGAGCACGGTCGCTTTGCCAAACCAGCTTAACATTCAGAGCGAAGCACTGGGATTGATTCGCAATGCTAAACTCCTCGGCACTCCCCCCCCTCAGGCGGCTCTGCAGGCACTGAATAACTTTAGTGCAACGGGCGCGTTCGGTCACAGCCTTGCCGACGGTATCAAGTCCCTTAAATTTCGTATCAGCGCCATGACACTCTGCGGTGAGACGGACGGCTCCAAGGGCGATGCCTGCAATTCTCGTCCTTTTGGTATTTTCAGTGAAGGCGTCGCGGGAGATTATGACGGCTTTGTACCTGGGAGCGCGGCAGTCAACGACTTCACGGCATGGACCGATTTCATGAAGAAAGGCGCCTTTGAAGAGCTTGTGGGCAAGGTAACTTATTCGGATCCACAGGTCGGCACTTACGATTCTGTGATCGTTAACTTCTACCGTACTTTCAAAGTCGATGCCGAAGTAAAGCTCAACGACGATAAGAAGCTTTACACAAAAAATGTGACGGAATTCTACGACAACGGCAAGTCGGGTCTTGATGTGACCTATGCGGGAAAAAGCTCGAACATCACGACCGCCCCTTCCGCAGAGGGCGTGTTCTTTCTGCCCAACGGTGGGAAATCCTTCTTTCTGCAACGTCCTTTCGAAATCACGGCCGCTGATGTTACCGATCTCGTGCCTTATAAGATGGCTCTAGCCTTTGATCATAATAACTTTGTCAAAGGCAAGCAAACGTCCCCAGGTTCCATGGCCGGCAACCCTCCGAGTTGGGTTGAAGGTCAGATTGATGACACTCTCGGTTATTCCATAACCCCTGGATTTATGGAGTTTGCTCCGATCCTGGCGCGTGAAGCGGAAACCATCATGCGCGAAACTTATGTGATGTCGACCAACGACGTCACCGCCGTGGGGGACAGCACCAAACAAGGTTTCAGCGCACGCCTGACTCTTTATTATGTCAAAGAAGATGATACAAAGTCGATTCGCGCCGTCACATCACGCGGCTACTACAATGAATATTCTACCGTTTACATGAGTTATGATCCTGTTTCCGGCATTCGTACCATCAAGGACGGAACCGAGGCTGGAACCATCGATATGGCCCAGCAAAAAGACAGTGATTTCTCGCTGTTTAAAGGCTTCAAACGCCTCACGACAGTCGGGGATAGCGGCACGGTGAGTGGCCAACTTTGTAACGGAAGCGTCACCAATGGAGTGTGTGGTGGTACACTGCAGACCCTCAACTGGGTTTATACATTTGTCGGCGCGTCAGAAGCTGAAACAGAACTGACTTTTGAAGCTGTCCCACCGCCACCACCTCCTGCTGAAGAAGGTGGAGCAGGCGGCTGAACCCGATCCATCTTAAGCCCGAAATAAAGGGGATTCCTTGCTGGAATCCCCTTTCTTAAGTTTGAACAAAAAATTACTCATTTCTACATAATAAATAGACCTTCCAAGATCTTGCCGGAAAAAGGCAAACAGCTCCCCTCCCAGCCCTACCCGAAGTGGCTCGATCAAGCCACTAACGATCAAAGCCTACTAAAACTGACTCAGATTTTGATGTACGAGTGCTAGACTTCCAGCTCAGAGATTCTTGAGCAAGAGGTGCGGGCGCGCGGTAGGCCACATTATTCTTGGACCTGCTCTTAACCACCGCCTGCTTTCGTCGACGTACCACAGGGCCTATTAGATCTGGTAATGGCTTGGCCGAGTTCTGCGGCCAATTTGTTGATGGTATTTTGTAGAGCGACTTCTCCTTCCTTGAGAGCCGCCATTTCTTCCTCCTTAAGGGCAATCTGCTGCTGGCGCATTTCGATCTGGCCTATCAACTGGTTCTTCTCAGCTCCTAAATCCGTGAGTATAGTTCTTACGGTAGCTAGGTCCGTATTTTCATCGATCTCCACGAGGGAGAGCCGGGTGTTCAACTCTTCAAGCCTGGCGTCGATAGCAGCTTGCTTTACTTCCAAGACGGCCTGTTCTCGCATCAGCGTGGCGAAGCTGGGAGATACCTCTGCTGTCTCTCTTGGATCATCCGCCTGCTCACCTATTTTGGTCGGCACGTCCCCCCAACAGCTGATGCCGAACAAGCTCATCAAAACGGTGAAAGTTGGCAGCCAAAGTGAAGATTTAGACTTGAAGCCCATACTCGTTTATTTCCCTCAAGAAGGTTTTAGCGACAAACCTTGGCGTTCACGGTCGAGATCTGCGAGCGAATTCTTGTGATCTCGGTCCTCATACTAGCCATTTTCTCCGCGAGACGCTGCATCTCTTGGTCCTTCTCGAGAGCCATGGCATCTATCTCGCTAAGCTTTCGCTTGATTTCGGGCTGATTTAGCTCAATGTCTTTGATCTGCAGCTACGGCGGTGTATTTGCGCCGAACTATTCGCGGCGTGATGAGATATGCTCCCAGAATTCAGGAAAATTACCGCTGTCAAAGAATTGATCGGCGGCGGTAAGAATCTAGGGGCTGTTGACGTTTGGCTTCGCCAACGTCATCCAGGCTGATTAAGGGCGGTTACTTAGTGGGCCCTATTCTTGTCAGAGACGTTCGTCGGGGTCAGCTGATGTCCTTTGCTTTCTCTTTGCCTTAGACCTAGCCTTT
>JBGSTX010000278.1:0-21129 GCA_041736305.1 Oligoflexus sp. | reverse complement strand
CCAAGCCGATCGGCTAGGTCTTTGAGCAGAATTCGGGTCTCGGCCTGCTTTTGCTCGAGTAAATCCGCCTGGTTCTGCGTAGAGGCCAGAGCTGATTCGCTCTCTTTCAGCTGCTTGGCGAGCTGTTCAATATCGGTTTTTCGACTGAGACTCCCTTTGCTCGCCGTACCTTGCACGGCGAGCTCGTCACGCGAACTCAAGAGTACGCCTTGAGCTGTAAAGAGCACCATGCCGCGCGGCAGATCTCTGATTTCGGCCTCGTTGAGCCGCAAAGAGGGGAGATAATAGAGACGTCCGAGCAGCGGCCCAATCCACGGCTCGGCTTCGGGAGAGACTTTGAGAAAATCTCGGCATGAAAGAGCTTCGTAGCGCCGTGCCCAGGCTTCGATTGCGCTAATCTCGCTCGCATCCCAGAGACTGACGACGCTGAGCGGAAGAGTTGGTAGCTGCTCCTGGCTGATAAGGCGGACCAACTCATTGAGCGAGTCGGTCGTCGGCACGATCAGGCGTTCCGACCATTTTTCAAATGCAAAAATCGCCCTGGCCGACCACTCGGTGATCTGATCCTGAAAAGCGATGTAATCCGTCAGGGGCCCGAGAATATGAGTCTTAGCCACGGGATGTTTGCTCAATATTTGCTTGAGATGGGATCGAAGGTCGCCACTGGTCGCTTCGATCTCTTCCAGAGAGCTGAGCCGAGCTCGTGCGCGGAGGTACGCGTCCTTATGAATATCGCGCTGTTCTTGCTGGCCGCGAAGGGCTTCTTCGCGACGATGCAAAGCCAGCTCGAGATCCTGCTTGGTCTGAAGCTCTTGATCGAGCCCGGCCTGCCGCGAATTGAGAGTTTGCCGAGCATCCTCGATTTTATCAGCGAATCCTCGCGCATTGTGTTCAAGAGTAGCTTGCCGCTCGAGGTGGCTTTGCTGATCCTGGTGCAAGCGCTTACGATCGCGCTCTATGCTTTCACAGCGCAGTCGATTGCTCTCGAGGAGGAGCTCGAGGTTTCTGATTTCTTCTTCAAGGTCTTGGCTGCGGTTCTGAAAGACCTGGGCAGCTTCCTCGACCTGGTCGACTTCATCTTGGAAAGAGGAGAGCAGTTCTTGCAATCTCTCCACTTCGGATTCCAGACGGCTGAAATCAGCATTTTTTTGATCGACGATATTTTCGAGATTTTTAAGGCTCTCTTGGTCTTCGTTGATAGCCTGCTCAAGTTCATTGCGCCGACGTTGACCTTGATCTACAGTTTTGAGGGCTGCGGTGATGGTGCCTTCCGAACGAACTATTTGTTCGCGCAGATGCGAGATTTCCTCACGGAGCTGGTCGAGCTCTGGGTCGGCTTCTGAGAGCTGGGATTGGAGTTCTTCGACGCGGGCTTCGAACGACGAAAGTTCGGCCATCCACCGCACTTCACTGTCGCTTTCGTTATCCAGCTGATCAGAAATTTCGAGGAGCTTGGAAGAGTAGAATTTGAAATTGTGGGAGAATACTTTGAGCTCTTGCTGGCGAATAGAATCGTTTAGGCCTCGCCACGCCTCGACTTTTTCGACCTGATCCCGGAGCTTATCAAGCTGCTGGCCAAGTTCGCTCAAGATGTCGTCTATACGTTTGAGATTATCGCGGGTGCCTTCTAGCTTTTTCTGAGCAGCCTGACGCCTAGCTTTAAAAATGAGGGTACCTGCAGCTTCTTCGATGATCTCACGCACGTCTTCAGGTTTGGCGTTTAAGATCCGGTCGACCTGTCCCTGCTGAATCATCGAGTAACTGCGGCCACCGAGACCCGAGGTAGCAAAGAAGCCCACCACATCTTTCAAGCGACAGGCCTTGCGATTGATAAAGTACTCACGCTCGCCATCGATATAGAGACGACGAGTGACCACGATCTCAGGTTCATGGCGATATTCAGGAGGGCAGAAGGAACTAGCATCCTTGTTATCGAAGACTAGGCTAACTTCAGCCATACCGAGAGCTTTGCGTTTATCCGAACCGGCAAAAATAATATCGGTAGCGATATCACCCCGGAGATACTTGGCGTTCTGCTCACCCATCACCCAGCGGACGGCATCGATGACGTTAGACTTGCCTGAGCCATTTGGACCGACAATACCCGTGATTCCATCATCGAAGTGCAAGGTCACTTTATCAGCAAAGGATTTAAAACCTGAAACAATGAGCTTTTTGAGATTCATGCCAAGTCCTTTGCCGAAAGAGCCGAGCATGACCTAACTGGGGTACTTGCTCATTCGATCTTGATGGGCGTTTGGTCCTTTATACTAGTACGAGGGCGCGCATCGAACAAGAAGAGGACGTTGCCATAGAAAGAACAGCTGAGTACCTTTCCGCTTTTCGATACGGCAAGCTGGTAGTAGGAATCACCAAAACCGGTCGAATCTGCACTCGATGGTCTTTCCTCTGATTTCGGCTCGAGGAGAAATTTGCGACTGATCGCGTAGAAGGGAGCTTCCCTAAAACGAACGAGATCCCTGAAATGATTGATCAGCAGCATGGGCTCGCCTTCTATTTCGGCGTATTCAAAATCGCTAGGGAAGCGAGCTGGATTATCCCGATCCTGGCTAAATCCATAGACCCGCTCAACCTCGAAAATATCCTCGAAAGTGACTGGGCTCTGACCAACGCGCGCCAAAGCCGTCTCATTGAGACGCATCCTCACAATATTGTTGCTGGTCGACCCGTAAGTATTACCTCGCTGTGAAAGATAGAAGCTATTTGAGTCACCATCGCCTGCACTTTGAGCGGTCCAAAAATTGGTCCTGTAGATTTTCGTGTAAAGATCGGAGGTGCCCTCGGCCGAAGTAGGCTGTCCGTCACTCTCTCTCAAAATGTAATGAACATAGAGAAGCTCCTGGTTAGCCAAGGTCGGCTTGCTTGGACTTGGCCCTAGTTCGATGAGACGGAAGCGTTCAAAAGTTGAGCCTTCGGGATCAGCCTCTTTGGCAGCAGCAGATGCTGCTTCTTCGTCGCTAACGGAATAGGCGAACATCTGAAAAGGTAGAGGAGCTCCGATCCTTCGACGAGCCTGGGGAGTCAGTTCGAAGATATCAGGCACAGAATTCGGCTGGTCGACGATGAGATCTTCGGCTGCTATATAGCCCTGTTGATCGGGGGTTACGAGGTCCTCGTTGAGTCCGCCGTCGCTGTCCGAGGGGAAGCCCAAGAGCCAGGTCTTAGCTCCTTCATAAAAATAAAGGGCTCGGTGTTCGAAGCCATAGGAACGCACCATGTCGAGCGTATTAGCTCCACCGATAGTACCCAGATAAATCTGACCTTGGGAGCAGGTCACAGCAAAATATGGCTTCGTTGGAGCAATGATTGCATTTAGTGGGGTACAGTCGATTTCCCAGCTACTCGTAAGAGAAGGATTGGTCTCGGTCGCCAGACTCCAGAGTTCAACCCGACCCTTTCCGCTACGGTCAGGATCATCATAAAGAACTAAAAGCAGATTCTGGGCTACCGAGAGGGTTCGGCCAAGGCGACGGGTCGGAATAATCGCTTTTTTATAGTTGCCATCAGGAGCAGCTGGATCGATGATCAAAAGCGAACCTTCGTTGAAGCGTCGCTCGTAGTCTGAATTGAGGACGTAGAAGTAATCGCCACTTGGTGAAGTGGCTACATCCACAGGACCAGAAATCTGCTCGCCGAGGCTGGGGAATTTTTCTTTCGACTTGCAGGCACTCACGAGGAGAACACCCAGCCATATTGTAGTAAAAAGGGTCTTAATTGACCGCTTGCTTGGGGTCATCACTCTCTTTTCTCCTCTATCTGCCAGCCCTTTTCCAAAGTCTTCAAGTCACACTCTGACTTCTTGTCGAGCTGGTAATTTCTCCTTGTGACTACGTCACGAGCTTAGTTATAACCACACCGAGGCGCGGCGTCCAATCGAAGATCTGGCACCGCTTAGGCCTTAGTGCTTAAAGACGAGAAAGGTATGCCGAATGGCTTCTGTAAATAAGGTCATTATCATTGGAAATCTTGGTCAAGATCCCGAGCTGCGTTACACGCCGACAGGAACTCCTGTTTGCACGCTCAACGTCGCCACTACGGATGTACGCACTGACAATGGCAATAGGCAAGAAAAAACTGAATGGCATCGTATCGTCGTGTGGAGTAAGCAGGCGGAAAACTGTGCGAAATATCTAACTAAAGGTCGAACTGTATTTGTCGAGGGACGACTGCAGACGCGATCTTGGGATGACCAGCAGTCTGGACAAAAGCGTTATGCTACAGAGATTGTGGCGCAGAATGTTCAGTTTATCGGTGGGGGAGCAGGGCGAGCCAATAACGATCAGGCTTCTCAGCAGCTTTCGAGCTTTACCCCGCCACCTGCCGAGCCACATTCTGACAGCATGTTCGGGAACTCAAATCATTCAAGTCTAGATGACATACCTTTTTAGGGAACATAAATTCCAGTTTGACTTAAGGCCCGTTAGGGCCTTCGTCATTGAGCTGCACCTAGAAGCGCAAACCAACCCCACCATAGATAGCCAGTAGGTTTTCAAACTGCTTGTCCGTACCTAATAGAGTCATGTTGCGAACAAAAACTTTGAAATGGAAAAGCCTGCCGAAGTGAAACTTCTGTCCTAGCCCAAGATTCAGCACAGGATTGTTATCGGTTTTTGCCGTGGGCCGGCCGTCGATACCATAAAATTTAGTTTGCTCAGGCAAAGCGCCGATCTTGGCATTGCTGGCGTTGGCCGCTTCTTTATCATTGATAGGGTCATTGGGGTCGATATATTTGTCCCGCGGCTTGTTACCATTCTTGAGCCGATCAGCCTTCTGATAGAAGGTCGAGGTCGCGAAGCCAAAACCGAGTTCAAAAAAGAGATCAAAGTAGCTCGTACCACTGAGAAAGAGCAGCTGCTTACCATAGACGGGCGACCAGACAACGTTGGCCATCAGTACCTGCTGCAGCTCTCGAATAGGAACGTAAGCGGGTCCATAGCGGGGAAACCCGTCGTTGTTAGCATCGGTATTCTTGAGGAGTCCTACCTCACCGCACGCAACACCCACTTCGTTGCTGGGATCAAAGTAGAAATTTTCGATGCAGGTACGCTCAGGCTTATCGTTGTTGATCGCAGTTGTAAAATTAGCGCTAAAACCCAGACTTTCGCTCATAAAGTAGGTTGCGCTGCCGCCGACCAGCAAGGTACTGACGTAAGATTGATTCATGACAAAGCCCAATTCAGGCAGACCCAGCTCAATGCGCTCGGACTTGGGGTAGAGCTTGCCCATCACTACGTCTTGTCCTTCGGTCGCCTTTCGATAGTCGGCGGCCTTGGCTCCTGATGCTGTAAGAAGAATGGTTCCTGGAAGAAGCAGCAGCATAGTGCTGAATAGATTGCGAAGTCGTAGCATGGATCTCCATCCTCTCCATCGGCTTATAAAACCAGCAGGAGGCAGAATGAAGGGCGGGCCTTAAACCCGCTACCGCACCTGGACACCTGCCTCTATTGGGCCATAGCTTTGAAGGCCTGTTCCAGCTCAATGAGCCGCTGAGCACAAGCCTCTTTAGCTAGTTTGAGCTCAGCATCACTGGATTGAGGAGCAAGCGCCTTATGCACAGAAAAATAGAATTTAATCTTTGGCTCCGTCCCCGAAGGACGAGCGCTTACCTTAGAGCCGTCGCTCAAAATAAATTGTAGCACGTTTGAGCGTGGCAGAGGGATAGGCACCACCTTGGCTTGAGCTCCGGAGCGCAGATCAAATTCTTGCCGTTTTTCCAAATCTCGCAATTTTTCTACAAAGGCTCCAGCAAGTTCGCGAGGAGTTTCCTCCCGCAGGCGCTGCATCATGCGGGCTATTTTTTCGCCCCCCTCTTTACCTGGAAAGGTGAAAGTCACCAGCGATTCGAGATAGACGCCATGACGACGATAGAGCTCGTCGAGGACCTGTGAGAGATTCTTGCCCTGCGCCTTGTAGTAAGCAACCATCTCAGCTGCTATGCAGCAGGCACTGACCGCATCTTTATCTCGCACGAAGGATCCAGCGAGGAAGCCATAGCTCTCCTCGCCGCCGCAGACGTACTCGCGGAAAGGTTTTATCTTCCCTGTTTCAAGATCATCGATCAGTTGGCAGATCCACTTAAATCCGGTCAAGGTCTCGGCGCAGCTTGCACCGTAGTGGGCTGCTATTTTCTCTTGCTGGTCAGTTGTGACAATGGTTTTGATTACGAGAGGATTGGCAGGCATGCGCCCGCGATCTTTGATGCCTGAGAGATAAAAATCAATCAGCAATGAACCGATCTGGTTGCCGTTGAAAATCCGATACTCATCCTTCTCACGCACCACGATACCGATGCGGTCGGTGTCGGGATCAGTTCCGAGTACAAGATCGGCTTTGAGTTTTTTACCAAGCTCTACCGCCATGTGCATGGCTTCTGGGTCTTCGGGATTGGGGTATTTAACTGTTGGAAAATCGGGATCGGGGTCCTTTTGCTCAGGGACCAGCACGACGTCTTTAAAACCAAAGCGCCGCAGAGCTTCAGGGACGGGATAAGCCCCGGTTCCGTGCAAAGGAGTGTAGACGATTTTGAAATTTTCCCGTCCTTCTGAGCGGACCGAAAGCTGTTCAACTCGTTTGAAATAAGCTTCGTCGAATTCCTTGCCGACTTCCTTGACTAGGCCCTTTTTCACCGCTTCAGCAAAAGGCATAAAGCGGATGCTCTCATAGCTCTGCATAGCTCCGTAGCGCTTAATCACTTCCTCATCGTGAGGTGGGACAATTTGGCCGCCAGTGGCCCAATACACCTTATATCCATTGTAGGCTGGAGGATTGTGACTTGCAGTTACGCAAATTCCACCCTGACACTTATAGTGCCTGACCATAAAGGAGAGCATAGGCGTGGGTCGTAGCTCTTTTGTGAGGTAGGCACTGATTCCGTTAGCCGCCATCACTTCAGCTGATGCTTCAGCAAATTCGCGAGAAAAGCGCCGGGAATCGTAGGAAATGGCCACGCTTTTAGCGGTCTTGCCGAAGTGCTCGTTGAGATAGTCGGCAAACGCCTGGGTTGCTTTACGGATATTATAAATATTGACGCGCGCGGTGCCTGCGCCTAAGACCCCACGCAGGCCACCGGTACCGAACTCTAGATCTCGATAGAAGCGTTCCGTCAGCTCAGCTTCGTTCTTACTACTCAAGAGCTGAGCGATCTCTTGCCGGGTATCTGCATCAAAAACTGGGGAAGTGGCCCAGTAGGTAGCTAGCTTTAAGATCTTTTCTTGCAAGGAGCACCTCTTTGTAGATTTTGAACACTTCGCGTGCCATGGAAGCACTCAAGGCTCATAGAAGCACAAAGAGGTCTCGTCCTCAATCAATCTAAAGAAGGCCAACCTTCAAAGTCCTGCTTATCTTCTGAGCGAACATTGCAAGATTGCGGATAAGTCAAAAGGTAAGCAATCCCGAGTCCGTTGACCCGAAAGTCGCCGCAGAGTTTGCGTCCTGCAACCGGTGGGTAAACATCCAATCCAACGGTAGGCATGTTGATGAGAATATTGGGTGTCTGCAACTGAGTCATCCAAGGTCTCACCTTTTCGACCGCACCGATCAGTGAAGTACAGAGGGAGGCTTCCGTATTATTCGCTGCCTGAATAGCATCTTCGACATTTTGGTACTGATGGACCACGAGATCGGGACACATGAGGACATTGGTCTGATAAGAGGAAGTCGCTTCAATGCTATCCATAAAGTGCACACCTGGCGTAACGAAGTAGCCGGCACTCCCGGTACTATAAACTTTACCCCAGACCCAGGTGTCACTTGCCTCACGCTTGGCCATCGTCTGGTAGCGCAGAAATTTATCGACCGCTTTCTGTGCGTACAGTGGTCCAAGATGAGGATTGGCAGGTCCATCCGTCGGACCGATCTCCAGTGCCCGGACCATGCGAATCATCTCTTTTTTAAAGGCCTCGACCATACTTTCATGAATGTAGGCTCGACTCGTTGAAGTGTTGAGTTGCCCGGCACTTTTGATGGTGCCATACAGCACACAGCGAACGGCTTCACTCACATCGGCTGACTTTTCAACAATGGCTGCGTTTTTTCCACCTGACTGCAAAAGCAGCTGACGACCCAGAGCACTTACATTATCGCGCCGAATGGCATCGCAATGTTCACGTGAACCTGAATAGATCACAGCCTGTATCCGTCGGTCGCTGAGAGTCTTAGCAAAAGTCTGATAGTTGCCGAAGACGACATTGACACTTCCACGGGGTAGCTCCATCCGATCGAGGATATGAGCGAAGAGGACACCACAGAGAACAGAGTGCGACGAAGGCATAATGAGCAGCGGCGAACCTGCTATCAAACTTCCGGTAAGGCACTGGATAAAGGTCCCTAGCGCCGTCGAAAAGGGCAGGAAAGTAATCGTTATTCCGTTGGGCTGAAGAGCAAATTCTTTGTCGGGCCAAGCGAGCTGTGTAGGCCCGAGCAGAGCACCACGTATGTGGTTACGCTCTTTAAGAATCGCATCGAGCTGACGAACCGAACTCTGAAAGTCAGCTTCAGCCTCCCAGCGCGGTTTGCCAACCTCCAAGCAGAGAGCCTCGACAATTTGAGACTGATAATCTGTGACAACTTGGCGAAGGCGAGAGACGAACTCAACTCTTTGATCCAAAGACAAGGCAGCGAGATCTTTAGCCGCTAGTTCAGCAGAGTCGATACTGCTTTCGACTATCTTTTTGCTGACCAAGACCCGCATGAGTAGCTCCCCCCTCGAGGGGTTCAGGGAGCCGGGCAGCACTTCGGATTTAGGGTCGTGGACCCATTCTCCTGCAATGAAGTGCCCTGGAAAGTCGATAGGAAAACTGCGCGAGCGAAGTGCTTGACAGAAAGCTTCGAAACCCATGGGTTCCCCCTATTGGACAGCTGAAAGACGTCCACCAGGCGTTCGGGCAAAGTCAGCTGTAGCGCCTTCTTAGCTGCCTTATTTACCAGTTCGACAGCTTCCAAAATGAAACTGGATCTACTGGCATTTTACTATGTCAAATCACCGAAGTCTAAGGAATTTTTACCCGAACTTGGGAACTGTCATTTTCCGACACAAAAGTCGCTGAAAATTTTATCGAGGATATCCTCTGTATCGACAGCACCGAGAATTCCGCTCAAAGCTCGAGCCGCATGCTGCAACTCGAACGCAAGAACTTCATCATACTGCCCTTCTTCAGCGGCTGCAAAGAAAGCTTCGATATTGCTGCGGGCTATTTGCAAAGCGGCCAAGTGCCGAGCCGAACTGACGAAGGGTTCCTCGTTCAGCTGTCCAATATAACCATCGACACGTCGCACGATTTCATCTTCTAAAGAGACTAGATCGCCTGCCTTATGACATGATACAGCCAATAGATTATCCGCCCAGACTGGCCGACCTAAATCTGCTTTGGTCAGTATCATGAGGCATTTTTCCGAACCCGCAGCTGCAGCCATTTCTTCGATCAGAGACTTTTCGGCTTGGCTTGCATCGGCAGCGATCAGTAGTAGAAGAAGATCAGCCTCTCGAGCCAGACGTCGTGAGTGTTCAACTCCCCTCATTTCGATTTGATCTACTGTCTCCCGAATTCCCGCGGTATCGACCAAGCGGATGAGGCGACCTCGGATGCGACAACTCTCCTCAAGGTAGTCGCGGGTCGTCCCTGCTTCTGCGGTTACGATGGCCCTCTCGTGCCCGAGCAGGGTATTGAGTAGGGTTGATTTCCCCATATTTGGAGGTCCCAAGATGACGACTCTCAGTCCTTGTGCGGCAACCCGTCCCGAGGAATAGCTTTTCTCCAGACGCACGATACGCCGCTCGAGTTCTCGAACTCTGCTATCGACCATTCCAAGGTCCACCCCCTGGGTGTCGCCTTCATCTGGAAAATCTATACGCGCCGCCAGGTAAGCCATGGCTTCGATAAGGCCCAATCGCAGTCGCTCAATCTCATCTGCAAAGCGACCTGTAGCAAGCTGCCTGGCTGCAAGCCACTGCTGATGCGTGCTTGCTTCAACCAGTTCCTTGATGCCCTCCGCCACTGTCAGATCCATCTTGCCGTTGAGAAAGGCTCGCTTGGTAAATTCACCTGGCTCAGCAGGTCTAAGCCCTTCTTGCCACAAGACCTGCAAAATGCGCTGAACAATGTAGGGACCGCCGTGGCAAGAAAGTTCTGCCAAGTCTTCACCCGTGAAAGAGCCGGGTTGGTGAAAGACACTCACCAGCAGCTCATCGATCGTTTCATTGCTTCGTGGATCAATAAATTTGGCTAGTTGAACTTGGCGCGGGCGAACTTCTGCAAGCGAGCGTCGTTGCAAACAGCGCTCGAGGGCCTCCAGGCAGCCTTGACCACTGAGTCGGATCACGGCGAGAGCAGCGGCACCGGGAGCGGTCCCCAGGGCTGCAATGGGTTCGTTGATAGCGGAAAGCCCGACCTGAGTCGGGCTTTTCGATGGCTGGTCGATTGCGGGTGGATTCGAATCAACTATTTTCATCATAAAGCTCGGGTTCGTCTTTCTTGCGAATCGGCAGGATCATAAGTTTTCTGTTTGGACCTGTGCCTATCGACTTCGTGTATACACGCTCATCTTTGTCGAGAGCCATATGGATAATTTTTCGGTCGTACGAACTTTTGTAATTCAGAACGATGGGCCGCTTATTCTCATGGACCTTTTCGGATAGATCGCGAGCTAGTTCAACAAGATCGGTCTCACGCTTACGTCGGACTCCCTGGACATCCACGAAGATACGGAAGGGTAGTTCCCGTTTGATATGGCGAGGTTTCTTCCGAAGAATATGCTCGAGAGCTTCAGCTAGCTTGCTATTTTTAATGATCTGATTGGCAAGGTATTCATCATCACAGTCGAGGACGAGCCTACCGCCGTTTAGATCGGCCTTAACTTTAACGGGTTGTCCACTGATCGCACTGCAAATTTCACCGCAAAACTGCTGAAGGTCAATCCGCAAAGCGTCGACTTCCGCGGGACTCAACTCTTCTACCTCGTCTCCGCTCTCCATCTCGCTCATGATTTCATCGGCTTCAGGAGCTTTTTTCCAAGCCGCTATCTCGATTTTTTTGCCGAGAAAAGCAAATATCCCGCCACCCTGTGAAACAACTCGGTAATCCACTTGACTCTGATCGATTTGAAGTAGGCCTGCTGCTTGTGACAGAGCCAAATCAAGGGTCTTAGCCGTTACACGAATTTCACTGGCTTTATTCTGCATCTATCTATGTCTCCTCATTGTATCCAAACTCGAGCCTCTCACTGCTTCACACGCGTTCAGCCAGGTCAAATACGCAGTTAAAGTCTTTATCTGACTTAGACTACTCTTCAGTCGAACTTCTTGGCCAAATTCTTGTTCAACCATTGCTGCTGCAGGATGGAGACGAGCGTATTGGTCATCATGTAAAGAACCATTCCCGCTGGCAACGACAGCATCATCACGGTGAAAATTATAGGCATCATGAGCATGATCTTTTCTTGATTCTTATCCATACCGGGGTTAGGAGTCAATTTTTGTTGCACAAACATCCCGATTCCGAGAAGGATCGGCGAGATGTAGTAGGGGTCTTTGCTAGCAAGATCCTGCAACCAGCCGTAGAACGGGGCATGCCTCAACTCAATTGCCTGCGACAAAACGTTATAAAATGCGATGAAAACCGGAATCTGCGGTAAAATAGGCAGACAGCCCTTAAAGGGGTTGACTTTATGTTGAGACATGAAAGCCATGAGTTCGCGCTGCTGACGCTGAGGATCGTCCTTAAATTTCTCCCTGAGACGGTTCATCTCCGGCTGTAGCTTCTGCATTTTCTTCATAGAAATCGCTGCAGCGCGGGTCAGGGGAAAGAACAGCATCTTGAGGATAAAGGTGATTAAGATAATAGCAATGCCGTAGTTATGCACTAGGCCGTATAGACTCTTAAGAGATGCCAAGAGAGGATGAGCAAAGATAGAAAACCAGCCGAGCTTGAGGCTGTTCTTCAGTGCAGGATCAAAAGCTTCTAGTACTTCGAGCTGCTTCGGTCCGAAGTAACCAACAAGTTTGAAGCCGACCTCGCTTCCACCTTCGACGAGCCCAAAACTCTGGGACGCCATCATGCTGAGAGGACAGGTCTGTGCTTTAAGAGGCCCTGACCGTTCGAGGACATAGTTAAGAGCTTGTCCTTTGGACCAAAGGAGAGAGAGGAAGTAATGTTTGTCAATTCCAATAAAATCGACTTTTTCATTGTTGAGAGTTAAACCCTCTCCGCCATCTTCTTTACAAAAATCATGCAGCAACTTTTCTTCATGTTTACCATCGACGGCGTAAACAAAAGCGAAATTTTGGGTGTCGGAAGGCATAAAAAAGCTGCTACCCGACTCTGGTTTGGCCAGGTTTTCCTGCATGAGTACACCGGCATTTAGCTCTTTTGCGGTGTTCTCAAGATTGCGGAAATTCACCTGCAGATCTAGACCGTATCCATCAGCGGGAATTGTATAGGTCTGTTTGACCTCCCAACCTTCTTGCACTTTGGTGAAAATAATCGAATTGCCGCTTCTTTGCGCACTAAAACCAGGACGGCCGAGACGATCACTGATCTGGATTGTACCTTGGATAGTGAGCGTCCCATCGAGCAGCTCGACAGGCTGCTGCGTGGCCAAATCATGGCGATAATTTTTAAGTTTGATGCTTTTGATCGCCGCAAGGTTTTGATCAAATTCAAAAACCCTGGTGTTAGTTTCGAAGCGTAATTCTTCTGGAGAAAGTTGGATTTGGGGCGCGATTGCTGCGTTTGCAGCGGAGGAAGCGGAAGCCGAAGCAGAAGCCGGAGGATTCCCGTCACCCGTGACTGCAGGGGCGGCCGTGCCATCACCTTGCATTTTGACTTCGGCAGTATCGCCTGTCTTAGTCTGTTGCCCCGCATAATATTCGGGATACTTGTGCTGCAGGTAACCCATATAAGCGGTAAAGAGTACGATGCATAAAAAGATGGCAGAAATCGACTTTTTATCCCAATTCATCAAGACATCTCCAAGGGAAAGCTCGTTCTTGAGGACGAGGGGGAATTTGGCAGGATTTCTCTTCACAGAGAAGAGACACCCCAGAGGGAGCCGGATTTTCCCAGCTGCTAGTCCTAGGGACGGGTCATTGACGGCTCGTCAACTCCTCCGGGATTCCAGGGATTACATCTTAAGAGACGCCAGCTTATTTTTTTCAACGCGATGGTGAAAGGATAAATTTCCAGGCAACCAATGGCATAGCGAGAACAGCTTGGATAAAAGCGGCAGCGCTGTCCCAAAAAAGGGGCCAGGCAGAGCTGATAGAGCCTGATAAGCCGTATAAAGCAATGTCCGACCATCAAACTTGCATCCTAAAAATGGGATCGTCCCGCTCGTCACCGAGCCGAAGCTTCACAGGTCTACCGTAGGATTTCGTGTCGGGGATGAAATGTCAGGCGTGCGAAATGGAATCCGAAAACCTTCTTCGGAAAGCATGGGAGCAGCACTTAGTTTACCCTTTGATTCGCGATCCATCCAAACCTGGAGTCTCTTGAACCCTTCGCTCATAGATCGCGCAAGCTCTTCATAGCTGGCTGGAAGAGCCTGCCCTCTGGCGATGATGACGAGGTCGAGACCCGAAGGCTTCTGCTGCTCATTTCGAAAAAGTTCTCGAAAGCGTCGCTTCACGCGATTCCGTTCGACCGCACCGCCAACTTTTTTTGAAACGATGAAGCCAGCACGCGTAAGCTCTTCACCCGAGAGTCTAGCAATGAGAACCATGTGAGGCGTGACAATCTTCATGCCCTCGTTCATCGTTCGGCTGAACTCAACCCGGCGAAGCAAACGCTGCTGTTTAGGAAACGCCAACATGGACACCTCTGGAGTCTGTCTCTCCAGTATGTTCACGAATTATTTCTGATAAATCGTTGGTACTAAACGCTTGCGGCCTTTGGCGCGGCGACGGCGGAGCACGTTACGGCCTCCAGGGGATTCCATCCGAGTCCGGAAACCGTGGGTGCGCTTGCGCTTCAAATTACTAGGCTGGAAAGTACGTTTCATTTTTCTTTCTCCTCAAAACGCTGAACCAACTTCAAATAACCAGTTATTGACGAATGAGCCGCCATTCTTTTAAGGGACTCAGTGATGGGACAGCCGCGAGAATCTAGCAGAACACCTAAGGGCTTGCAAGGTCTATGGAAAAATCCTCACGCTTTACCAGTCAAATATCCGCATAAAACACGCCGATTTAGCTTGCAATACCTCTCTTAAAAGCCTAAAAATGCCAAAACGACACTAAGGACAGGCCATGCAAACTCCCTCGTCCCGTATTATCTGGCTGCTAAGCCTTTATTTGGCTCTATCTACGCCCGCTCTTTTCGCCAAGAGCACCTACGGTTTCGAACTTGAAGCAGTTCGCCTTCATTTCAGCAAAGATAAGCAAATCTATGCCTCCTACACAGTCCCTTGTGGCAGTCGCTTTGCGGGTTTCCTCTATAGAGCCGGACAAGCCGGCGAACTCAAAGTAGCAGCGGTGGCCCAGCGCGACCACGCACGTTGCCTCGGTTTAAAAGCTTTTCACAATGTAAAATTACCACTGCTTAGCGCTGATCGTTTCGCAGCTGTCAGCTCGCTCAATCCTAGCGATGAGCCTCAAGTCTTGTCAGCGCTTGCCCTGGACAACATCCACAGCGAGCGCAGCTCCAGGGGCGAAGGAGTTCACGCGATCTACACTTCGCAATGTGGTGAGGCTTTGGGCATGCTGGTGATGAACAACAGCCAAGGCTTGAGCTTTGGCGTTCTCGAAAGCAGTCTTTCGAAAGATCGAAGGGCGACTTGCAATCGGAGTTCTAAAGTATACAGCGTCATGGGCCTGGACGTGTCACCCATAAAAAACCCAGGGTTTATCGGGACCAATCCAGAGCGAACTTCGGCTCCCTCTTATACTCTTCGACGGGTACCGGTCAGGCTACTAAAACCTCGCGCCTCAAGTACGAAACCTAGCCAGATGCACGAGCGCTACTTTCACGTTTCCTATCTGCGGGCTTGCGATGAAGCTCCCATAGGGATCGTGAGAAAAGAAAGAGGCTCAGTCCTCGAAATTTCGATGCTGGTCGCTCATTTTCCCTCCATGAGCTGTGGAGCCCCCGAAGCCGAAAGGACCTGGACCAGCTGGGAGGAAGGTCTTTTCTTGAATAAGAAGCAGACTCTCAAAACCCTTGCTCGCATGGATACTGTTCCCCTTCGCATCATACGACCTAGTAGCTATCAGGTCTCTCCTCGGAATGGTAGCAAGCTCGTCGTCAACACTTTCAGCTCCTGTCAGCGGGACGTCGGCCTGATCAGCCGAAGCAGCCCTCAGGGGCTAGCAGTAGGAGTTCTGCAGACGGCAACGGTCGAACCGTGCAATTCTCGACTGAAAAAGGTAAGCTATCCGCTCCCCATGGACCCGAGCTCACCGGCTCGCCGGGATATCAAGCCGCTACAGCTCGTAGGTCAACGTTAAAGGAAAGATCGTGCGTTGTTCGATCCAACTCGATGCCGCGGCTCTTAGACATAATTATCAGGTGTTTCAAAGTTTAGTAGGGGATACCGAAGTGGTCCCCGTCGTGAAGTCCAATGCCTATGGTCATGGGCTGCGGGAAGTCTATTTGGCTCTTGCCAGCCTTGCGCCCTCCACCTTAGCCGTTAATTATCTCTCTGAGGCGAGCGAACTAAGAAAGCTCGGCTTCAAGGGCAACATCATGGTCGTGGGGCCCGTTCGCCCCGATTCTCTCAGCTATGCTGCCGAGCTAAGCGCCGACATTTTTCTCACAGAGATTCATATCCTCAAGACCTGGTGCATGACCCCTAGCAGCTCACGCCCTAGAGCGCACCTCAAGATAGATACGGGCATGTCGCGGCAGGGATTCCGGCCAGAGGAGGCTGAATCGATACTGCCTCTACTCAAACCCCATCAGGCTCAGCTGCTCGGCATTTGCAGCCATTTTTCCAACGTTGAAGATGTTCTCGAACAAACTTTTGCTAACCAGCAGCTCGAGCGCTTTATGAAAGTCTTTCAGCGGACGAAAGACTTGGGTTTCAATCTTCTACCGCACATGGCCGCAAGTTCGTCAGCTCTCTTGATGCAGGCTAGCCGCATGGCTATGGTCAGGGTGGGAATCTCCAGCTACGGATTATGGCCATCTCGTGCCACGCAGCTATCGTTCTTGCAGAGCTATGGTTCCATGATAGATCTGAAGCCGGTGCTGACGTGGAAAAGCGAAATAGCCATTTTGAAAAACGTCGAAGCGGGCCAGTATATCGGCTACGGATGCAGCTACAAAGCCCTGAGGCCCATGCAGATCGCTGTTTTACCTTTAGGCTACTATGAAGGCTACCCTCGCCTCGCCAGCAATAGGGGACACGTTTTGATCCAAGGGCAGCGCTGCCCTATCGTTGGTCGCGTCTGTATGAACATGATGATGGTCGATGTGTCTCATCTGAGCGATTTAAAGCTAGAGGAAGAGGTGACTCTCATCGGCCGCGATGGCTTAGAAATTATTGAGGCTAGTCACCTCGCAGAATGGGCCGATACGATACACTATGAAATCGTGACCCAGCTCAATCCCGGCATCCCTCGCTCGTTGAGCTGAGGAGGCTTTCCCGTTTACAGAGGTAAAAATGGAGCCCATGTCGACCAGAGCTCTTTGTCAGCTTGAATTTCACAGCCAAAGATTGGAAGCTTCCCTAGATTTTTTTCGTGACATTTTCGGCTGGCCTCCTCTGCCGATGGCCTTACAGGAATATACTGTCCTCGAGGTACCGAGCGATAGTCCCTATGGGGTCAGCCTTATCTCTGCGCCCGCTGAGCATTCTGCCCGACAGACTCTGGTTCCTTATTTCAGCTGGGATTCTTTAGAGGAACTGCTTGAGAAAGTTCTCAGAGCCGGGGGAAAACTAGTAGCGGGCCCTCGCCTGCTTCCAGGCTATGGTAGAACGGTCTTAGTTGAAGACCCAGGTGGAATTCAGCTGGGTTTTTTCACAGCAAAAACTTAGGCTCTCAGCTCAATAAAGCCTTGGGAATTGACATAAACCCCATCGGTGACTCGGCCACCCGGAAAATCTTCGACATTAGGCACCTTCCATCCACGATCGACGAAAGCTTGGATAACGCCCTGGCGAACCCGGCGATTTTCGGACGATGAATCCGCTAAAAAAGGACTCAAGCTCTCGCGAATAGCTTCGCTTTTCTGCGCAATCATAAGTTCAGCTGCAGCAAAGCGGACCCGTTCGTCAGCATCGTTTAAAAAGTGCTTTATCTGATCGATGTAATCGGGAAGCTGATATTCCCGTAGATAACAGAGGATGTCATAGTTCTTATCCACGGCCCCTTGATCGAACGAAACCTCTTTGAAATTGAGGGCGCTCTTGAGCGACTCAATAACAACTTCGTCTTGACCGAGCTCTTTGAGAACCTTAATCGGCCAGGCTATGCGGCTCGTGCTTTGAAGCCAATTTTTCAGGTAGGGAATGGACGCCTCTTTAAAACGGGCGATACCCTTCAGAGCCAGCTCTTTCTCACGAGTGTCGTTAATTCCGTGTTCGAGGCTGTATTCAAAGCGCGGCAAGAGCTGCGGGATGGCTTGATCGGCATCATTGAGGTCCTCGGCGAGAAACTGTAGGGCTGCCCAGCGGTCGTCACGAATAGCTTTGGCATTTTTCACAATCTTACCGGCTCGTTCAATGCGTTTAGCTCGCCGCGTGGAAAGGTACTCGGAGATGCGCGCCAACAAACCCATGATTTCTCATCCTATCCAGCAAAATCCCGTATTAATCGAGGACCGGGAAGACATCCATCACGACCGTTTCACCAAACGTGTCCTGTAGATCACGCTTTACCCCATTCATCAAGGTAATTCGCGATGATGGACAACCCTCACAACCGCCTCCTAGGCGAATCGTAGCTATCCCATCCTGATAAGCTTCAAGTCTTGCATAACCGGCGTGAAGTGCAAGCATGTTCGAAACAGGGCCTTCCAGATAGACGGCTAGTTCTTTGGCAGTGCCGTCGAAGCGATCGCTCGTCGTGGGTTCGCCGGAACTCCCCTGCTCATCAAATCCGAGCAAGAGCTGCATAGCTTCGATGGCCTCGTCTGAGCTCGCTCCCTCGGTCTGCCGTCCCGAAGGTTCGTGCAAAGCTCTCCAGCTGCCCTCAGCTGTCTGATTTACGGAGACCGCTGGTAATCGTAAGGCCATTGTTCGTCCTTGCCGCGGCCCTTTTATCAAATTATCTCGCTTGAGGATCCGCCTTTTGGCGCGGGTAATCCTCTAAATCAAGGCCGCTTCCGTAGTGTGCGGCTTTTTCCGGGTTTGTCAACCGCCGCTAGCGAGCCTTCTTAAAAATCCGTATAAAGACAAATTGTCCTCGAGCATCAAAGGAGCAGAGTCATGGATGAGCAGACGAGCTCAGTCGCAGCCATCGTTTTGGCCGCAGGCAAAGGAACGCGAATGAAGAGCGCGCTTCCTAAAGTCCTGCATCCCTTATCTGGTACCCCCATGATAGGCCACGTCATTAGGTCTATAAAAGATGTCGGGATCGAGAAAATCTGTGCTGTGATCGGCGGTGAACTGGCTCCCCTTGAATCCTATCTGGCGAACTTTGGACCTATCACTCTAACGGAACAGCTAGCCCGCCTCGGCACGGGTGAGGCAGTCGCCTGTGCAGCTTATGGCCTGAAAAACGTCCTCTTGCCCGGCTACGCCAAGGGGCGTCATATTAGCGGCCAAAAGCTAGACTGTTCACATGTTTTCATTTGCGCTGGGGATACTCCAGCTTTGGAAAGCTCGATTCTAAGTGCATTTCTCGCGTTCTGCAGGGATCGAAAAAGTCGCCTGGCTGTCCTAGCTATGCAGCATCCACAACCCTTTGGATATGGTCGCATCGTCACCGATGAAAAAGGTCTGCTTCAAGGCATAATAGAGGAGAAAGACGCCAGCCCTCGGGAGAAAGAAATCGGCCTTTGCAACTCGGGGGTTATCTACGCGGAAAGTAGCCATCTTTTCGAACTCCTGAGGGACCTCCAGCCAGAGAATGCCCAAAAAGAGTATTATCTCACCGACTGTTTTCAGCTCTCCCGAAAAGCGGGCGTGCCGGCCGATGTTTTCACGAGCGATCAATATGAAGCATTCGATGGTATCAACGACAGGCAGCAACTGGCCAAGCTCGAGACCAGACTCCAGCGTCGAGCTAAAGACCGCTGGATGCGCGAAGGCGTTACCTTTCGCCTCCCGGATACGACTTACATTGAAGATAGCGTGGTATTAGGTGGGGATCTCGATATTGGGCCAAACTGCAGCCTGCTAGGCAGGACACGGATAGGCGACGGCTGCAAGTTAGGTAGTCATGTGCTTTTGAAAAATGTAATCATTCCAGCTGGCACAACAGTTCCTCCTGGAACCGTACGGCTGCAACCCGAGTAGAGGATTTTTGCCTATGTGTGGGATAATCGGTTATATCGGTTCGAAACGCTGCCTCGACATCGTGTTCGAAGGTCTTCAAAAGCTCGAATATCGCGGCTATGATTCGGCCGGGATCGCCGTACTCCATGAGGGCAAAATTGCCATTAGCAAAGAGGCAGGCAAACTCGAAAATCTTCGGCCCTCTCTCCAGCAACTTCCCGGTCAAGCTCAGATTGGTATCGGGCACACCCGCTGGGCCACGCATGGTCTTCCAACTCGGGGCAATGCTCATCCCCATGTAGCGGATCGGCTTGCTCTCATCCACAACGGGATCATAGAGAATTATAAAGAACTTAAATCTGAGCTGCTAAAAAAAGGCATCGCCTTCCAATCCGACACGGACACCGAAGTCGTGGCCCATCTGATCAGCCAGGAAATAAAGAGCGGCCATGCGCCACGCGAAGCTCTCAATAGGACGATCGAGCGGCTCGAAGGAGCTTTTTCCCTCGCCCTCCTCAGCGATCAGGATGAAGATCATATCTACCTTGCCAAGCAGGGTTCTCCGCTGGTGATTGGACTCGGACAAGGAGAAAACTTTTTCGGTAGCGATGTAACAGCCTTTTGCTCTTATACGCAGAAAGCCGTCTTCCTGCACGATGGGGAATGCGCAGCGATCAGCCGCACCGGTGTGCAGCTGTGGAATCGCGCTGGAGATGAAATCCAGCCGAAGACGACCTTGGTGCAGTGGAGCCCCGGGAGCGCGGACAAGCAAGGTTACCGGCACTACATGCTCAAAGAGATTCATGAGCAGCCGGGCGTAATATCTAAGACGATTCAAGCCTTCATCAAAGATCAGACTCTCGATCATGAAGCCCTGGGTCTAGCTCAGCTCGATATCAAGAAGGTGAAAAGTATTCACCTGGTTGCCTGCGGGACAGCCTACTACGCGGCCATGGTTGCTCGCTATTTTATGGAACCAGCTCTCGGAGTACCGGTAAATGTCGAGTTAGCCAGCGAATTTCGCTACCGAGACCCTCTCCTGCTAGGCTCCGGACAGACGCTTGTCATCGCAGTTTCGCAGTCAGGCGAGACAGCCGATACTCTGGCCTGTCTGAAGCACGCGAAGGAAAAAGGCTGTCAAATTTTTAGCATCTGCAACGTCGCCTACTCCAGTATCCATCGTGAAAGTCATGGCAGTATACTTATGCAGGCCGGCCCTGAGATAGGTGTAGCTTCGACCAAAGCCTTCACTTCGCAGGTCCTCTGCGCATACCTTTGGACTTTGGCCGCAGCCGAAGAGCTAAATCGCCTACCCGCAGCTAGCTGGGATCAAATATTTAAGGAGCTCCAGACTCTTCCGCTCTATATGGATCAAGCTCTCAACGTCGAAGAGCACGTTGCGGAGCTTGCCGCCAAGCTCTACGAGCATCCCAATTTTCTCTATATCGGCCGCGGCCCAAGTTTCGTAATCGCCCTCGAGGGAGCCCTCAAGCTCAAAGAAATTTCTTATATTCACGCCGAGGGTTATGCCGCTGGTGAGCTGAAGCACGGTCCAATTGCCCTGGTTGACCGACACATGCCAATTGTCGCGCTAGTACCGAAAGATCATTACTACGAAAAATCTATCTCTAATATTGAAGAGATCAGGGCACGCGAGGGACAGGTCATCGCAATCGGAGATGAAAAAGACGAGCATCTCCGGGATCTTTGCACCGACATCATCCATTGCCCTCGCCT
>JBGSTX010000297.1:0-10962 GCA_041736305.1 Oligoflexus sp. | reverse complement strand
GAAATCCTTGACTTCGATACTGCAGCTGCAGAAGCCTACGGACGAATTCGATGCTCTCTTGAAAAAATTGGGAAACCCATTGGATCGATAGACATGCTGATTGCAGCCCACGCCATATCTCAGGATCTTATTTTTGTTACTCACGATCGAGATTTTGATCGAATATCAGGGCTCAGAACCCAAGATTGGGTTGTGGCATAGTCCGGAAAGTAAGGTCTTTCCTCGAGAGCTCAGGAAAAACTAGAGGTGCTCAGACATTGAGCCTTTCGCTGTACACGGAAGGCACGGCCTGCCTTGAAATCCTATCCGCTGGCGAAAAAAAGTGATAGTTGAGCCGCCGAATGTTCCTGAAGGCTCTCTGGGATCAAGCGATCATTTTGTAGAGCCTCCATTCGCCTTTTAGATCTTACTTCTAACTTTCATCGGCGGCGATAGTACGTCTCTATGGCATGAATTATAAAGCTGCTTAGTGTCCTCCCGTCTCATATAAAATTAACTTCTAAGTTGTTATGATGAGCGCTTAAAGTAGAATAAGGCGGGCATATGGCTGCAGCGTTCAGGGCTCTCGCGCTCCTTTTTTTGCTTCATCAGCTCATCTTTGCAGTCGACACTTTCGCCTTCAGTGAGCATCCCCACTCGCGTGCACGGTGGATAGCCTCCCATCAGAGCCTGCATGGGGAAAGACCTACTTATTTAGCACTTCATCTTAAACTTGATCCAGAGTGGCATTCCTACTGGGAGAACCCGGGTGATTCCGGAGCGGCCCCTATTCTTGAGATCAAGGCTCCCGAAGGAGTGGTGGTCTCCAAGAGCCTCTATCCTTTACCCAAGCGCATCGAGGTCCCACCCTTGATGACCTTCGGCTACGAAGACGAAGTCATGTACCTCTTTGAAGCCAGGCTAGACCCGGATTATAAGGGAAAAGAAACAGTCTCTCTCGAACTCAATGCCGAATGGTTAGTCTGCAAAGTAGAGTGTATCCCGGCCTACGGGACTTTTGCTCTCACTCTGAGAACGGATGGGCCACATACCGTTTCTGCAGATGAGCAGGCTATCCAAGCGGTGCGCAAGCAGCTCCCAGGGTCTGCCGTAGATCAGGAGCTGAGCGTGCAGGCCGTGGCTGAGGGGGAGAAAATAAGGCTGGACCTGAAGAGCCCGCCCGCTCTTGAATATCTCGACTTTTTTCCAGCTTCTGCTAGCCATCTCTCCAACGTGAAGCCCGAGCTCCTATCTGCGAAAGCTGGTGAGACCAGCATCCGCCTCGCCCTCGAGCGTCCTCCTCTGCAGAATCGATTGCAGGGCCTGCTGGTATACACAGACGGGGGTCAGCGGAGTTCGATCGCCTTGGATGTTCCGCTGAGCTCCCCCCTTGCTCCTCAGGAAGACTTCGCTTGGGCGAAGATGCTGGCATTTGCTTTCTTAGGAGGCTTTCTCCTGAATCTCATGCCCTGCGTTTTCCCGATTATTTCCATAAAACTACTCAGTATCCTGCAGCATGCACACGACAGTCGCAAGCTGCTTCGGCAGCACTGTCTAGCCTATGTTTTGGGGGTTGTGTCGAGTTTTCTTGCGATCGCTCTGTTCTTGATCCTCCTGCGACAGGGCGGTGAGGCCGTGGGCTGGGGATTTCAGCTTCAGTCTTTGCCTTTTCTTATTTCCCTCAGCTTTCTATTTATGCTTTTGGCTTTCAATTTTCTCGGTGTCTATGAGATTAACCTTCCTCTGGGCAAGCGGACCGCAGGATTGCTTGGCAAAGGTGGAGCCATCGGTCAGTTCTTTACGGGTATGCTGTCGACAGTGGTCGCATCTCCCTGCACAGCTCCCTTCATGGGAGTCGCTATGGGTACTGCTTTTAGCCAGCCGATTCCACTGATTCTGCTGGTCTTCACAGCTCTTGGACTGGGACTCAGTGCACCTTACATTCTATTTATGGTATGGCCTGGCATGCTGCGATTTTTGCCGAAACCAGGGATCTGGATGGAATCGTTGCGGCAGTTTATGGCCTTTCCCTTGCTGGCCACTTGCCTTTGGTTGCTTTGGATCGTCGGGCAAGTTGCGGGTCAAGATGCTCTGGTGCTGACCTTAGCTTGTCTTCTCGTCAGTGGGCTGGGGCTCTGGATCAAGTGGCGACTTCAATACAGTCGCCTCGCACTCGCCATCATCGCCCTGGCTCTTGCCGCCAATCTCCGCTTGCTTAGCCAGGTCGCTACTGCAAACTCAAGTTCCGTCGCGGGCGATCGAACCAAACTTTCAGCGATCCCTTGGGAAACCTTTAGCCAAGAGCGGCTCAAAGCAGAGCTGAATCAAGGCAAGGCAGTTTTTATCGATTTTACGGCTGATTGGTGCATTACGTGTAAGGTCAACGAACGCCTTACCTTTAGAAGTGCTGCAGTGGCGGAATTTATCGCGCGGCATGAAATTCTCATGCTCAAAGCAGATTGGACGCGCCGTGACCCTGAGATTACCGCGATTCTGAGCGAATATCAGCGTATCGGGGTGCCGCTCTATCTGTTCTGGGCTCCTGGCTCTGGAAGAGCCAACGTACTCCCCGAAGTCCTTACCCCTGACATCTTTATGGATGAACTGGGTCGCTCTTTGAAGCCTTAAGACATAACGAGGAAAATGATGTTGAAATGCATGACGATGATCTCCCCATACGCCCGCGCCTTGGCTTTTACTTTCGCCTTTAGCTTCAGTGCCAGTGCCCTCTCCGCAGTTCCATCGGGCAGTGCCGCTCCGGATTTCTCCCTGCCCGGACATGATGGCAAGACTTATAAGTTATCCGATCTCAAAGGCAAGTTTGTGGTGCTCGAGTGGTTCAACAACGATTGCCCTTATGTAAAGAAGCACTACGATGGTGGCAACATGCAGGCGCTCCAGACTAAGTATAGTGCAAAGAACGTCGTATGGCTGACCATCAACTCTTCGGCTCCGGGAAAGCAGGGGCATCTCGACGAAAAAGGGGCTAAGGAAATGGTGGCCACTCGCAAGGCTGCACTCACCGCGATGCTGCTCGATCCGAAGGGCGAAGTAGGGCGTATGTATGATGCGAAGACTACGCCTCACATGTACATCATCAATCCAGAGGGTAAGCTCGTCTATCAAGGTGCGATCGACGACAAGCCGTCGGCCAATGCCAAGACGTTGGCGGAAGCAAGTCCGATCTTCGCCAACGCGCTCGATTCAGCTATAGCCGGGAAAGCTATTGCTGAAGCGAGCACGAAACCTTACGGATGCTCAGTAAAATACTAAGCGAAGCTCCAAGTAGCAGAGTGGTCCCACCCCTTGGAGTGCAGGTGCGGTATATCTGCTCTCGTGGTGGGGCCCATATCTCTGGCCAACGATTTCGCTGAGCGTTAAGCAGGACGTTCAGCCAGCTCTTTGAATACACGGGCATGGACAGTACAGTGGGTCGCGCAGAGTCCACCCACTACTCACAGTCGTCAACTACAGAACCGCCGGAACCTCCCCTTTACCACCGCCGAAAACCGCATCGATAGGAGTGATGACCACAGCCTTCGCCGGAATACCTAGTTTAGTGCCGCCGATGAGCTTGTCCTCTTCGAGGAGTTCCGGCGGCTTAGTCCCATCGTAGGTGATCGTCGAGGGTGCATCGGCCACGAGAGCTTTTTTGAGTCCTTCTGCATCTTGGGTAATCATGACCACCTGCAGATTATTAGGCGAAATATGCCGACGAATCACCTCATTTACGGCTTGGGGAGTCAGCTTATCGAGCTGTGCCTGCATGTAGCTCGTGAATTCTGGAATTCCATACCAATCGGAATCGAGAGCGTAGCCGAGCTGCTGGTCTTGAGTAGCTGTCATGACGAATACATTTTTCTTGAGATAAGCGCGCGTGGCTTCAAACTGCTCGGCACTCAATCCATTTTTCACCAACTGATTGAGTTCAAAGAGCGCAATTCTAAGGGCCATATGCGCATTCTGCGGCTGCACTGGTCGAATCCAAACCTCAAAGAGCTGGGTATGCCGGGCGACGTTAGCTTCGGGGAAGGTGAGGTACATGCCTCTTGGAAAGGCCTCGATATAAGCGTAGTCGCCGTAGTTCATCCCGCGGACCTCGCGGATGCGCTCATAGAGGTGCGACATCGAACTCCTATGCTCACCGAGCCAGGCGCGGGCCAGCCAGAGGGCAGGAAAATCTGGATGCGATCGATTGATCGACAGCGGATGACCGAAAGAGATGGCAGTCGCGCGCGTCGGCTTCTGCACTATATTAACCCGTAGACCCTCGGGCATTTTACCGGTGATTTCTGCCACTGGTGAAGCTAGAGCTTCGCCCTGGGGAATTTGGGCGACGCTGCGCCTGATCGAGTCGAGTAAAGGCGCTTCGCTAGCCCCAGCGACGCCCAGACTAAGATTTTTTTGGGTATAAGATTTTTTTATAAACTCACGCACGTCGGCTAAGCTCAGACTCTCGATGCCTTTCACTGTACCCAGCACAGGGTGGGCATAGGGAGTGCCAGCGAAGATCAATTCCTGCAAACGCTCTTTGCCGAGTTCCTCTTCATTATTGGTGCGCAGGTCGTTTTTGAGGCTATTCAGCTGACTAGCTTTGAGCCTCTGGAAGTCTTCATCCCGCAGCCCGGGCTCGAGTAGACTCGGCATGACAATATCGAGGACCTCGCTGACGTGATCCTTGTGCACGCGGATGGTAAAGGTCGTCATTTCCTTGTCGACCTGGCTCGAGAAATTGGCGGCGAAGGGAGCGAGAGCTTTCTGAATATCCTCATAGCGGTAGGGAACAGAGCCGGCATTAGTGATCATAGCCGCCGAGAGCTCAGCCAGTCCCTCTTTGCCCACCGGGTCGCGGGCGGAACCCGTTTTGAAGAGAAACTTGATATTGAGCAGCGGTAGTTCACTCTTTTGCACGATCATTTTCACATCAGAGGACACGCCCTTGTTCGGCGCTAGCGAAGCCAGAGAGGGTATTTGCTCCATTGTGGCGGGTAGAGGATCTTTAGAGAGACTGGCAACGATCATGTTCTTATCGGTAAAGAGTCGCTGGGCCACCCTTTGCAGATCGGAAGGGTTTACTTTTTCTATCGTACGGAAAAGCCGATTGATCGTGTCACCGCGTCTCTCGTAGTGCACGAAAGTCGCCAGTGTGTCGGCGATAGCCTCCGTGTTATCCAGGGACATGGCGAGACTATAGCGCATCTTTGATTTAAGATCGTCGAGCTCGCGGCTGCTGACGGGAACACGCGTGAATTTCTCTAGACCCCTGAGCAGAGTATCACGGACCAGCGCAGCATCCTTAGGATCCTTGATCAGAGCATACACGCTGTAAAGGTCAGGATCGCGCGAGTCGGAAGCTGAGCCACGGAGCGAATCCAATTTCTGCTCGTTGATCACCAGCTTTTTATAAAGTTCCGAGGTCTCGCCCAAGGCCAGCGGGAAAAGGAGGCTGAGGGCCGCGTAGTCCCGGTCATCTGGCGCATAAGCTGGTCCATGAAAGCCGATAAATAGGTGTGCAAGAGTCGGAGCATCCCAGCTGATGTTTTTGTAAATCGGTCCCGCTGGCGGTGGCTCAGTCGGGATTTTGGCCTTATAGCTGCCGCGTTTCCAGGATTTGAAGTGTTTTTCGACGAGCGCAAAGCTTACCTTCGGGTCTACATCACCGGCGATGATGATAGTCGTATACTCAGGTCGATACCAGCGATCGAAGAAGGTCTTCGAGTAAGCGAACTGGTTCGGCATATCTTCGATGTCTTTGATAAAGCCCATAGTCGTATGCTTGTAAGGGTGAGTGGTGAAGGCAGCGTCCTTGACCGACTCCCAGAGCTTTTGCGAAGGGTTGGCGCTGTTCTTATTGTACTCGCCAAGCACGGCGCGGGCTTCGGTCTTAAATTCTGACTCACCATACTCGAGGTTCTGGAAGCGGTCGGCTTCGAGTTCGAGCATCTGGCCCAAGTCTTCTTTGCTGAAAGTCGTATGATAGTTGGTGAAGTCGCCAGAAGTATAAGCGTTCTGACGCGCCCCCATTTTCTTCAGCTGCTCCTGATAGGCGGCAGCCGGTACCTTCTTGGTGCCACGGAACATCATGTGTTCGAAGAAGTGAGCGAAGCCCGTCTTGCCGGCTTCGATTTCATTGCGTGAGCCCGTCTGCACCGGGATCTGCAAGGAAACGAGCTTAGGAAAGGGAGTAGGGACGACCATCACCTTCAGCCCGTTAGGCAGCTCTTTTTCATAAATCTTGAGGGGAAAGGCATCGCTATTTGCGACGGGAGCGGCTTGAGCCGTGTCGAAAGACTTCAACGATAGAAACAGGAGTACAAAGGATATCAGCCAGCGCATCTTGACGTCTCCCATGAGCGTTCCAAAGAGTGCCTAGATTTAACATAAGAGGCAAGGAGAGGTAAGTGCTCAGTGTCTGACGTAGCTAGCACCGATCATAAGAATAGTCAGATCATAGAATCCAGCACTGGGAGTCTCGGGGGGTGAGAACGCACTGGCCTTGATGTAAGAACCGTAGAAGAGCAAGTCGGACGATTTGCCGGCCAGCTCGATGCCGGCGGTAAAATGTTTTCGGTCCAAGGCATCAAAATCCTGACCGCCTCTACCTTGCATAACTGCTTGGCCATCGGGTCCGTTAAAACCAGCTCCTTTGTTCTTGCCAAAGAAGGAGTAGGCAAAGGTAAGATGCTTTTCAGGCGCGAGTCGATACCTAGTACCCAGGATATAGTTGTGAGAGTTGAGGTATTCAACCGCAGCGGTGCCGGCGAAAGCTTGAGCAGGAGTCTGGGCTAGGAAAGTCGCGGGCACCCACTTTTCGTAGGTGTACTGACCATAGGGCCGAAAAAGTCCGAATTCTCTCAGCTCGAGGCCAACTCCGATAACGGCCGCTCGATAAGTCTTTCGGTAAGTCTCCTGCTCGGTCTTCGAATCGAAAGCCGCATACTTGAGCGAATAGTGCTGCTGACTAGCCGCCTGGTAAACCAGTCCTAGAGTCCCCAGACCTTCGCGTGTATAGCGCATCCCTAGCACAGGACGCAGCGAGCGCGAGGACGACTGAAAGCGAAGATAGTTTTCTTTAGAATTGAAAATCCTCGACTTGTTGCCGGAGTAATCCTGGACCAGGCTAAGCCCTAGACTTAAGCTGCTGCCTATGCGGTAGGCGGCACCGAGGCCTATCTTGTACCCAGTCTGTTCACTTTCCACATCGAAGTTTTGATACTGGCCTTGCACGGAGACCGGAAAATCTTTGACTTTGGTGACGGTACCGGCCCCGGTAGGGATGAAGATAACGCCCCCTGCAAGACCGCTGTCTGGGTCTTTCCCGCTCGCGCCTAGCGAAAGCAGAGGCGCTAAGGGAACTGTCACCACTCCGGGTTTTAAAGCGGGATCAGGTGTCGTAACTCCATAAGTGATGCGAGAGGGGGAAATATCGAAAAAAAGATCGGAAGTTTCGGTGGCCCAAAGGCTGGCGGGGTTGTGAAAAACCGCTTCCCCGGATTTGCTCATGACTATACCCGCTCCTCCATGGGCCTTGGTGTAGGGTCCCTGATATTCGAAAATATCGTGACCCAAGGCCGGGGAGCTAAGGAGGAGGCTTAAGATTTGCCACCTTTTAGTGAGCATAGTCAACTTCCATGTGACCCGTTACAAGAACTTATTTGAGAGCGTTAAAGCCATCTATAACAGTGCGGCGACCGAGATTTAGGATCGTTGTCTCAGCAGTAGCATGCTGATTCCGGTTAGCCGCCTGCTGATGCGTGACGCCTATGACCTTGGTCATACCGTTTTCACTGATCCAGAAAGATACGATGTTAGCGACGATATTCTCGGCGTTGTCAGGCGCGCCCGGCGTGAGAAAGGTGACGGAGCGCACGACCATTCCCTCTTTGAGTGTCGTATACTCGCGCGTCAAAGTACGGACATCGTTAACTGTGATGATAGCGACACTCACGTTGAGGGTTGCTGTCAGTTCAAAACCGCCAAGATCTTTGGGGCTTGCAGATGGTATAGCTTTGACTTCAGATTGAACAAGGCTAGCGTTACCCTCAACGATATTCGAGACGTTGAGTCCGCTTCTTTTTGCCAAGGCTCCAGCCATGGTCTGCGGAACTTCGAAGCCTGATGTTACGACGAAGGTACTGATACCCGCGTTATCTACCGATTTGACAAGGCCGAGAGTAGGCGCTCCCGTACCCTTGAAAGGGGTCTTGAGGAGATCGGCAAATGCCTGAGTCGGTTGACCGTTCAGGCAAAGTACTTCCATCTCTACTTTGTATTTGGTAATGGCTTCGGTATCGCCACAGACGACTCCGGCAGCCGTGAGCTCGGCCGCTGGAATGCTGGCTTTGTCGGCGACTTTAGGCGCTTCAGTAACAATGGGGGCGTTAGCTGTGGTTGCGTCGCCGCCTGCACCTGGGGTGGTGCCCGTAGCGGTTTTAGGGGCTTGGCCGGTGCCTACGCTTCCATCTTTATATGGATTGGACTCATCGCAGCCTACTCCTGTCAAAAGCAGAAACGTGACAAGGTTCAGTTGTTTGAAATTCATTTCAATCCCCTTAAGCGAATAAATACTGTTCTATGATCGGCTTGCAAGGGTTGGTCCTGAAAATTAAATCGATCGACCTATTGTAAGCATCTGCTTTGATGGAAGTATTTTTTGCGGAGAGAACGGGGACTTATCAGGCCTTTTACAGCCCAAAACTCGGGCCAAGTCTAGTCCTTCGCCTAGCTGCAGAGATTCTTTAGGATATTCGGGAAAGTGTAAGTTGCCGTTGCGATAAGACTGTGAGCGTGGCGCTAGCTTTTCCTATAAGTCTCTGTTTTCCAGCAAAAATATAGATTTATCACTTTGGCTTGAATAGATACTCTCGCTAGAGATCTGAAGATCTGTGTCCTTCGACCTGCAAAATATGGTCTACATGGCTTTCCAAGTCGTTCTAAGCCTGTTTGCGCAGTTTAGTGTGGGCAGGGGCACAGGGGATCAGCTGATAGTAGGCGACCTTAGCCTGATCGTCATCGCGAATATTGTGTCCTGGCCGGCTCGTATCCCAGTCCTGGAAGTCGAGTTGCAGGTGGCGAGGAAGGTTTTGGTAGACAGCTTCTTGAACTATGAGAAAGCTCGTTTGCTTAAAATCAACCTCATTAGCTTTGACAAGAGCATTGCGCAGCGCTTCATAACGGGTCGCTAGGACCAGAGGCCGACCCCGCAAGTCGTATTGCTTCACACCCGAAACCGGGAAGAACCCCTCCACCAATCCCTGGCTGATACCGATCGCACAGCGCAGGGGCTCATGGTAACGCAACTCGCTCATGATGATGCGGAATTTTTCGGCAAATCTCTGGCTCACTTCTATGGCTAGCTCGGCGGCACTGCGCGGTCCTGGGGCTTTATACGGAAATCCCACTGAGCAAAGGAAACCGTCACCGGTATCCTTTATCCTGTAGGCATTGGCCACCAGAGTCTTCTCATCGTAGTTTTCTTGCATGATTTGGTAGCAGGCAATCGCCAACTCCTCGACGGCCTGCGAGAAGAGGGGATGCTTCACCTTGCTCGAACCGATGATGTCGAAGGATATAACGCAAGCCGAAGCCCAACCGGTCGGCATGCTGCTTTCGAGGGTGCTCCCACCTTCTATATGCCGAACGACGTGAGCGGGGACGATCTTTGCGAGTTCCTTGTAGGCGAAGTAGCGTTGCTCTTGGTTCAAAGCCATATGATAGAAGCGGAGCCAACGCGATTTAATGATGTAGTGGGCGAGAAAGGTACCGGCCATCAACCCTTCAATGAACTGAACCAGGACGCCCAGCATCTGCTGTCGCATCCAAAAGTAAGCCAGTCCCGTGCCACAGACGATCAGCATACCGTTCCTTAGAACCGTGCTGCGAGTCGAACTGCGCAAGCTCCCCGAACACACTAACCAGGTCGTTACGAGAATAGGCGCATTCTCCGAGCCGAAACCATAGAGCAGGTGGGCTTCGTAGTAAATCCGTACGCCAGAGAAGATAGTCGCCAGTCCGAAAAGGTCCCAAAGATTGCAGGTAATATCAGGTATCCGGGCCGAGAGAATGCGGCTGAGAGGTGGTATGGCTGCCAGTATAAGCATGGAAGGGACATGTACATACCAGCCAACGCCTTTGATCATATTGTTGATCGTGAAGAGTAAGAAGCCGACCTGCAATATCCACTGGTAGCGCATGAACTGCAAAGATTCTTCGCGATTCCATTGACGGTAATCAGCATAGTGAAGCAGGACGTAATCCTCTTCAGAAGTTCTTTGCTGTCCTAGACCCGGCCAACGCATGTTCATGCCTTTGCTGTGCTTACACCAAGTACCGATGATTTATCGGTACAAATTTAATTTAATTTAGCTGAGGACGTAATTATTGCAGGAGGCTGAAAAGAAAACAGCCTCCGCGGAGGCTGCGTTTACTTGGTTATTTTGGCAACTTTCAGATGTTTCTTCTGAGTCGATGCGAGCTCTGGCGGCTGTTGCACCTGGCGTGAGAGGCGTCGTTTCTCGAGCCAGCGCGTAATAGGCCGGCGCAGCCAGCGCGCTAATTGCAAGCGAATACGCAGGCCGATACCCGGCCGACGGTGACGATTGTGAATCAAGTAGTCGTGCAGGGGTACTCCGAGGAAGCACCAGTAGACAAAGCCGATGCCCTCGCCGCGTAGGATCTTCTCGATGTCGCCATAGAGAAGGGTGATTTTCTCCTTAAGCATAGGGTGCTCGAAACTCGTGCCGCTTTCTTGGAAGCCCAGACGCTTATAGGTGCTGAGCATCTCGTCGAGACAGACGACGACTACATACGAAGCTCCTTCGAGAACAGCGAGACGAAAAGCCTCGGCGCCTAGTCGGAGGAAGACTGCGCCGCCGCGAAAAGCGGGGTCGGTGCAAAACTTGCTGATTTCAACAAAACCCTTTTCCCACAGCCACTCCGGTAGAGGATGGACCGCATCATATTCTGAGCGGGCCCGCTCGCCGT
>JBGSTX010000224.1:0-2829 GCA_041736305.1 Oligoflexus sp. | reverse complement strand
TCAACAGTTGCGGTTCAATTCCTGGCCTATTACATTGCCGTCAAGCGCGGCACCGACGTCGACCAGCCGCGGAATCTAGCCAAATCGGTTACGGTCGAATAGACATATAGGTGATCTGGTGAGCGTGCTTCTAAGCAACCTTAACAATGTGCAAACAGCAGCCGTTCTTCATCGCGAAGGACCTTTGGTTATATTCGCTGGAGCCGGTAGCGGAAAAACACGCATCATTACCACTCGCATTGCCTATCTAATTGAGCAGGGAGTCCTTCCCTGGGAAATCTTAGCGGTAACATTTACCAATAAAGCTGCCGAAGAAATGCGCAGTAGGGCCGAAGCCGCAGCACCTGAAGCAAAAAGGGCCATAATAACGACCTTTCATTCAGGCTGCGCACGTTGGTTGCGAGAATTCGCCGCTGAGCTTGGCTTCGACTCAAACTTTTCCATCTATGACGATCAAGACAGCGGGCGGGCCCTCAAGCATGTTTTAAAGGAACTGCATCCTAAAGGCGACCTACCGACCTTGGTTGCCGAGATGAAAAGCTTTCTGCATAAGATCAAGACTGCTGCTATTTTTCCGAACGAAGCCGAGCAGTATGCTATGGACTTCCCTAACGAGGTTCCCACTGGAGGGGTGACGGTCTATCGGCTGTATCAGCAATATCTCGCCCAGTGTAATGCTATGGATTTCGGCGACCTTTTGATGAACGTCCTGCTTCTCTTGCGCAAGAACCAGCGGGTCCGCGATATACTGAGCCAGAGATTTCAATACATCATGGTAGATGAGTTTCAGGACACCAACCGTACCCAGTTTGAGATCATTTATCACCTCGCCAGTCGTCATCGTAATCTGGTCGTCGTCGGTGATGACGATCAATCGATCTACAGCTGGAGGGGTGCGACACCTTCCAACATTATTGATTTCGACCGCACCTACCCTGACGCAAAACGCATTGCACTCGAACAAAACTATCGCTGCAGTGGCAATATCGTCGGTGCAGCGAGCAAGCTGGTTGCCTACAATAAGACTCGTGCACCAAAGACCCTCTTTACGACGGCAGCTGCAGGCGAGACTATAGAAGTTCACATGGAATCTGATGGCGATATGGAGGCTTATTGGATCGCCGAGCAGATTACAGCGGAGCGCCGCGTCTATCCCTACGATGATGTCGCGATCTTCTATCGCACTAACAGCCAGTCGCGTTCTTTGGAAGAAGCCCTGCGTCGGCAGAAGATACCCTACACCATCTATGGCTCGCTTGAGTTTTACGAAAGACTTGAGGTTAAGGATCTCATCGCGTATCTCCGACTTATCGTCAACGAGAACGACGAAGTGAGTTTCTATCGCATCATCAATGTGCCGACCCGCGGCCTGGGCGATAAAGGGGTCGATCAAATTGCGCAGTTTGCTCGCCAGAGGCAGCTCAGTCTCCTGGAAGCCGTTCGCGTGCTGGCTGCTGAAGGGGCCCCCAAGATTGGCCCGAAGCTTCGCTATTTTCATGACCTCATGCGGGCTCTGAAAGACGATATCCGCAACAGTCCCCTGGCGGATGCCATCAAGATTTTGCTCGAAGCTTTGGAATATCCTGAGTACCTGAAGAAAAAGTTTCCTGAGCAGTATACCGACAAGATCGATAATATTCAGGAATTAGCCGCCGCTATTGCGGAATTCTCCAAGAAAAACCCCGAGAGCAGCCTCGAAGATTGGCTGCAATCTGTGTCGTTGGTCCGCGAAGATCCAGACGCGGCCAACATCGGGGGCGTGTCGCTCATGACTTTGCATATGGCCAAGGGGCTTGAGTTTCGCCGCGTCTTTCTTCCGGGCATGGAAGACGGCCTCCTGCCTCACCGCAACAGCACCGACGACCCAGGCAGTCTCGAAGAGGAACGGCGGCTACTCTATGTAGGAATCACGCGAGCGAAGGAAAAGATCTCTTTGAGCTGCGCCCGGCGCCGCCGGGTCTACAACACCGAGACGATCAACCCTCCCTCACGCTTTCTCAAGGAAATTCCAAGCGAGTTCCTCCACTATAGCCTCAAGGCTAAGGAAGCCCTGACTCCGGCTAGCTCACGACTCGATCCGCATGCTCGCTACATTTATGATGAAGATTGGGAAGATGTTGAAAACTTTGAAGAAGGCAGCAAAGTGTTCCATCCTACCTATGGACCGGGTGTCATTGAAGGATTCGATGAGCAACTCGGGCAGCGCAAAGCCATCGTCCACTTCCGAGATTTTGGCTACCGGAAAATCCGCCCCAGCCAACTGCAGGGCCCCGGTTCGCGTTCATAGAAAAGAACCGGATGCTTTTGTTTTTCTATGCACCTAGGCCACTTGCGCTTTAAGATGTGCTATAATAAATGGAAAGCAAAGGGGTCTAAGGTATGGGTGTGCGCATCATCTATGGTCTCACCATCCTCGTGCTCTTAGTCGGCACCTTAAGAGGTGAAGGATCGATCCTGGATTACTTCAAGCTCAGGAAAAGCCTCGGGGTTCTCGAAGCAACTATTGATAAGCTAGACTCAGGCAATAATGAGCTCAGCGAAGAAATCCGAAAAATCAAAGCTTCTCCCGACTATGCCCGCAAAGTACTGCGAGACAAATATCACGTTACCGATCCGGACGAAAAAATAATTTTCTTTGCCGACTAAAGACGAGGGGAAAAGATCGATGATGAAGGTATGCCTCTTGAGCGCTATACTGCTCAGCGCCTGCGGTGACACTAACTTCAACGAAATACTCCTAACGAGTAAAGCACAGCAAGAATCTATCGATCAGCTTCTCATCGAGGCTCGCTATGAGTACGACAAAGGTAATTCAGACAAGGCCATGGT
>JBGSTX010000271.1:0-7558 GCA_041736305.1 Oligoflexus sp. | reverse complement strand
AGCTTGCCGGTGCTGCCCTTTTTATCACCTTTGCAAATAGCCATGAAATTGTCAGCCGTTTTGGGCACGATTTTGCCGAACACACCGATGACGATCGTACCCTCTTTTTTGCCATCAATCGTGATATCAAAGAAGCACTTGGCCGTGACATCCTTGAAATCCGGATTGCTGGCTTTCGCTTCCGCCTTAGTCTCCGCCACAGCTTCAACTTTTTTAGCCTCCGTCTTCGGCGCTTTCGACTCGGTCTTGGCTTCTTCTTTAGCAAAAGCTGAGTAAGAGAGGGAAAGACCGAGGGCCAAAGCCAGATAATTTTTGGATAGCATGGAAAACTCCTCTGCGGGCACATTCAAGTTCAGGGCAACGCCCCAAAGCCCAGAGATTAGCATCCCAAATTATCGAAAGGAAAGAGGAAAAGGAGGCTCGGAGGCCCCCAATGATTAGTCCATTGTGCCGTTAGGCATGAGTCGGGCGGCGAACCCGCACACCTCGCCATCGTAGGAGCTGCCCAAGCCACCGGTAAGGACACCCCAGTAGCTGGCGGTGATAGACCGGACGTGGCCGTTGAACCCGACGGGTGCTTGGAAGGCGGTGAGGCGATTGCCATCGCGCAGCATAGCGGCGATGCGACCGGAGCTCACGCTGCGGAATTGAGTGAAGGCACCACCAGCCCAGATGACATCATTGTCGGCATCGTAGTCCAGGGCAAACACGGTGCTGTTGAAGCCAGTGCTGGCATTGAATCCACTGCTGACGCCGCCCGAGTTATCGAGTTTGACGATCCGGTTGGCGACGATAGAAGTTTGATATCGAGAGAAAGCGCCGCCCACATAAAGAGCCCCTTCACCCGGCATCCACAAAAGAGCTTGAACCGAACCATTCAAACCACTGCCTGGCTCAAAGCCAGAGGCGATGCTGCCATCGCTGGCTAGTTTGACGATTCGCGTGACGTTGGCCACAGAACTGTTGTACTTCAGAAAGTTGCCGCCGACAAAGACCGAGTGGTCGTCCTCTTGGTAGGAGACGGCCAGGGCATTGACGTTGCCGTCAAAAGCTGTCCCCGACACGAAATTGCTATCGGCTTGGCCATTTTCGGAGAGACGCACAAAACGTCCGGTAGCTGTTGTTCCCATCAGGGTAAAGGCACCGCCCACATAGAGGACCTTGCCGGAACTAACAGGATTATTAGCCAGGGCCATGGCGTAGACATCACCATTAAAACCATCGGGAACGAAGCTCGTATCGAGACTGCCGTTGGCATTCAATCGGGCAATCCGGTTGCGAGTGATGCCGTTCACCTGAGTAAAGTTACCGCCGACATAGAGTTTTTTATTCGCTTCATCCCAGGCCATCGCATAGACCGTGCCGTTGGTGACTTTGCTAGCAAAGCTAGGGTCGATATTGCCCTCGCGATCCAACTTCACGACGCGCGAGGCGAGCTCGCCGTTATAGCTCGTGAAACTGCCGCCCAAGAAATATTTGATGCTGCTACTCGGGGTTTGGGCGTCATCAAAAACCCGCAGAGTGGCGAAGACATTACTGTTGAAAGTGGAGCCGCTGGGGCTATTGGTAGCCAACCCACCGCTATTTTGCGAGGCAAAAAAGAACGGCGTGCTGGCACCGGAGTACTTGAGGAAGTTCCCACCCCCCAGCAGCTGTCCTTGGTCGGTCAAGGCGAGAGCTTGCAGAGTGCCTGTGGTGCCACCAGCAAAGCTGCTATCCAAAGTTCCGTCAACGGTCGAAAGGCGGGCGAGTCGAGTCAGATTGGTCGCCGTCCCATAGGCAGTAAAATCGCCCCCAGCATAGATCTTAGCGTTAGTTTCATCCAATTCCATGGTCCACACGGAGTTGTTGAACCGGGCGCTGGTCGAAAGGCCTTTGTTGAAATCGGTGTCGGGTAAGCCATCCGTTTTGAGGCGAACGAGGCGTGCGTAGTTGCGGCTGCCGCGATAGCTGCTGAAGCTACCGCCCACATAGAGCTGCTGTTGCTTGTCAAACTTGAGGGCCAAAATCGTGCTGTTAAATCCAGAACCGAAATTGCTACTCGAATCAATCTCGCCGCTCTCGTCGAGCTTGACGAGTCGTCCCACCGTTACGCCGCCGTAATTGGTGAACTGGCCTCCAACGAGGACGCTGAAGCTGGCAGGATCCGAGGCAAGACTCCACACCGTGCTATTGAAACCGATTGAGGTCCTTGCCTCGTTGGCTTTCAAGGTAAAACCGCTATCGACTCCACCATCCTCAGTGCGCAGCGCAGCCAAGCGGTTGGCAGAGGTGCTCGGCACCGTCGTCAAAGCTGTGAAAGAGCCGCCAACGTAGAGCCGGGATTGATCGTGGTTCAGGGCCATCGCTACGACAGTTTTATTAAAGCCCGGCGCAACAAAACTCTCGTCCAGTGCTCCCGTGTTGCCATTCAATTTCGCAACACGGTTTCTGACCTTGCCGGCGACACTGGTAAAGGAACCACCGATATAGATGGACCCATCATTTGCCATAGCAATGGCATAAACCGAGTTGTTGATCGCGGTGGGTTTAAAGCTGGTATCCAGAGTCAAGTCAGCGTTCAAACGGAGCAGGCGAAGGGCAGCATCCTTCTGATAGACCAGGAAGTCGCCGCCAACCAAAATCTTGCCTTGGTGGACACCCTCGCGAATCGGTAACACAACCCGGACCAGTCGGTCGAAACCATTGGCTTTGTTAAATCCAAGCGAGTCGATGATCGTGGTCGACGCTCGGGCGGGACTGGTATTGTAATTGAGCGATTCGTCGAAGGCATAGAGCGCATAGTGATAGCTTTGGCCGCCCAGAGCCATCTCATCATAGACTTCTGTTGAGGATGTCAGGCCCACGATCTGGTGCAGACCGCCATCGATGTCTTGGCCAATCGAATAGGTATCTCCTGAACTTGGCATCCAGGTGACCGCCTGGTCTTCGGCACGAACGATCAGATAGGAATTGGCATTCGGCACGCTGTCCCAAGTCAGGCGCGCTCTTTTCACCAAAGGCAAAACGCTCAAACTGTTGGGCTCGCTCGGTACGACTCGATCCAAAGTCCAATCAAAGCGGTAGGCCAGTGTCAGATCCTGCCAGTTGCCTTTTGAGGTTCGACCGATGACACAAAGCCGTAAAAGACCATCTTGCTGCGAGCTATAATCGATGCTGATGGGAGTGGCGACGGGTGCTTCCGAACTGTAGCTGCTCGACTCCGAACAAACTGTACTCGCCGCTGGTCCATACTTACTGCGATAGTGGGTAACGCTGGTACCGGCCACCTTTGCCTGCAACTGGGTGTTGCGCGTTGGGTTAGTGGGGAGATTGCTGACGGTCGCTGTCACGACAGTCGTGTCATAAGTGAAGTTAGCAGTGCTGGCGAAGGAGCTGAGGTTGAAACTGTCGGTTGCTTTCACACAGATTTTCCAAATTCCCGTCTTATTGATATCCGCATTGTTAGAACGGGGAATGCTGGCGGCATAGACGATCGAACTGTTACAGCTCAGCGTACTGCCGATGATCTTGTAGCTCAGGCTGTAACTGTTAGTCTCTGTTACGGCGACGCTGCTGATGAGCGGTAGATCCTGGAGTTTTTCAGTCGGATTCAAAAAGCTGTCGGCAACAACGGGGGCCAGCGTAATGCCAGTAATTTGCGGAGGCAAGGTATCGACCGTCACCTGGGTCTGGACAGTCGCTGTGTTGCCCAGGGCGTCACTCGCACTGACTTCGATCACGAACAGGCCGTCCGCACCCAGTGTCACGATCGTGTCACGCTGATTTACGGGGCTAAAGCTCGCTGCCTGGGGGCCGCTGATCATCCGCCAGGCGATACTTGTCGCGTCATCGCTGGCCGTAGCTTTGAGAGCAGTGGAACTTGTTTGAATGGTCATGGCAGCCGTAACTGTCAGTGTCGGCGGGGTCTTATCGAAGCTCCAGTTGAAGCGGTCAAGGGCAACGTTGCCGGCTTCATCCCGAGCTTCGAGTTGAATTTCATAGTCGCCGTCTTGATCGGCTGTGATCGTCGTCGTAGCGCCATCACTGGGCGAAAACTGCAGCTGTCCGGGACCATTGAGCTTGCTCCAAACGAGGCTTTGAGCGCCCTGAACCTGGGCGGTTCTGGTCAGAGCTTCGCGGCTGCTCGCCGCATTGCCGACTTCGATTTGAGGCGCGGTCGTATCCCAGGTTAGGCGGAACGTGCCGCTGCCTTGCTGACCCCAGGAGTTGGTGGCGGTCAAAGTAATGTCATAAATCCCGTCGGTGTCGGCTTGAATTGTAGTGCTCGCTGCATTAGCTGCCGAGAAAGTCAACAATCCTGGTCCGTTAGCTGTCCAGACGAGGGTTTTGCTGTTCGGGGAAGTCTCTGCACTCACCGTTAAAGCCTCACGGCTTAAACGATCCCCCCCCACGTTCACGCTTGGGGCGATGGGCTGTGGATCGATTTGTACCGTAATCGCTCGTAGAGTCGTAAACGACCCTTTGCCAATCTGTATTTCGAAGCTTAACTGGGTCGTGTCATAGACTGTGGGCGCGATAAAGCTCCACTGTCCGTCTTGAGCTAGAAGACTTACCTGAGGTCCACTGGTTTGCGTGATGAGGGACTGATAGGGTGGTTTCAAATTGGACTGAACATTCGGCTGAATCACAACGCTGTCGCTGCTGATTGCCGTGATCGGCGCAAATTGAATTTGCAAACTGGGAGCCAAGACGAGAATGCTGAGGCTTGTCACTGCCGATTGGCCATTGGCCGTAACTCGGATGCTTGGTGTTGCTTCGCCAGCTTGATCGAGCTCGGGTTGCCATGTGATCAGGCCCGTGCTGCTATCAACGCTCAAGCCACGAGGGCAATTGAGGATACAAGCAAATTCCAGGGTATCGCCATCGGGATCAGAGGCTTGACTGGCAAGGCTAAAGCTTTCGGTGGCAACGATGGTCTGTGCCAGATAATTCTGCAGCACAGGACCGTGATCTTTGGCTGTCAGAGTAAAGGAAGCGAGACTCTGACGGGTGAGTGGGCCCAGCGAGCTAGTGATTTCGAAAGAGAATTCAGTGGGACTGCGAACATCGGGCGAACGGAAGGTCCATTGACCGGCACTGCCTTCCAAACTCACAGTCGGTCCGGATATTTGTTTGATGCTCAGGTTTGGTGCGCCCTGGAGATTACTCGTGGCCGAAGCCTTCAGTGTATGCAGGCCCTCGCCAGTGGCATCGCCTTCGGTCGATACGCTAAGATTGATAAACGGTTCACGAAGGGAAACAAGCAATTCCTGCTCCAAAAACTGGCTGCCTGCTTCGGCTTTCATGAGGATTTTATACTCGCCTGCCTGATCCTGGCGAGTCGACCAGCTGACCACTCCAGAATCCTTTTGGACCACGAGTCCATCGGGGCAAGATTTGCTGCAGCTATAGGTGATAGGAGTTTCACCGGCGATGCTGGCGGCCAGGGTTACGAGCATGCTTTCGGATGCGACTAAGCTGCTGGCGGCGGGTGCGGTGAATTTCAAAGTTGCATTGCCACTGATACAGATCTCGTTGCTATCAACCGTCACCTTCTGATCTTTGGTTTTGGCGCGAATGATGTAGCAGTAGACATCTGGCTTCTCAACCAAGGTCAGATACACGACATCGTCGAGACTTTGGATCGGTTTGCTAAATTCGTAGCTGCCTTTTTCCGTCCGTTCAAAGACGAGATAGGTGGCGCCGGCTTTGACCACTTCGTTCCAGGTCAACTTATTCTTGCCCAGCCGGCTCAGGGTCAGGGATTGAGCTTCGGCGGAATCATTGACCTCGACTTGGGCGGATTCGCCTTGCGCAACGTTGGGATCGTCTTTGTTAGGCTTACCAGCCTTGGGGGCCGAGGTTTGAGGCGTCTCTTCCGCTGTATTCGACTCAGCATTGCCTTCTGCCGCTTCCTCTTTCTTGCTGCCACTGCCGCAAGAGGAAAGCCACACCACAGTTGACATCGCTATAATAACGTTTAAGACTTGGATCATGGATCCGACCCCCCTGGGATTTCTTCATTGTAAACCTCCTCGGTACCCCGTCATTGATATTCAAAATAATGCTAAGAAAACAAAGATAACGGGAGGATATGGTGGCGAATAATTTAGCTAAAAGCAGGGTGAATCGGCCCTTTCCGAGGCTGACGGGAAGGGCTTTCTTACCTCGAGGCAGAAAGTCCCTGCATGGGGAAGTTTGCTGTAATAATTCAGGGCTGGGTATAATAGGTATAAATCGTCAATCCAGGAGATATGATGAGTAAGGTCGCTCTGTGGCTGCTCGCTCCTTTGCTTCATGTGGGCATGGCTCAGGCTCAAAGCGTAGCCGTGCAAACTCAAATCGCCGATGACTATAGCCATCTGCTGCCGTCGGAAAGAAACACGATCGAGATCTTTGAAAAGATCTCGAGTCGAGTCGTAAACGTCAGCAACTTGCGTTATGCGAGGGTGGGGTTCTTTTCCTTTGATGTGACCGAAGTCCCAGCCGGAACAGGTTCAGGATTCGTCTGGGATAGTGATGGAACGATAGTGACCAACTTTCACGTGATCCAGGATGCCGATCGGATCACTGTTTCTTTTAAAAACGGCAAATCTTTGCCGGCGAAACTGGTAGGTTTTGATCAAAGAAAAGACATTGCCGTATTGCGGGTGAAGGTGGATACGCTGCGAAATATTGGTAAAATTCTGATGGCTGATTCCAGTAAAATCCTGGTTGGACAAAAGGCCATTGCTATTGGCAGTCCTTTTGGATTGGATCAAACCCTTACCGAAGGGGTCATCTCGGCTTTGGGCCGCTCTATTCCTGGATTTGGCGGCACTACGATTCGCGATATGATTCAGACCGATGCTTCGATCAATCCTGGTAATTCAGGGGGACCTCTCTTAGACAGTCGTGGCTATTTATTGGGTATGAATACAATGATTTTTTCCGAAAGCGGCTCATCCGCAGGTATAGGCTTTGCTTTGCCTGCCAACACTATTAATCGCATCGTCACCCAGATAATTAAAAGCGGTCGGGTGGTTCAGCCAAGTCTCGGTTTCGAGGCATTTGATAGCAGCATCAATCGTCAGCTGAATCTAGAAGGCGTCATTATTCGAGTCATCACTGAAGGCAGTGGCGCCGCCCGAGCGGGACTTCGAGGGACCCATCGGACGCGCAATGGCGATATTATTCTCGGTGATATTATCGTTGCCATCGAAGACAAAAAAATTCGCAATATCGACGATCTTCAAACCACCTTGGAAGCCTTCCAGGTCGGCGATCAGGTCAAAGTCACCTTTGTCCGTGAAGGTAAAAAGCGAAGTCTCCCCGTCCAACTCATGGATTTTAACACACGCTAGCACCCGCTCGTCATTGCCAGCGCCGCTCGTCATTGCCGGCGCCGCTCGTCATTCCCAGCGCGCAAGGCGCGCGTCGGGAACCTGCAAAGGGCGGAGTTCCTGCTAGACTTCAGGCGGATGCCATACGCCGATTTCATCGGCTTGGCATGACTTCATGCCATCATTGCCAGCGCGCAAGGCGCGCGTCGGGAACCTGCAAAGGGCGGAGTTCCTGCTAGACTTCAGGCGGATGC
>JBGSTX010000182.1:0-7981 GCA_041736305.1 Oligoflexus sp. | reverse complement strand
GAATGCTTTTGCCTAAGAAAGCGTTTAAGTAAGGTTTGAAAGTCTTTAGACAGGCAATTTGAGAAACGGACATTATACATTTCCGATTAAGCCGCCTGCGACAGAGACTTAGAAGTGACGACCTTTAATCCTGGACTTACTGACATTGTTTTGTTTTCGACAGCTGTAGCATGACCTATGCCGAGTGAAGCTTAGCTTCGCTCGACAGCTATTCTTGCATTTGCCTGTTTACTATCTTGCCTCGCTGCCCTTTGAATATCTCGCCGATATGATTTAAATCCACCTCTGGCATGCATCCTGCTTTATAGACACTCGACAGGGAAAAAACTACGAGACTCTCGCATCTTTCATGAAGAGCGCGAGACAAAAGAGGGGGTTCTTGATGAAATTTTTGCATCTTGCATGTCTTAGCAGCATTCTCGCACTAGCAGCTTGCTCAAACGGTTCTGAGTACAGCAGCCAAACCGAGAAAGCAAATGCACCAGCCGCAATAGCCACTAAGCAGGAAACTGCTGTTGAAGCTCCAGCGACTAGCAAAGCACCTGAATATGTTAAAGCCGAAGACGTAAAGAAGATCGCTAGCAGCAGCGATGCTACTGTAGCGAGCAGTGCGCCCGTTCCTGCTGCTACTCTTGAAGCAGCTGCATCCGAGACGATCAACGCATCGAATCTAAGCGCTGCGCAGAAGACTGAAATGAACGCTCAAGTTACGCAAATGATCGCCGCTAAGGGCAATCCGGTAGCTATGGCTGCCGCCGGAAGCGCACTTGTTGGCCTCGCTGGTGGACCATTCGCTGGTAAGGTCGGCGGCTTCGCCTTGCTGGATCCAGCTGCTGCAGTGGCTGCTGTTCAGGACCTGATCGCTGCCATCATGGATGCAGATCCAGCTGGCATTCAAGATGCAATCATGGATCTTATCGCAGCTTTGGCTGCCTGAAACTAAAGAGGGGATTCCAGAGCACTAAGGATACTAAGAGAGAAGAGAGCTATACTCATAGTTGAGGCTTTAGTAGTAGGGGACTGTGACCAGCAGTCCCCCCTCCTGAAGCCTCACTTTTCGTTTTGGGGACTTTGCGGAAGAAGGCTCAGCACCTTCGCGCGCTGAGCTCAAAAAATCACTTCCCTTGTAGCTTTATGTGAGCGGCTGCCGCCATCTTCGCCAACTTTTCAGAAATTCCATTCTTCCAAGCCGTAGCGCGCAAATTAGCACCGAAGCTCAAGGTACCGCTCTTAGTTTCCGCGCCCTTGGTCAAAGTATAGCTAGGGCTATTCTCTCCATTGAAAGTCATAGATCCGCTCCAGTCATTGATCTCGAGATCAATCGACCCTGAGCTGAACCAGCGGCTCATCGAAGCTTCATTCGACTTGAGATCCTTGGGTATCGTTTTCAAATAATTGGCTTCCAATGCGCCGTTATAGCTCGACACGCTCTTGTTAACGGTCTGACAGTCACTGCTTGTAGTTTTAAGAGTGGCATCGTAGTTTAGCTTGCAATGAGTATTATCTGGACCGCTCTCTGCATGAAACTCTACTATTTCAAAAGTCAAGACGTTACCATTTTCGGTGAAATTCGCTCTTATGCTGGTATTAAAATGCGTTAGCATTGTCATATTGCCTTTGCAAAGGCTATCCATTGAGCCTATCTCTTCCATTCCTTTGCCGTCGAGACTACTTAGATCAGCACCCTCGCAGGTGAATTCCGCATAAATTTTAACGGTGCTTGAAGTAATCCGGTCCGTGTTCTGGCCGTCAGAACTAACTTGGGCCTTGCCGACGCAGGGCAGGAAGTCGAAGGCAGCGGCATAAATAAACTTGCCATCGACGACCTTACCTTTGGCGCTAGTGCTCAGTTGCTTGATGCAAGCCTCTTCCTCTTTCTCCCCCTCCGATCCAATTTCGTTGGCTTCCTCGAACAGCCCGAATGAGGTCCTATCTTTCTTCTCAAAGAGATCCGAATTTGTGAGAAGTACGAAGTCTACGTCCGTAGGCGCCAGGGGAACGACTGTCGCAGGCTTGGCAATATCTGCAGCCGAGATGAATGGCTCGGTGGGGGTGACCAATGTATCTGCAGCTTCAGTTTTTGAATCTTCTTTTGAGCATGAGAAGTTGAGTGCAAGCGCAAGAAGGGGCAGGTAGATCTTAGTCATCGGATGCGATCCTCGAAAGAGATGTTTCTCAGCTATTGGCTTTGGTCTCTCCAGTATAGCTCTAGTGGAAAGGATATTTTCTTCCCAGCACCCTCCCGGTCTTTGGCCACTGCTTTCATTCGTGCAATTTCCCTCAGAAGCTCAGATCCTTAAGCTTCGCACCACATTGACGCATATGGGCTTCTTCCTCATATTTTGGCGGCACATAGTGCTTCCTTTCGGAACGGCAATGATCTAATAGACGCTAAACGTTGGAGGTTCGGGATGCAGAGGTTTTTGTTATTTTGCCGGCCAGGCTTTGAAAAGGATTGCGCGACGGAAGCTGACGAGCGTTTCGCCATGCAAGCTTGGAATGGCTCAGCCCAAGCCCTGTCGCCCCACGGCCTCGTCGGTTATCAAGGTGAACGCGAAGACGAGGGCACCCGTTCTTTTGGGCCCTTACCTATCCCGCGTGGATTGATCTTCGCTCGCCATGTTATCGAAAACGTTCGGCTGGTGAATGATCTTCCATCCGACGATCGCGCCACACCTCTGGCCGAAGCATTCGTCAAACAAGTCGGCCCCCTTTCCTACCGGGCCCTGGTCCTTGAGCATCCTGATACCAACGAAGGACGCGAGCTTTCGCCCTTCTGCAAGAAATTCGCACCGGCCCTAGGCAATGCCCTGCGCCGGGCTGGTTTCACCTTCGACCCGCAAGCTCGTAGCAAGCCTGCTTTACACGTCGTTTTTCTCAGCTATGAAAAAGCCTACATCGGCATCGACCGACAGCCCCGCACCCTCTGGAAAGGCGGTATTCCCCGCCTCAAGTTTCCAGCCGATGCCCCTAGCCGCTCGACTCTCAAGCTCGAAGAAGCCCTATTGACGCTGCTCAGTGAAGACGAAAGAGCGCGTCTACTTCGCGAAGGCGGCCATGCTGTTGATCTTGGCGCATCCCCTGGGGGCTGGACCTATCAGCTTCTCCAGAAGAGTTACTACGTCACTGCAGTCGACAACGGGCCTCTCGACCAATCTCTCCTTGCCACCGGCATGGTCGATCACCGGCAAGAGGACGCTTATAAATTCAGCCCCCGCGAAGCCGTCGATCTGCTCGTCTGTGATATGGTCGATCGCCCGCAGAACGTGACCAAGCTCATGGCACGCTGGCTCAAAAAGAAGCAGTGCCGCTGGGCGGTATTCAATCTCAAACTGCCGATGAAAAAGCGCTATGAAGAATGGGATATCTGCCGCGAGTTGTTCTGGAAGGAAAGCGAGCTGAGGGAAGATGCCTTCGAATTGCGCGCCAAGCATCTCTATCACGATCGCGACGAAATCACCGTCCTCGTTAAGCCACAGCGGCTCTGATAATCCTCTGGCCCAGATCTCGGCTAACGATTATATTCCTAATCCGGGGTGCGCGAAGTACCCCGTAGATAGAGGGGTAGCCGGCAGATGAGAGAGAACATATACGATTTTCTTCGCCAGGAACTGCAAGCCGTAGAGCGCGGCGGTCTCTTCAAGAGAGAACGCGTTATCCATTCCCCGCAGGATTCCGAGATAGCTGCCGAAGGCAAGCAACTGATCAATCTCTGTGCCAATAATTATCTAAGTCTCGCCAACCATCCTGTTCTCGTCAGCAGCGCTCAAGCCGCTCTAGGCGAATACGGATACGGAATGGCCTCGGTGCGCTTTATCTGTGGCACCCAAGACGTTCATAAGGAACTCGAGGCGAAGATCTCTAAGTTCCTCGGCACCGAAGACACGATACTCTACAGTAGCTGCTTCGACGCCAACGGCGGTCTCTTCGAGACGCTGCTCGGTGAAGAAGACGCCATTATCAGCGACGCGCTCAATCACGCGAGCATCATCGATGGCATTCGCCTCTGCAAGGCTCAACGCTACCGCTACGCTAATAACGATATGGAAGAGCTCGAAAAGAAGCTGATCGAAGCCACGAGCAAAGGCGCACGTTTTAAAATGATCGCTACCGATGGCGTTTTCTCGATGGACGGGACCATCGCTCAGCTCGGCAAAATCTGTGATCTTGCCGATCGCTATGGGGCGATCGTGATGGTCGACGACTCGCATGCGGTCGGCTTCATGGGCAAAGGCGGCCGCGGAACTCCGGAACACTGCGGTGTCATGGATCGCGTCGACCTCATCACGGGTACCCTCGGCAAAGCCTTAGGCGGCGCTTCGGGAGGCTACACCTCGGGCCGGAAGGAAGCGATCGACTGGCTGCGGCAACGCTCGCGGCCTTACCTCTTTTCCAATAGTCTAGCGCCTGTGATAGCCAAGACTTCGATCAAAGTCTTCGAACTCCTCGAAGATTCGGACGCCCTGCGCGAACAGCTCCACGCCAACGCCAGACACTTTCGCAGTGGCCTCAGCAAACTGGGCTTTCGCCTGATCCCGGGCGAACATCCTATCATTCCTGTTATGATCGGCGACGCCGCACTTGCCACGCGGATGGCAGATGCCTTGCTCATGGAAGGGGTCTATGTGATAGGATTCTCCTACCCAGTTGTACCGCAAGGGCAAGCGCGCATCCGGACCCAGATGGCGGCGGCTCTGACCCGCGATCAACTGGATAAGGCTATCGAGGCTTTTGCAAAGACCGGTCGGCAGCTTGGTCTCATCTGAAGGAGTTTTGCTCTATGCCCAGTCTCATGCGCGCGCTCGTTAAACGTCACCGCAAACCCGGTCTATGGATGGAAGAAGTTCCTGTGCCTGAGCCAGGTCCCGAGGATGTCCTGATTCGGGTGAAGAAGACAGCGATCTGCGGCACCGATCTTCACATCTACAACTGGGATAGCTGGTCGCAGAAAACCATCCCGGTACCCATGGTCACCGGTCACGAATTCTATGGGGTGATTGAAAAAGTCGGTTCGCACGTCAGCGGCTACAAGGTGGGCGATCGGGTTTCGGGTGAAGGTCACATCACCTGTGGGAACTGCCGCAACTGCCGCGCTGGCCTTCGGCATCTCTGCCGCAACACGGTGGGTATAGGCGTCAACCGCCAGGGCTGCTTTGCCGATTATCTCAGTTTGCCTGCCAGCAATGCCTTTAAAATCGCTGATAGCATTTCCGATGAACTAGCCTCGATCTTCGACCCCTATGGTAACGCGGTGCATACTACCCTTTCCTTCGATCTCGTCGGGGAAGATGTGCTCATCACGGGAGCAGGTCCCATCGGCATCATGGCCGCTGCTATTGCCAAACACGTCGGAGCTCGTCACGTGGTTGTCACTGACGTGAATGATTATCGGCTGCAGCTCGCGAAAGACATCGGCGCGACGCGCGTGATCAACGTCGCGAAGGAGCAGCTGCCCGATGTTATGCGCGAACTCGGGATGGTCGAAGGCTTCGACGTCGGCCTCGAGATGTCGGGTAATCCGCGTGCGTTTCGCAGCATGCTCGATACAATGAACCACGGTGGCCACATCGCGCTCCTTGGCATCTTTCCAGAAGAAGTGTCCATCGACTGGAGTCAGGTCGTCTTTAAAGGTCTCTTCATCAAAGGCGTCTATGGACGCGAGATGTTTGAGACCTGGTACAAGATGAGCAGTATGCTCCAGAGCGGACTCAATATCGCGCCTTTGATTACCCATCGTTTTAAGGCTGAACAGTTCGAGGAAGGCTTCAAGATCCTCAATGAAGGGAAGTCGGGAAAAGTTATACTGAACTGGGATTGAAAAATATGCTTAGGGGCAAGATAGGTCGCGGCGTTCTCGGGACTGATTTCCTTCTCCTTGCCGCGAAGCGGCTTTTCTTCGTCTTTGCCTCTGTGTGGAATGCCTTTTCGCACTGCGGGAAAACGGAATTTAGAGATACCACGTACTTTCTGTTTTCCTCAAACGGCTGATAGTTAAGAAATATTTCTGATTTTTTGCCAAATCAGATTTTAATTATGACCAATCACCAATACCAAAATGACCGGAAATCAAGGGCTCGGGCCGACGAAGCCACACCTCAGACCAAGGTACGCGGACGAAGCCGACGGGGCATTGTTCAGAAAAGCGGTGAACACCCCGGTGTCCGAGCCATTGCCCCAGGCACCCCCCCGAAGGAGGGCGCCTCCGGAACCGTTGGTTCCGGGGTAATACTGTCCGATCCATTTTCCGGAGTTCCACGCGTCGGACCAAAACGCTTTGACAGCGTTTGTGGGGACCAAATCTTTGAGTGCAGTGGTAGTGGTCCCAGTCACAGCTGTGTATTCATACCAGGCACTTGTAGCACCCGGCTTATTCCCAACGTTGATGTAGTTGACCCATTCCCAGACGTTGCCGGAGAGGTCCCAGATCACGTTGCTATTGGAGAGCGTGAGGGTTCGCCTTTGTTCAGCGGTATCTCCGGAGCTGACCGCCGTGCAGTCGGTTTCAACATAAAAGAGGGCGTCATTGCTAGAAGCAGCACAAGCTGAAATGGGGTTAGTATCGTTATGCCCAGCGAAGAGCGAGCCGCTGCCGACCGTCCCGCCTGACCAGTTGCCGTTGATTCCGGCGACGTTAGCGCCAATGGTCATCCACTGGGGATTGGAGATGAGATCGTAGCCTGTGCCAAGGGCGCGGCAGGCTGTTATCGAAGCGGTCTGCGTAATGTAGACCCAAGGCGTCGAGGCTGCCTGGGATGTAGCTACGGTAGAGACATCTTTGGCTTCGTACTTCATCACGCAGAAGTCACCTGTTCCATAGGCGCTATCGCCAGGAACTTTGATCCAGCCTGTGGGGCAGGTCAGAGTTGCGACATAGTTTCCAGTGAGACTCAGGTTTTCAATCGCAACGGCATTTTTGATATTGCTGTTCACCAGATCGCTGTCGCCGCTGCCGGTATATTTTGCGCCGGCGCTGTCGAAGAACTCAAAGCTCCCATCGGTGGTGAGCTGGGTGGCAAAAAGGGTGAGATCGGTGGCCGCAGTATTACTGGCCAGAGGATAGCTCGCCGAGGGGTATTGGCCCGTCACGCCATGGATCACAACGCCAGCTTTGACTTTGTCCACGCTGAGGTCGGCATCCCCTGTGATCGAGTGCCGGGCACCCGTTGCATCCCAGAATTCCGAGTTGGCGGCAGTGGCGATGCGGGTCTGAAAGTTGGCTGCCGTGAGTCCCGTGTCGGTACCCATGGCGCTGAGGTTCATCGTCTTATAGGTCGCGGTTGCAACGCAGTCAGCTTGATTCGCGGCTGAACAGTCAGCTAGAGTTCCGGCGGCGCCATTGACTGTATCAATGGTCCTTACATTAGCGAGAGTGGGAAAATCAGGACTATAGCTCGGCGTCAGCTGCGAGCCAGGCTCTCCGTAGGCTCCAGAGCCCGTGAGGACATTGGAAGCAGCAGGTAGCGTTAAAGTTCCGGTCGAACCGTTGCCTGAAGCCCCATAGCTGGTTCCCGTCAGGACTTTGGAAACCAGAGGCAGCGTAAGAGTGCCGGCGGCGCCGTTGACCGTATCGCTTGAAAGAACGTTGCCCACGGCTGGGAAGTCAGGGTTGTAGCTTGGTGTCAGTAGAGAGCCCGTTTCTCCGTAGGTGCCGGATCCCGTAAGAACGGTAGAGGCTGCGGGCAGGGTTAAAGTTCCCGTCGAGCCATTGCCAGCCGTACCATAGCTAGTCCCCGTCAGGACTTTTGCAGCGAGAGGGAGAGTTAAGGTTCCGCTGACGCTATCCACCGTGTCTGTCGATAAAACATTTGCGACTGCGGGAAAGTCGGGGGTGTAGCTAGGCGTCAAGAGTGAGCCTGTTTCCCCGTAGGTGCCCGAGCCCGTGAGAACGTTCGAGGCTGCGGGCAAAGTGAGCGTCCCGCTCGAGCCGTTGCCAGCCACTCCATAGCTCGTTCCTGTTAAGACTTTAGCAGCCAAGGGCAGA
>JBGSTX010000169.1:0-5987 GCA_041736305.1 Oligoflexus sp. | reverse complement strand
GCACTCGAATCGAGAGTGTTGACTGACATGTGCATCTGTTCGAAAAACCTCTATAACATTGCTCTCTATGAAGCAAGAAAGACCTTTCGCGAAACTGGCAAAACCCTTTCCTATCCGAAACTCGATCGATGGGCGAGAGAGCAAAAGCCCATGCACTATAGAAAACTCAGCTCGGTCAATGCCCAGGAGACTCTTGGCAAGCTGGGCGAAGACTATGCGTCCTATTTCGCTCTTCTGAAAAAAAGGGATCTGCATTTTTTCCCAAAACCGCCCAAGTATAAGAAGAAATCTGGGCTTTTCAACCTGATATTCAACGCTCGGGCCTTTCAGATTCGGGATGGAAAGCTTAGACTAAGTCTCTCGAAGTACCACAAAAATAAGTTTCAGATCAAAGAAGGCTATATCTATATTGCCATCTCGAGTTATGTCTGCGAGAAGTCAATCAACACAGTGGAGATAGTGCCGCTCGGTTACGGACGATTTGAGCTGCACGCCAAATACGAAGAGCAACCACCTGAAATATCCTTGCCCTCATCACCAGACAATATTCTCTCGCTTGACCTTGGCATTAGTAACTTTTGCACGGCCATAAGCTCAAGTGGTGACGCTTTTATCCTCTCTGGCATGGAGATGAAATCAGTTAACAGGCAATGGAATAAGAATAAGGCCCGCATTCAATCGGAATATGATCTCTCAAAAGACTTTTGGAAAAAGCAGAGGCTTTGGGAGGAGATCCGCCATTCGACGCTTAAGCGCAATCGCAGAATCGAGGATATTCTGCACAAAATGAGCTTTAATCTTGTTAAATATGCTGTTAAAAACCAGATCGGAATGATTGTTTCAGGATACAACGAGGGCTGGAAGCACAAGGTCAATATAGGAGATAAGAATAACCAAAAGTTTGTATGTATTCCGCATCGAAAGTTCCTGAATTATCTGCGCTATAAAGCCGAATCAGCAGGTATTGACTTTAAGGAGCAGGAAGAAAGCTACACCTCCAAGTGCGACTCACTTGCCCTCGAACCCATCGAGAAGCAAGAAAAGTATCTGGGTCGAAGAAAACACCGAGGGCTGTATAAATCTAGCACTGGCAAGGTTTTGAATGCCGATATCAACGGCTCTTTGAACATTCTGCGCAAGCATCTTTTTTCTAACAAGAAAAAAAGTAAAGGTAAGGACGAGTCTCTGCTTATGGCCGGGATAGTCTCTATGGGCCGAGTCTTCCGGCCAAGGAAAACTGCCTGGGGCCTTAGTCCCGGCAGTCCGAAATCCGCCGTTAAAGGATTTGGCATTCACATGCCAGCTCCTTTAGGGGCTGGTAGTTGACTTTACCGTGGGTTCGAAGTCGTTGCCAACTCAAACTCCTAACCATTCACTCGATATTTACTTATTGAATGAGGGTCTGCCAATGCATTGATCCCAGACGTTTCTAACCATTGGACGACGAACGTTCCACTTCTTAAGGATTGGTTTTATGTTGTATGCAAGCAAAGAACAGTGTCCCAGGACTTGGCTTACCCTAGGTCGGATGACTTGCTCATTTTTCGCAGTGTTTGCTGCATCGGTTGCATGCAGCAGCTCCAGTAAAAAAGACAGCAACGCAGGGCCTGCTAATTGTTCGACAAATAGCGCGTGGCTCAATGGTGACGAAGAATCTCCATTGATGCATCCGGGTGGCAATTGCATAGAATGCCATAGCCGCAAAGGTGAGGGTCCCATTTACGCCATAGCAGGAACTGTGCAAGGTGCTGCAACAGATAATATCGATTGCAATGGAATTGCCGGTGTTACCGTCAGTTTGCTGGGAAGCAATGGAAAAACTCTTGATTTAACCAGCAACGCGGCGGGGAATTTTTTCTCTAGCAGTACCAGCGGCCTCACAGCTCCCTATAGAGTGACGCTGACTAAGGGCGAAAAAACTGTATCGATGTCGGCGTCTCAAACTGATTTCAATTGCGCAAGTTGTCATGCAGACGGTTCGAATGTCACGAATCGAATCTATTTCGATCAACTTTGATCACGTGCTAAGGTTCGGCTTTATACAAAAAAATCATAATAAAATACTGCAGGTTTTTCCACAGCAAAAACTGTGTCAGAAATTTCTGGTCGCGGCGTTGGGCTGGATGCGGTGAAAAGGAACCTTGAAGATATTGGTGGCAAAGTCAGTCTTGAGATTTTGGAATACACCGATGGCGCCGGAGTTTGTGTCTTTCAGTTTGTGCTCAGCCTGCCTAAGGACTTTTGGGTCGATATCAACGAAAATACTGGGCTCATTGCCTAGGAGGCCGCGCTTATCGTTTGAGCCGTAGGCTTAGGCGGGGAAACACCTGGAGGCTTTCCAAGCGCTCGCAGGCATCTATCCCATAAAAATTCTTGGAATGATGGCAGCATCGGCATCCCATTAAGCCCGTCAGAGCTGATCGAAAAGCTGATTGCTTTGATAGCTCTCCGAAAGAGTGAACTGGAAATCATTACGGCGGTAATGGATCCCGTCCAGATCGCGCGCTATCTAAAACATACAGTCATGCCTGCTGCTCCACCTACACCCATTGCAACATAGAGTACCCGACCCTTTTCCAGGCGTGGCAGCATGCTGCGCAGAAATTCACTGGGGCCCTTGCCCTCGGCGAAGACTTTTTCGCTGTAGTGCTTATCCTAGAATGTTTTGGCGTCCATGGGCATGTCTTTAGGAAGACTTGAGCAAATTGAATCGTCGCAGTTCCTCGACTTCTGTTTTAGCAAAGCCGGAGAAAAACGCAAAGCTGAGCTCGAGTCTGGGGTTTTTTATAGAAGACTAAATGCGCCTTAATGACTTTTTCTGGCTGTATTCTGGAGTGTCACAATTTCCTGGTCGAGTATGAGACAATGAAGGAGGACGTATTTGATTCAAATAGACAGGAAATGGGTCCATGCTGCAAATATTTCAGTGTTTTATGATTTTATATAGTTTTTTGGCTACAGCGGAGCTCAAGGCTGCAGCCATTCGTATCGACAGCGAGCAGCTGCATCAAGGGCAGAGTCTCGACCACGGCGCAGCCATCGTCCTCGATCCTGGACAAAAACTCACCCTCGAAGCGCTGCTAAAGCAGCAACCATCACCCTTTCGGGAACACAAGAAAGACTTAGCTTTCGGTTATAGCGCCGCCAATCTTTGGCTGCGTTTCGAACTGGAAAACCCCCAGAACGAAGCACTGGATCTGATCTTGAGTATCCCTTACCCGATGCTTGACTTCATTGAACTCTACACAATGAACGGTGAGCAGGTCGAGTTAATCGCGCGTTCAGGGGATACCCAATCGCTGCGCTCACGCTACATAGAATCACGTATCTTTAGCTTCCCCGTCACTCTCGAAGCGCAATCGACTCGCGTCTTCTATGCAGTCGCTCACACCACAAGCAGCTTGAACGTGCCTTTAAGGCTCTGGGATAGAGCATCCTTCGCTGCTTCCGTGAGTAGTGATCAAACTCTCAATGGCTGCTTTTTCGGGCTGTTGATTGGTTTGGCCTTCTATAATTTGTTTATTTTTTTTGCGACGGACTACAGTCGATCGTACGGCTGGTACGTGGCTTTCATGGTAAGTTTGATCGGCTACTATCTGGCCTGGACCGGCATCGGCACCCAGCTCATCTGGGCGGAGTCTACCTTCTTGGTGCAAAAAGGCTTTGCATTTTTCGGTCATTCCGTTGCTCTTTCCATCTATTGCTTTCAGCTGTACTTCCTCGATCTCAAGAAAAACTTCCCAGCTGCAGCCCGCTGCTATCGCTACACGATCAGCTACTGCGGGCTTGCTATGCTCAGCATAGGCGCTGGAGTTCCTGCCCATATTGCTCAGCCTGCTGTCGTCGTATGCGGAGGTGTCACAGCGCTCATCACCTTTACTGTGGCTACGGTCCTAGCCTTCCGCGGTAACCGCCAGGCGAAGTTTTTCGTTTTGGCCTGGAGCTGCTTTCTGTTCTTTATCGCTCTGGGCCTCGCCATTACTTTTGGTATGGTCAGTCTGCCGATTTCCGTAAGTACCTATGGCAGCCAGATAGGCTCTTCGCTGGAATGTATACTCCTGGCTATAGGTCTGGCCGACCGTATCAACCAACTTCAGGCCATCAAGAACCAGCAAGCGAAAAAGATCGAGCAGCAGATTACGGCCTTGGAGCGTGCCGGTGCTGAGCTCAGGGATATCAATGAAAACCTCGAGCAAAAGGTCCAACTCAAGACCCAAGAGGTGCGTAACCTGCTTGATCACATACCGCAGGGGGTCTTCACCATTGAAGCCGGTCTTATCATCTCGCCTCAATATTCGTCCCAGCTAACGGAGCTTCTCGGTCGCGAAGACTTGGCCGGCAAGACCTTTGCAGAGGTTTTTTTAGCGGGAACCAGACTGTCAAGCGACGAGAAAGACCGTATCCTGCAGTCTCTCACGGCATCGATTGGCACCGATGCCGTGAGTTTTTTTGTCAATGCTGGACATCTTCCGGCTGAACTTGAATACAGTCTTTATCCGCAGAATTCTAAGGTATTCGGAGTAACCTGGAACATCGAAGCTGATGCTGACAATGTGGGCAGGCGTATCCTGGTCACTGTACTCGATATCACTCAGGCCAAAATCTTCGAGGTCGAGTTAAACCAGCGGGAGCGTGTGCTGCTATTGGTCAAAGAATTGATCGAATGTGGTGCCGAAAGTTTTGCCAAGTTTCTTGGCACCAGCGGCCCACTTTTGGCCGAGAGCGAGAAAATTATTGAGAGCAACCAGTTCGATTCCGCAATGATGCGGCTGCTTTTTCTCAATGCTCATACCGCCAAGGGCGCGGCAAGGACCCTGGGCCTTTCCCTGCTGTCGAATGTGATCCATGAGGCCGAGAACTACTATACAGCCGTCATCAAGTACAACGCGCCGATGGATCCTGCTAGAATCAAGTTAGACATGACCGAGATTCGTAGGGTCTTTGACGCCTACCTCCGTACTGATCGCGACACCCTCGGTCGTCTCGATAAACACAACCGAGTCGAGATTGATAAGGGATTTCTTGAAGCTCACTGTCTGCGCATGCTGCAGATGGAACGCCAGCTGCGCAGCAAGGATGATCCCGAGAAGGCCACAGCGGCCCTTGCTTCGCTCGAGCAGATGGTTCAGCTTATTTACAACAGCCTGCCGTTTATTGTCGAGGACTGCTTAAGTCAGTCCGAAAAAATTGCCAAGGACCTCGGCAAGCCAGTGCCTGCTCTCCAATGTGACCTGATAAATATTGCCATTCCAAAGGCCGTTGAAGATGTCTTACGCAAAGTTTCCGTGCATCTCATTCGGAATGCAATGGACCACGGTATTGAGTCGGCAGAAGAAAGGTTGAAGCAGGGCAAAGACCCACGCGGGCGGCTCTATGTGCATGCAAATCTCGAGCGGCGAGTTCTGACGGTCACTCTTCAAGATGATGGTCGGGGTCTCAATATCAGCCGCCTCCGGCATTTGGCTCGCAGCCGCGGGACTCTTAAACCTGAAGCCAGTGATTTTGAAGTGGCACAGACAATATTTGGCTATGGGACCTCGACCAGCTCTTCGATCAGCGAGGTTTCAGGACGAGGCATAGGTATGGATGCGGTCAAGCACTTTATCGAAGATATAGGTGGTCATATCGTTATTGAATTTTTACAGGACCAAAAGAAAGCCGAGGGCTACTTGGCCTTTCAAACCAAGCTGATCTTTCCACTGGCATGGGATGAAAATCAATGGATCCTAGTCGGAGAGTCTGAACATCATGGGCGGGTGCGCACGCGTTCAGCTTAGACTGATGGCAGTCACCTCAATAAATCTATCGAGGCAGTGGAACTTTGTCTCCGAAAACGCGGCCTGCTGGATGAGGAAAGCGAAATCCCGGAAGCTCTGCAGAGCATAGAGGCAGCGAGCCGGGCCTCGGTAGCGCAAAAGATCGTCCTTGGTGAGCGCCGTGGCCAACGGGTCAGGCGAGTCGGTTTTCGCCGGCAGGGGGATGTCATG
>JBGSTX010000140.1:0-4287 GCA_041736305.1 Oligoflexus sp. | reverse complement strand
TTTGTAATCGTGATACCCCGAGAGGACATTAACGTGCCCTCTCGGGTGAATTCCCTCGAAGACTATCGTGAGATAGGAACTGAGGTGTATAACACGGACCAAACCCCGTGAGCGGGGATGTATTCAAAAATATTGAATGCTTAGCATTCAATATTTTTGAGACAGGCTGTAGAGCGTAAATGTATCGGACGACTCAGATTTCGGCGAGGGCGGGGGTGAGCCGAGTGGCTGAGACGGGCTGTTACCGCGTTCTTGAATCATCTTCTTCACCTGACTAAATTCCCCTGCTAAGCGGACGAGATCCTCGCCTTTGGCCTTTTGTTGGAAAAGGCTGAAGACTTCGCCTTCCTCCTCATCAATATGCGCCTTGACGATTTGCTGTAGTTCCTGAACCTCCTGCTTGAAAATCAGGGGATCGGAATTTTTGCTAATTGCCTCCAGTAGCTCACGCATGTCTTCATGCTCGCTCCAAGAGTCCTCGAGTTGTTCCCGCAGGTCTACATATCGCTGGAAATGCTTATACACTATGAGCTCTTCTGCTTCAGCGTGGGCCGAGAGATCGGCGCGGAGCTGGATAAAAAGATCGAAAGCTTTTTCCTGCGTTTCAGCCGCCTGGATCTCTTTGAAGATAGTGAGGACCTTGTGGTGATCGAGCCGAAGGATCGTTAGGACACTCATTTCTTCCGCAGGTTTTCCCACCTGACTCAATACTTTTCCAAAAGCGTTTGCTGTGAGGTCGCGGGCCATGCCTACTAACCCGCCCGCTGGGGACTCACCCATGATCATCTCCACACCTTTCGTTTTGCACCACTCTTCAACCTGATTGCTGTGGCTTGTGAAGACCGACTGAACACCTTCAAACATGCCGATCGCTTCTTTCACGTCCATCTCAGCCAGTTGACTCGCCTTGTGAATGAGATGCCCACTGAAGTATTGATCTTGCTTGAGGAGCTTAAAGGCTGTGAGCCTTTCGAGTTCGAGAGATAGGGGGTTAGTTATAGTCTCTAAGCAGAGCTTGCTGAATTTCTGGGTAAATGGTTTGGGTTCGACTCGCAGGCCGTAGTTATTGATCACGGTATCGATCATGCGAAGACTTTTTTCATCTTCTTGCATCATTGTTTCAAAAATTTCTTTGTCACCTTCCTGGAAGAAGCCGGCTAAGGATGCAGCTGCTTCAACAATTGCCCTTTGCCGAAGCAAGACATCGGCTAGTTCGGTGGCAAGCGCCTCCCTCTTTGAGTGCTCACTTCTTTCAAGCATTTTCTTCACCTTCCCTTAGTAGTGATCATGCTCCTGCATCCTCATCATAGGGATTTGGACCTTGCTTGCCTATGAGGCCGATTCTGATTTAAAAGCCACATTTGCATAAAAATGCGCGGGGATTTTCTCGATGGTACCTCCACTTAGAGCCTTACAAATTTTGTATGCATGTCAAAATAACTGATGACAACATTTTCGTAGTCTGTTATAGATGCGTCATACCAACAAATTCCTTGGAGCACTTTGTATGAATAAGCAAAAGATCTTTTTCACTTCGATCTTCCTTGCCTCTATCGTCATCCTCACAAGCCCCCTCTTCGCTTACCACTCAGATAAAGTTGCCGCCTCGGATAGCTATACCGCTGCAATCGGTAATCATGATTCTATCAACATTGATAATGATGCCCATTTACTCTCAATTTCCCGCTCAGGCACCAGTACCCGCTATATTCTCAACTGGGAAACCCAGATAATTCTTTTTCAAAAAAACGAAGCTACTGAATATCTAAATGCCGAGGATCCTCGTCACCTAGAGCTCCTGAAAAAAATGCGCGATCTTGCTGCCTATACCGCAGTTCCTCAGCGCTTCACTTGGGGCGTGTTCGGCTCAGCTCCTCTCAATAAAGATTTGCAGAAAGTGATCGATAAGCTCAGCAATTTCATCACAGCTCAAGTTGGTGATGAAGGCGAAGGCCAAGGCAGAGCTGAGGCTAATTGCATACTCGCAAATGCCGCGACAGCTGAGAAAATCAGCATCAGCGCCGGGATTGTTGGCGTGCTTGACAGCCTCAAGCAGCCAGCAGACGTGGCATGGGTGCGTGGAGGATACGAGCTAGTCACTGTACCAGCTCCTGAACTCAGCTTAGATGAAGGGCAGGCATCGGTACTTAAAAACAGTGAACAGTTTGATGAAACATTCGCGATTTCAAGCAAAGTATCATCATTCGCCTGTCGTCCAGCTCTAGATTAAAAATTAACTTTAGTACTATTTGAACACCAGGCTCGAAGCAGCCTGGTTTTTTTCGTTCTCAACTTCGTCCGATCTTTCGTTGCCTACTCAGCTGGTTTTCCGAGTCAATAATTCTAGTTTTGTCCACTTTCTACTCAATAAGGTTTCTTTACTGTTAGGTTTGCTGCGCTCAGGTTATTCCTATAGTGACCGTTTATACGCGACACTGGCTACTTCATACAATGTGGCCATGCAGGGTAATACGTCGAAGTAGTGAAAGCATTCTTCCCTCATTTTCAACTAGGTCACAAAGGAGTTGATCTGGTTTTAGAGGAATGCTAGATGATACTTTCATCATACCTTTGCGGAAGGCTGTTCCCGAACCGCGGATACTGTTCAACATATGAGGGAGCCATCATTTATCGGGCGCAAAGGATTCAAATTTTTAGGTTCTATCCCAGCAGCACTTCTCTTGCTCATATGTCACTAAGAAAGGCACATTATGAGCCTAAGTGACGCAAATACCCATCACCATATTTGGATTATTGAAGACGACGAGAACATGCGCTTCGTCTATGACGATATTCTCAAGCATCTCTATCAAATAACTTTTTTCGATTCCCTCGAAGGTTTTGCTCAGGGTTTATCGGTCCAACATCCGCCCGACCTTCTTATCCTCGACCTAGTCTTGCCCGATGGATTGCTGCACCTTTCTTTCCCCGAATATGCGCCTTCTCTTAAAAATGTTCCCTTTCTGGTCGTCAGCGCTTTGGATGAAGAAGAAGCGGTTCGGGCATCCCTAAAGTGGGGGGCGCTCGACTACATCACCAAACCCTTCGGTAAATCGGAAATTCAGGTCAAGATAGAAGCTCACATGAATCGCTTGAAGCCGAAGCTAGAGGTAGAACCTCTCTTTCGGGTCGACCCACTGACTTTGACCATATTCAATCATTGGGGCCGGTCGCAGGAATTGACTTCAAAAGAATTCCGCATCATGAGCCTTTTCCTGGACGCTAGTAAGAATCGCATCAGCAGAAAAGAAATTTTTGAGACTCTGTGGGCCAACGTCCGAGTTTCCCAGAAAACCCTCGACGTCCACCTGAGTAACGTTCGAAGGAAGATAGAAAATCTCAAGCTGTCGATAGTCTTGAACGACTCTGATTACCACATCTGTCTACACGATGATTCGATCGAGGCTTAAAAAGATAAAGGAAGGGTAGAAGTGAGCAAGAACAGGCCAACGGATAGTGTCATGGCTGTCGCGCATCAATGGATGGCTATGGCTGCCGTCCTCCTGCCTGTGTTAGTGCTTTTTTTCAGACCTTCTCCTGCCGAAGCGCTTGGGTTTTATCTTGTAGATCTCCTCTGCTACATCTTTATCCTGAAAAGGGACACTAGGCTTTACCACTGGCTCTACCCCAAAACTTCGATTTTCTTTCCCGATCTGAAGCCCGAGATTTTTACCAAAACCGCCTTAAACGATCGACAGGAAGTCTATCTGGAAATGCTGAAATTTCCTAGGCGCCGCTCGGTCTACATTCTCATCCTCAGCATACTCAAGGTCATACCAGGATTTCTCTACGTTTTCCTGATTTGGGGTCACAATGCCCATCCAATGATCACTCTTCTGAAAGGCATTAGCATCTGTGCCTTTCTCTTTTCATTTCAGATCGGCATATGCTTCCTCGAATATCACAATATTCTCTCGGGCTATCTCAAAAAAATCCACCTGGAAGCCAACTGGTCTGATGTTTTCCGTAGTATGAGCCCCAAGATCGAAGAATCGGTTTTTCACAAACTCGAAGTTTTATCCACCATAAACGTATGGATTTTCTGGGTCGTCATGCTGGTGCTCATCTTCCTTGACCCAGACACCCCCCGATGGGTCGCTATACTCCAGGTCCTCTATGTTTCCGCGGCAGGTTTTTTCTGCATCTATCGGCTTCTGATTACCAGTCGACGTCAGATTATGGATGGCATTCAGGCTCTCGTAGATTATCACCAAGCGGACGACAAGATTGATCCGAGCGGAGTAGCCCTCAGTACCTACCCCGTGATTGCCGGCTACCAAAAGACTC
>JBGSTX010000045.1:0-7314 GCA_041736305.1 Oligoflexus sp. | reverse complement strand
CCAGCTCGGCTCTGGCAGGCGCTAGAAGTCTGCATACCGCGGTGAGATCAGCGCTAATCGATTGTAGAAACGCTTCTGGAGTATCGTCCCAAGGTTCACTGGGGAGAGGGTGCGGTAGCAGAGGGGCCGCTTCATTTCCCCACTCGCCCATGCTTTTTCTTCTATTTTTGCCCCCGCCTGAGAACTCGGCATCGAACTCGCTGCGCTTCTTCTGCAGCAGCCAGATAAAAGATTCGTGCCGCGAGAGTTCCCGGAGACGGTGCTCGAGATCGAGCAGATCGAGACCCTCAGTGCGTAGCTCTTCCCAGCGGGCCTGCAGCTGAGGGTCTGCTTTGAGTGCTTCCACGCTCAGGTACCAGGCGCGCCGGTGGACCTTTTCTTCGTCGCGCAGACTCATGAGTTCGAACGGTGCAGGGATTGTTAAGGTATCCTGACCGCCTGCCTCAAAAGGAAACTTGCGCATCCATTCGAGCAGGATCGAGTCGATGGTCGCGATGCGCAGAGATTGGGTGCTGGCGAGTACAGCTTCGGCCGTAGCTATCGCGCTTCGCGGCGGCTGTGGCTTATGCGGCGGCAAGGGATGATGGGGCGTCGACCGATAGAAAGCAGCCAGCTTGTCTTCGAAAAGTTCCTGCTCGCGAGGATCACTCAAGAGTTTAGCGGCACTGTCGAGTATACGTTCACGCATCTCACCGGCAGCCTTCTTGGTGAAGGTCACCGTCAGGATCGAAGCTGGATGGGCTCCAGCTCCAACCAAAAAGAGAAAACGCCTCGAAAGCTGGAAGGTCTTGCCACTGCCTGCCGAAGCTCGCACGACGCAACTGTGATACGGGTTCTGCGGATCAAGTTGCATCGCTGCCTGACTCTGATCTGGCAGCTCTTGCTGCCTCTTGTCTTTCTGTTTCTGCTTCTGCTGCTGATTCTGCATGTGGCTTCGTTCCTTGACGCCTTTGATACAGTCGATCATGCTGGCCTAGAGTCTCCCGCAAGCGGGGATCTTCTTTCCGACAGATTCCTGAGTAGGAGCAGAGGCTGCATTCGCTAGGATCAGCGTAATAGCGCCCCTCAGCCTCGATTTCACCCTCCCGCCAAGCCCAGATTTCAAGCAATGCTTCCTGCAAGGTTTCGAGATCGGGCGTGTCTTTGCTCGCTAAGTCCTTAGTGATGGCAGCGAGCCGCACCTTGGCGCTTACAGCCTGCGGATTCCATTCTCCTTTATAAATATTCCAGTAGCCGAGCAGCAGTCCAGAATCTATCCACTGAGGTTCCAGTTCGGCCAAGGCGAGAGCATAGAAGGCCAGTTGCGGGGCAATGCCTTCGCGAGTCGATTTTCCACTGGGAATCGTGCGGCGTTTGTAATCGGTGACGGTAACAAATTCAGAATGGGGATCGACGGCATCGATGCGTCCAATGAGTTCACGCCAACGCTCTTTGACCTGAATATGCGGACGCTGACGCTTAGCTCTTTGAAAGTCGTATTCGCGCCGGCTGCTGCCGAGGGCCAGGGGCTCGTTGGCCAAGATCTTACTCAAATGGCGAGCGAAAGCTGGCCATGAATGAGTTTGCAGGTGAGTGAAGAGAGCACTCTCTCGCAGTTCAGGTGGGGCCAAGACCTCGGTGAGCGTGCGCAGACGGCTCAGAGCTTCAGATTCGATATCTAAGTCGGCTGAAGGGCGCCAGGCCTCGATATAGCGATGCGAGCCGCGGCAGCCAGAAATAAGCGCTTCGAGAACGCCGTGCAGCCATTCGCCTTCGCGGCGGCTATCACCCCAAGGAGGAGGTGGATCGAGACCTCGGACGTCCAGACTGCTCAAGAGAAAAGCGTAGGGACAGCGAATCAACTTCTCCAGGCGACTGGCTGCCATCGGGGTGTGAAGACTTTCCGTATCGTTAAGAACTCGACCCTCCGCCTCGAGCGCAAGCTCTTCGCTCGCACTCAGCTTTCGTTCCTGGCGTCGGCTGCTCGGCAGCGCTTCTTCCTTCAGTCCGGTTTTGACTACCAGAGCTTCGATAAAACGAGAGCGAACCAAAGCTTCTTCGCCGAGACTCTCGGAGCGCAGGAGGAGCAGGTGAGGAATGCGAGCCTTGAGCAGGTGGAAGGTCTGATCCTCCATCGCCTCGAGAACTTCCCAGCCTGGGAGACCCATGGCCTTTTTCAGGTAATTGTCGAGCAGTTCATCCTGGGGCAGACCTTTTGGAAAGCTGCCTTCCTGACAACCGAGGAGAAAAGCTGCCTGAAAAGGGAAATAGCGCGCTTCGGATAGGATGAGGATCTGCAGGCCCGCAAGCGGTTCTCCGGTCCGCCTGATATCAGTTTCCAGCAAATGACGATCGAAGAGCTGCCAGAAACTTCTGCCGTCGATCGGATGGCCTGCATCGCCGAGCATGCGCAAGGTTTCAAGAAAATTCTCGAATCCCTCGCGACAGGAGTTGATTAAATCGCTTTCTTCCTCCACCTCCCAGAGATTCATGGAATCAGCCCATGCTTCGAGCGTCGCAACCCACTCGCTCAGGCTATGCATACGACGGGGATGCAGAGGTTCCAGCCAGCTCTGCAGCGATTTTAGACAGCTGCACCAGGGGTCTTTGAGCGTAGCAATAGCCCTTTCCAAAGAGCCGGGTATCCCGCTTCGCAGCAGAGACTCTTTCAAAAGCGCCATCGATGCTTCCGCCTCCGCCGCTGCCCAGCTCTGGTCTTCGCCGAGACGACGCTCGATTAAAGGATGGTCGAGCAGAGTCAGCAGAGTTCCCATCGATTCTTTTTCGTGCCAGAAACGTTCAATGGCCCGCAGGCAGCGCCCTGGCAGGCTTGATGCCCAAGATCGAGCGAGAGCGACGTTGGCGCGCAGGGAGCTGCCGGTCAGCTGTGCCTCGATCGGTCCTGCATAGTGCTTCTCGTCGGTTACGAGAATGGCGACTTTTTCAGGAGAAAAGCCGCTGGAGATAAGTGCTTCGGCTCCCGCTAAAGCCCAAGCTGTCTCGTCGACGATGCTTGAGGCGACGGCGGCATAGATCTGGCGAGTGCCCGTAGGTGCTACAGTACTAATAGTACTGCCGCCTACGCTCGGCGGCGATGACCAAGAGATGCAGGGAACCTCCGCGCGGATGCTGGCAATGAGTTCTTTCAGGGGACTGCTCGGATGATAGAGCTGCGGCGCTTCACTGAGCCAGAAGTTAAAGCGTTCGTCTTTGAGCCAGGTGCTGAGGAGAATCTGCCAGCTGCTGGCTAGACTGGTGTAAGCTGCCATCACGTAGCGCTGGGCGGGAATAGGATTCGTCTGCCAACGGTCAGCTAGCATCGCCGCCGTGCGCGCCAGCTGAGCTGAACGGGTGATCAACCCTCGCTCTTCAAGAACCAAATCGAGCATCATCAAGGCATGTTCGATTTCAACCGCGCGATCATAGAGACTGCCGAGATGCGGTTCGCTCTTGTAGATATCATCGCGAATGGCGGTCTTGAGCTTTTCCATGGCTTCGTCTCGGATACCGTGCTCGTACATCTCCCCATGCAGGAGGCGCAGTTCGCGCTCATGTCCAGGTCGAAGATGCGTATACTCCCCTTCACTCAGAAGCCTGCCAAGGAGGAGGTCGATCCCACTGTCGCCGATTACGCGGCGATCTGTGGGAGCGGCCTCTTGCAAGAGATTCTCGAGAGTCATAATACGCGGCGGCTCGAGGGCGCGATGCTTGCGCAAAAGACCGGCTAAAGTATAGGTTCCAAGCCTTTGCGTCGGCATGAGGAGTATCGTGGCGCGCAGTTCTTCTTGCGTAAGTGCGGCCAAATTCTCGATCAGAGCACTGATCAAACAGGCAGCTGGCTCTAGCAAAAAGACGCGTGCAGTCATAGAATTCTCCTTTCTTACACAGTCAGAAGGTGAGGGGAGGCCGCTTGCATTTCCAGGCAGCATCTTGTAATCTAACGGCTCTCAAAGTTCACGAGACATCGGCTCATTTGCGCCTCTCGTCTCTTCTCTTATTAAGATGGACAGACATGCGATGGTAGCTACCGAGGAGCCGAACAGTCTAGGCGAGAAAACGGAGAAGGTCACGGGGCTGCCCTGGATGCTGGTTCTGAATTGGAACGGTGCCAAGCGTCTGTCTGTCTCCCTCGGCGCCTTGCGGCGCATGCGTGCTAGCTTTGAACTACTCCTCATCGACAACGGTTCGACTGATGGGAGCCTCGAGCTGCTGGCCGGTCTCTATCCCCGTCCCATGCACGTACTGAAAAACGGTCGAAACTTAGGCTTTGCTGCCGGAAACAATGCCGGTATTCGCTACGCTTTAGACCGAGGCGCGACCCACGTCGCCCTCATCAACGATGATCTTGCCGTGGATGAAGACTGGCTCACGCGCATGCTAGAAGCCTCGGCCGCTTATCCCAAAGCGGGTATCTTGGGGGGGACTATACTCTTCCTTGACCGACCTGAATATATAAATAGTACGGCGATTGCGGTCGATGCTTTCTATCGCGCGCCAGACGAGAATTTCGGAATAGCACTTGCTGAAGTCAATCTTTCCTCGGGCCCTCGGCGCGCTGTTTCAGGTGGAGCGATGTTTATTACGCGCGAGGCTTTAACACGCGTCGGACTACTCGATGAGAGCTATTTCGCCTATTTCGAAGACGTGGATTTCTGCCTTCGCGCGACGCGCCTCGGCTTCGAAGTCCGCTTCGTCGCGGAAGCCAAGTCTTGGCATATGTACGGCGGGTCTCAGGCGAAGACGAGTGTCTTGAAACGATATCTGCTGGCGCGCAATCACACATGGACTATGGCTAAGCATGCAAATCGCGGGCTAACGCTATTCGCAATACCGCTCTTTCTGCTCTATCGCAGCTTCTTAAGCGGACCCCGTGCGTTAATGCAGGACGGTTGGAAGGCCGCTCTTGCCGAGTGGAGAGGAGCTTGGCATGGATTCACCGGTGCTTGGAGGAGAGCCTGCTTCCGGCGCGAGGAGCCCCTGCCTAAAAATCTCTAGAACGAAATTATAAGCCATTAAAATAAATAGATTAAAATATCTTTACCAAGAAGTCTTTAAGGTAGGATGCCACCCGCGTCGATGCTAGTTCGAACTTCCGATGGAGCTAGCCGATGAAGACCCGACTGTGGTTCCCGATCTATCTTGCTCTCGGTTTCAGCCTCTTGCTGTCAGCCGGTCAGTCGATGGCTGCAAGTCAGCTCGTTTCCCATCTCTCGCTCTTCTACTTCAGTGAGAATCAAGAGCGCAGCGTGCAGGCTGGACCGAGTGACTTTTTGCTTAAAACCAAAGAAGTTAATACCTTCATGAGTCTTGGGCTCTGCTACAATCTGGATCCTGTCTGCATTGGACTCAAGTACACCCAGAACGATCGAGAAAATACCCGAGGCGGTACCAGCGGCAACGTAACTGTAAAGACTCTAACCCGCTACAAGGGACCAGGCCTTACGCTAGGCTATGCTTCCGACTCTATCTTCGCCCAAGGCGTTTACTATTTTGGGGCTAGCAAAGAAATTGATAGCTTCGATGTCACTGTTTATGGCGGCGCGGGTAGCACCGCAGTGAGCTATCCTGTTAAGTCAGGCTACTCTCTCGAACTCGGCTATGGCTTCAAAGTCGGGAGCGTGCGAATCGGTCCGCTGCTTTCCCTGACGGCTTTCACTTTTTCCAAGATCAGTTTCGATGGACAGACCGTGAATCTGCCAGCTGATGAAAAGGATGAGTTCATCCTTCCGCAGCTGGCTCTATGGTTTGATCTCTAATCCTACTCGAGCTCGATCTTTCGCTCGGCTATCAGCGCATCGGCGCTATCGTACGCGGTGATCCAGTATTTTTGGCCTTTTTCAAGGCCAAAACCTTGCTCTTCATAGAAAACCCTTCGACTAGCTTGAGCAGTACTATCGCTTAGAATTAAGCGTTCTGCTGAGCAGTGCGCATCGGTCCCTGCTTCGATCCGACAAAATTCCAAGGTCTTCGCGTTCAAGGGCGCGCTCACGGCTATGTAAGAGCTAGTCGTGTTAGCTTCAGGTTCTATCGCCAGAAAGAGTTTCTCGCTTAGATTCGGGCGGAGAAGAGAATCGCTTTGACTGCGAAAACTAGCGTCGAGCTGCTGCAGGCCCGCCTGGTAGGAAGCATAGACGAGACCCAGCCGCGTCATGCGGAGAATAAGCTGTCCATCATCGAAGTTAGCTCGCGTATCGTTGGCACTGTGAATTTTATTATTGAAGGCCGTCGGATTTTCAAAGGGAAATACCGTTGAATACCCTTGCTCCCACCAGGATTTATGGTCCGAAGCGGACCCGGTCGGTAGCTTGCCAAGGGCATAGTGAGGTCCAATATAGGCATTGATCCATTCAATAGCACTGCGCCGGAGATCGAGGCTGCTGAAGTCTTCAAGCAGGTGAATAACCCCCCTTTTATCCGCCTCACTATAGTAGGCCATATCAAATTGCATCATCCCGGCCAGTTTCTTGTCCTGCGCTCGGTAGGAAGTAGCGATTTCCCGACTGCCGATCAACCCGACTTCTTCAGCCGCATAGGCGTGCAGCTCGATGGGACGGAAGAAGGTGAGTTGCTTCTCTTCAATAACCCGCAAGATTTCGGTGAGGATGCCGAGGCCTGCCGCGTCGTCGTCGGCACCGGGAGCCGCTCCCTCTATACCACCACTTCGCGAAATGCTATCGAGGTGGGCGCCGAGCACAAGAGTAGGGGCGTTGGGGTCTAGGCCTGGTAGACGCGCGATGACCGATTTCTGCTCGGTCTTAATATGAGTGTACTCGGTGATAGTCCAGCGCTGGCCTGTATCCGCGAGACCTCGCCAGAGATTGCTGAGCATTGTGCTCGCGGTTTTGCCAACAGTACTGGCATGATAGCGGGTACTGAGGCTGCTGATGTGATCGATGTGCTGGTCGATGCTAGCAAGCTCAACCGAAGTCAAAATAGTCTCCAGCTCGTTAAAGCGAGCTCTGGCCGCGAAGTAGGGCGGAGAAAATTCGATGGTCTGCTGCAGCTTATAGTCACTTGCGACGAATTCGAGGCTTCCGCACAAGCCCGTTTCTTCGTGAGCCAGAGGTGCGAGCTCATCCAGCTCTTTGATCTCGTCGATGGGGATCAGCACCAGCTGAAAGCCATTCTCAGCCGCAAGAAAACGGCTTTTACTCGGCAGAAAGAGCTTCTGTGGCGAACCGCTCCGCATCCTCATCAAAGCCAAGCCCATGCGCCCGAGCTGCGGTGGACGCTCGCGGTCGATGGAATAGCGACCGTCGCTCCAGAGGAGCTGGGCGCTGCTAGCAGGCTTGGCGAGGACTAGGGAGTCGCTCCGGGCGTCTGTAAGCAGACTAA
>JBGSTX010000014.1:0-34102 GCA_041736305.1 Oligoflexus sp. | reverse complement strand
GGTCGAAGAAGACGAGGAATTGGGAGAAAATAATGGTGGTCAAATTAAATTGGTTGAAAGATGAAGAACGATCCGCTAGAGAGGACAACTACCGAATAGTCAGCTAACACCTATGCGACAGCTATCCTGAAATTTTCCGGTCGTATCCGATTATTCAGGAAAGTTCATAGCCAATATGATATATGGCTCTTCTTACGTATTCCAGCGAGTAAAAATAACTTGAGGATCTTGGACGCGGACAAGACGCTCCAAAAATTCAAGGCCGCAGCGCTGAAATATGACCCTGAATCCTCGATGCCGTTCCCGGACCTTGGCCCGGAATTTCAATCCTGGGTAAAACTTATCCCGGCGCACTCGGCAGCAGCCTTTTTTCAGCCCGCTTCGAAGGTTTACGTCGGCAGCAGTCATGGCCCGAGGAGCCGACAAGTATAGCAAGTGTATTCTGAATATTTGGCTGAGATGAAAGTCGAAAGCTGGTAAACTTTTCGGTCTTGGAGTCACTCCTCTCAATTCCTGCAGGGAAGATCAATTCACCCATTCTCTCAACGAACACCCAGGCAACCACAAGTAAGTCATATTGGCCTTATTGGTTGCTTGTGGGTCGTTGCTGCAAGCAACGCGTGTGCGCTCAACAATCCCCGATGAACTCGACTTTGAAAAAATGCCGGTCACTGGAGGCGGATTTGAAAAGCAATATTTATGTAACTATCTAAAATTAAAGGCAAGGTAATGAAGTTAGCTTTGAAGTTTGATAGCTTTGCTTGATATACTTTCTGTTCATAGTTGAACTTTTAAAGAGAAATGATAAAATTTATCTATGAAAGTTCCATTAGCGCAGAAAGTAAATTTGACCGATGAAAGCGAACAGCGCCAGGGCTCATAAAAAAGAAACCGCCGCCGTCCTACTTACAAAACTTGGCGTCTTTACTACTGAGCAGGCACTCGACGCTGGAGTATCCAAGCCGACAATCGCTCGCCTCATTAAAGCGAAGGTTATCATCAGACTTGAACACGGTCTTTATCTTTCCCTCTCTGCTGACTTGCCTGATGACCTCGAATTTATCAGCGCTTGCTTCAAATTCGGACCTGAAGCTCTCATTGGTGGCCTTAGTGCGCTGGCCTACTACTCCCTAACCGAATACGTTCCAAGTCAAACGTGGATCATGGTCCCTCATAGTAAACGCGGGATTTATTCTGATAAGTACCGTGTGCTAAGAACAAAGCACGATCCGACAATCGAATGTGATGAACACGGAAATTGGCGAATTGCAACGATCGAACGCACACTCGTTGAGGCGTTCGTCTATGCGACCAAAATAGGCTACCAGACTGCCCTGAAAGCAGCACGGATGGCTCTTGCAGAAGAAAAAGTTACCGAGGAAAGCTTATACAAGGCCTCTGAAAGACTCGGGGCTTGGCCCCTCATGGCAAAGAACTGGGAGGCTATTACAACGAAATGACAAATCTAAGCGAAGCACAAATCCGTGCAATTGACTCAAAAATCAAAAAGATTGCTCTTGAGCAAGGGCGCGGTGCCATGGAAATGCGCACCTTATTTCTTTTGGAAAGAGCAACAGCGAGACTCGTGCTCGACACTAAACTTGGGGAGCACTTGATCTTCAAGGGAGGATACGTGGCTCTACGCGTCTATCATCGCGTCTATAAAAAGTAAGGTAGAATTTGAGGTAGCTTTCTCAAATTCGATTTCGATTTTAAAGTCACTCGGGCTATGATTTTGAACCCATCTTTAATGAAATTCAGTGACAATGAATCTTTTGTCGTAATAGACTTGATACCAAAAAATTATCTGTTCAAATCCTCTCCGCAGGCGAGCGCGCTTCGTGCCTACAAACCCTAGCGGAGGGGAAGGTGCCCCCCTATTACGAGCCCGGCGCCATCGGCGATCCCCATCACGGACGCTGTTATCGCGTGTTCCACGTCAACTGTGTTGGGAATAGAAGAAATCAAAAGCGTCCCACACGCTCCCGTCTCTCACTCCTTCATAGCGTGAGGCTTCATCTTATTGCAGCCTGAGCGGGGAAAAAGTCTCGGGGAGCGGACTTTTAAGAGCCAGTAAGATAGACGATGGCAGGCGGGTAAGCAACAAACGTCGATGGACGAGATAGAAGCCGTCGCCGTCATAGACTAGCAGCTTGGCGTCAGACTGCCGCCAACTACGAAAGACGAATAGACCCCCTGACGTAGGATCTTCTTTAAAAAGCTCTGAGGCAATCGCCGCGTGACAATTTATCCCTGCTCTAAAGTCGATCGGATCAATCGCAACGTAGGACACCGTAAAGCGTCCGCCCATACCAACAACAATATCAATCAAGCACCTAAAAACTCGAAGAACAGCCCGGAGAGCGAAGAACCGAAAATATCCCTCGTGTCTTAAAGAGAGACAGCAGAAAACGCCTCGTGTGGTGACGCATTTGGCAATAGAAAATTTATTTAAAAGCAAAAAAAGCCCTGAAAGAGTTTCAGGGCTTCAGGATCAATCTGTGAGTTCTTCCCGCACAAGCAGCGGCTCGTTATTGTAAGTAGATAAAAGCATAAGCACAGCAGAAAATAAGCAGAAACGGCGTAAAAAACAATAATTTCAACTGCTTTCATTTCGATTCGATAAAAAGAGAAGCTTACTTGGGAAGCGGAAGTTCCAGGTGAAAGGCTTCGGTCTCGGAGCCATCACCCGACTACACTCAGATATTTCCGTATGCGCTAAGCTTCATTCGATTACAGCTGGCGTTTAGTCGCTACCTTGCCGTAAACGACACCATCGTTATTTTCGCCGGAAAAATAGACGTTTGGCACTTCAGCGCCAATGACCGATGTTTTGCTGATGTTGTGGAGTGTACCCCTTAGACTATAGGAAATATCGCCATTATCGGTGGACGACGAGAGGCCATAGGTGATGTTGAGCGTTCCGTCGGAATTCGTTGTCCAGTTTTTGCCCCAGGCATAATCAAAGGATCTTTTTGCGCTGTCATAGGTCAGATCCAAATTGCTGCCCTTCAGAGCTACATAAGATAGATCGTCGTCAGGAAAGATATTAGCTGAGAGTAAGCTTCCTTTTGAGTCCTCTATAATGGTTAACCAGGCTGAGAGCGCCTGCTCGTCCGAGTTGGTACAGTTGTAGTCGTCCGCAGTGGTGAAGCCGGCAATATCAGCTTTAGCTTTCTTCGAGCAGGGCAAAGTGAGGAGCTCATAGCCGTAAATGTTTCCGGGTTGACCCACGAACATAAACTGCGACTCTTTGAAGTTAGATGTGAAAAAGTAAGATTTGTCAGAGATCGCGTCAGGACCTGGACCTTTGTTGCCGACAATCGCCGAGTGGTGGTCTGAGAAAAAACGGAGAATGCGGTTAGTATCGATCGCAAGAGTCAGTTGAGCGACTTTATCTGGGCTAATTTCGATATTGCCTGGAATCGGGAACTCGATACGCATGATTTCGCTTGGATTCAGATCCGTGCCACTGTTAGGGAAGGAGCCTTCGGTTTTTGGATTTGCTCCCAGAAGATCGATGCTAGTTAGCTCTGCTGTCTTATCCTCGAAGTCAGTGTAAGCGCCACCGCCGCTCTTATCATACATGGCAAGGTTAGCTTGCGTGCAGAAGGTCGATTTTTCAACGACGCTGCCAGTGCCGCCCCATGTTTCATGGAAGTAACCCGACACACAACCTTGTACTTCGGCTTTTCGCTTATAGTAGATGGTAACTGACTTGTAGGTATTAGCTGGGACTTCCAATTCGGCAACTCTGCCGCTTTTAGCGTCGCTACTGCTAAGGGGAGGGCATTCGCCTTTGGCGTTAGGTCCTAGCGGATAATTTTTAGCGTCGAACCCGCACTCGCAACTTGCGTTTGCGGCAGAACTCCAGTTTCTGTATTCGTTGACTTCGCCGCTCTCGTTTTTATTGTCAATCGTAGGAAAGGTATTGGTATACCAACTGTCGAGATCGAATGGAACACCGTCGTTATCGATGCAGGCGAAATTCGTGAACATATCCGAAAGGTCTATTCGACTTTTCTTAATAGAGAGCTTCTTGCCAGCGATGTCGTCGAAAATCGGTCTGTTTTGAATATTTGCGCTGCCATCTGCAGGGGTGAGGACCATGCGCACGATCTGAAGGTTGAAGGTATCTGGTTTGCCCGATGCGACGCTATAATTGTTGAAGGGAGCTGTCGCAGCCAGGGCAAGAGCTGTATCGCTGCCAGAGCTCGATTGCACACTTTTTACTGATAACTGGAGGCTTCCGTTGACTTCCACTGTTTTAGCGTCGGTATCCTCTTTTTTACTACAACTCAATGGCCCAATAAATAAAAGGGCTGGCAATATTTTGAATATTCCTGACGTTTGCATTTAACTATCTCCATTAGATTTTAATTACCTTAAGACTAATCCTTTTGTGGGGGAATTATAAGAGCAAGGCAAAAATTGCCGCCGACGCACTTCACTCAGGAATAGAGCTGCCACTCATCACTGCGCTGTTTTTCAATCTTCGATAATGCATTCGATAGTATGTTCGCGATCCTCTTTGGCGCAATTGGCGCCATCACAACTCCAAATCGTGCCGAAACCGCGACCGCCACCTGAGGTACAGGCTTGTCTACCGCCACCAACGGGCTCAGCCGATGTGCTGATACTGCCGCTACCCTTTTCAAACTCACTTATCGTCTCCTTAATCCAAGCGACGTATGGGCGCACATCAACGTAAATCGCTCGTGGAGTCAAGGATTGGCTGCTGCCATCGGATCATCAATATTTTTTGTCATTATCACCCTCTTCTGTCTGGGGGCCATCCGGATCGAGGCAGAGGAGTTTGATTGGGTCCAGTTGAACAAGATGAAGATGGTTTCTCTTGCAACATACTTCGAAAAACCTGCCATCATCCGCATTTTATTCGACTGGCCCTTAATTTTCATTCTTTGTTTGACTCTTTTTCCTGGACTTCCGCAGGGGTCCCGAAGCCGATATTTGTGTCGTCTGTATATAATTGGGTTTCTGGTTCTAGCTGCTGAGACTGTCCTGGTCAGCAGGTTGATCTATCTCGAGTATGGCCGGTTATGAATTATAAGAGGTAGCAGGCGCCACATGTTGGAAACGTGAGTTGTGTTCTAGATGCTTACAATAACATTCCCACTTTTGTGTCCTGTTTCCACATTGTCGGTTTCACCTGCTTCAAAATAAAAATCTCTCCTCGGCCTTACCCAAATTGAAAACAAAAAAAAGCCCGGCGTATTCCACCGGACTCTCTTTTTGATCTAAAGTAGCTAACATTCCTAGGACTGGCACGAATTTGACAGATTTCTCTATTTAAGCAGTCAATCCCGGAACTTCCATCAAGCTTACTTAGAGTAAAATTCGATGATGTGACCGATTTCAATCGGGAACGGCAGCGAATCACGAGTAGGCAAGCTCACAATGGAAGCTGACTTGTTGCTATCATCGAAGCCGATCCACTCAGGACGCACGATAGCAGGCTGCTCGAGGCTGCCTTGCACGTGAGTGAACTTGGTCGCTTTATCAGAGAGGTTAAGCTTGTGGCCTTTCTTCACTAGGAAAGAAGGCTTGTTCACACGATGACCATCGACCTGAATGTGGCCGTGAACGATCAACTGACGAGCTGCCATGATAGTCGGCGCGTAGCCGGCACGGAAGATCGCATTGTCTAGGCGACGCTCGAGGAATTGCACCAGGTTCTCACCGGGATTGCCCTTCTTCTGGAAGCTCATATCTACGAAGCGGCGCAATTGTCTTTCGCCGAGACCGTAGTTGTAACGAAGCTTTTGCTTCTCACGCAGCTGAGTCCCGTATACGCTCGACTTCTTACGGTGACGACCTTGGTGCATCCCGGGCGGATAAGCTTTACGCTCATCCCACTTCTTACGAGAGAGACCTGGAAGCTGTACACCGAGCGCGCGCATGATTTTTAATCGGGGACCTTTGTAACGAGCCATTCTAACCTCTTGGCCTTAATACGGTTCTTCGTCAACGGATGCCTTAACTACACTAATATTACGGGCTTTTCAAGCTGTCTTGCGCATATAGAGCCCAGGCTCCAGACTTTTTTTCCCGTTCAAGGCCGCACCTTTGCTGGGTTTTTTAGGCCACTCTGGCACTTCAGAGACTTCGCGAACTTCCACGGTCCGCATATTTATTCGTTATTTCAGGTACTTTGGCTCACGCTCAATTTGGACTCCCCTCAAAAGCGGACTCCTCGGTCCACTGATGCTCTGGCAAAGCCTGGCGATGCAGAGGCTGAAAAAGTCGCAAATCATTAAGGGCACAGTCGAGGATCAGAGTTCCAGCCCCAATGGCGACCTGCATATCGCCGAGAGCGCTTTCAACAATCGCTACTTTCTCGACATTGGAAAAGGTCTCCTGCTCCTGAACCGTTCGACGAACGATTCCAATGAGACGCTCCCGCAAACTAGCCTTACAAGCCCCACTGATGACCACTTTTTCCGCGTCCAACACGGCCAGCACATTGCTGACAACCACCCCCAGAGTAGCAGCCGCATGATCGAGGACTTTGAGAGCCAGCTCGTCACCTAGCTCAGCAGCCTCAAGTATAGCTGTGAGATTCAAACTATCATCGAGAGGCAGCGAGCTAGAATGCTCCTCCTCTTGGAGAGCTTGAGTCAGCCGCTCAAGAACCCCTTTGCCACCTATCAGGGCATTGACGGTCAGTCTTTTTTCATCGGGCAAGGACGAGATATTCATACTTCCCAGCTCACCAGCCAGTCCCCGCGCCCCTTGGTGTATCTTGCCGTTGATAATGAGACCCGCACCAATACTGTGGCCGACTTTAATACAGATCAGATTCTCCGAGGAGTTGCCGACGCCCCACCAATGCTCGGCCAGAGCACCAAGATTTGCATCGTTCTGAAACTTGACAGGCACCGACACGCGAGTCTCGAGATATTCGGCGACGGAATAGCCCTGCCAAGCGGGAAAGATCGACCATAAGAAAGGGCCGGCATCGGTCGCAAGCAGCGGAGCCGGAACCCCGATACCGATTCCGATCAGAGGCTGAGCCGCTTTCTCACAGTGGGATTGAACTTCTTTGATAATTTCTTCTATGAGACGCAAGGCCGACTCGGGATCGTGGACCACGTCGCAGTCTTTGCGAAACTTGATTTGCACATGCCCATTGAGATTGAGGGCTACCGCATGGATCGCTGCCACGCCCAGCTCTATTCCCAGAATGGTGTAGGCCTTCTCGTTGAACGAAAGGATCACCGGTCGACGGCCGCCATTGGAATGCCCAATTCCACTTTCGCTCACCAGACCTCGCCGCATCAGATCCGCAACGATAGCTGAAACAGTCGAACGACTCATACCGGTGAGGCGCGAAATATCGGCACGCGATATCTCTCTGTTCTTCCATATCAGTTTTAAAAGGATGCTGCTGTTCGTAGCTCGCATATGCGCGGCATCAACCGTTTCCATCATCAAACAACCTCTCGAGAAATCAGCAACGGAGAAACTTCGATCGGGTAAAGATCAATTAGGCGAACGTCATTGCAAGATATGGTGGACGTTTCCAGCAATTGTAATACATGTTCATTAGCCATCAGACAAAGGGATTTGCACATCTTTAAGCAGAAGCAGCTCGTTTGCATTGCATCAATTTCACTACACTTGGTCAGCCAGACCTGGCGGGAGAAACGCCTCAGTAGCCCGCAACGATCGCCGCTATAAGGGTTTCAGGCTTCTAAGGAAAAGGGTGGGGTCACGGTTAAAGAGGTAGGGGAAGTTCATAAAAAAATGCCGCATGCTTTATGCACACGGCACCACATATACCAAGTTTCTGTCAAAGTGATCGTTACCACTGCTCAAATTCGTGTCGAGCTTTCATAATTTCGTCATACAAATCAGGTCTCGAGCTGGCCAGCATGCGCGCAGTGGTTTCAAGCTGTCCATCGACCCAAGCCTGCTCAAGTACTTCAGCGACTTCGGTACGACGGATTTTAGGAAGAGTTTTATGAAACTGAGCGATCAATCTTCGAAAATATTTTTCTTCGCTCACATCCGTGGCTTCATGTGCTAATACGTTATCACTCTGCATGACGCCTCCTTGGCAAAAGTCTTTGTTTTCCGTAAGGACAAAGACCAGACCTCAGCAGGGGTCTGGTTTTAGCTTCAGTTGCCTGGAGCTTTGCTACCTTCGTTCGGTCCTGGGGTTTCGGTTGGAGCTGGAGTCGCATCCGGAGAAATTGTGCTCGGAGTTTCTTCCTGGTTTTCATAAGCAGGAACTTCTTCCGTTGGAACTTGTGAATCTTCTTTTACAGGAAATTCTTCCGATGATTGTTCACCGCTTTCTTTGGATTTTTCAGGAGCGTTGTTGGAACACTTGCCGGCCATCGCTACTGCCGAAAGACCGAGAACGACAAGGAAATTTTTCATTTGCGTAGGATCCTTTTCAAGATGAAAAACAGCGCAACCGCTCTACTAAACAACTTTACTGACATTTGCTAGCCCATTTTTTTTGCTTCGACTTCTAAAAGCTCAGGCTCCATCGCCAAAACCCTCTCCAAATGACGCATTGATTTCCCCTGGCCTAATAAGCCTTGTCCTTCACTTTCAACAGTGCTATCACGCTAATGTTTTAGCAGACTAAAACAGAGCGGAGTTAGACGATGGCACAGAGTGGAAAAACTAGCGAACACTGGGACCAGCGTTACCTAAAAGATCTTTTTGAGACCTTGGCTCAACTCCGCAACCCAGAGGAATTCGAGAATTTTTTCAACGATCTCTGCACACCAGCCGAATTGCGCTCCATGGCCGATCGCTGGCGAGTGGCTCAGCTGATCGAAGAAGGGCTCTCCTACCGCCTCATCAATGAAAAGACTGGTGTCAGCACGGCCACAATTACGCGTGTCGCGCGTGCACTGACATATGGAGCCGAGGGCTATCGAGCCGTCCTTAAGCGACCAAAAAAGGAAAAGCCATGAACGAACGTCCAACTCAACCTTACCTGCGCTTGGCGATACAAAAATCTGGTCGTCTGAGTGAAAAATGCCGTGAACTCCTCGTCAAATCGGGAATCAGCTTCGAGTTCAGAAGCGACCGTCTGGTCGCCCGCGCGAAAGAGCAGCCTCTCGATCTGATGCTCGTGCGTGACGACGACATTCCTGGCTTCGTGAAAAATCAGGTTTCTCAACTGGGCGTTGTTGGCCTCAATGTGCTCGAGGAAAAGCTAGGCCGCATTCGAGACGGCGAAGGTCCCGTTGAAATCGTCCGCCGCCTCGGATTTGGCCGTTGCCGCCTGGCTCTAGCTATTCCCAAGTCAGCCCCCTTCGATGGATTGAGCAGCTATCAGGGCAAACGGATCGCGACTTCATACCCGCACATACTTCAGCGTTTCCTAGACGAGCACGACATTCAAGCCAGCATCGTGGAAATGACCGGTTCTGTTGAACTTGCCCCTTCTATTGGAATCGCCGACGCCGTCTGCGATCTGGTTTCGTCTGGAGCTACGCTCGAATCAAACGGTCTGCGGGCAACGACTACCCTGCTCGAAAGCGAAGCGGTGCTGGTCCGTCCTCGCCGTCGCTTGAGCGACGAACATGAGCAGCTGATTCAACGACTGGTCGATCGCATCGATGGCCTGCAACGAGCTCGCAACGCTAAATACATCATGATGAACGCTCCTAAAGAAGCCATTTATCGCATCTCCCAGCTGATTCCGGGCATGGAGAAGCCGACCGTTATGCCTCTGATGTACGACGAAGGCAAGGTCGCAATCCACGCCGTGGCCAAAGAAGATGTTTTTTGGGAGACGATAGAAAAACTTCAGGAAGCCGGAGCCAGCTCGATTCTGGTCATGCCGATCGAAAAAATTATCCAATAAAGAGGAGGCCATCTCATGCAGTGGATGGTTTGGGAAGAATCTAGCCCTGAAGAACAAAAAGCGATCCTCGACCGCCCGGTCAGCGATACCAGCGCTCAGCTCCGCGAAGGCGTGAGGGCCATCTTGGGTGCCGTTCAAAGTGAAGGCGACGCTGCCCTTCGCGCCTTTACCCAAAGATTCGATGGAGTGGTTCTGGCGCCTGAGGCTATGGAAGTCAGTCCTGCGGAGAAGCTTGCCGCCCGTGAGAAAGTCAGTCCGGCAACTATCGCAGCGCTTAATCTAGCTAAAGAGAATATCGAACGCTTTCACCGTCAGCAGATAACAAAGCGGATCGAACTCCCTACCATGCCGGGTGTCCGCTGTTACCGGGAAACGCGGGCCATAGAAAAAGTCGGCTTTTATATCCCAGGGGGTTCTGCCCCTCTACCGTCTACAGTGCTGATGCTCGGGGTACCGTCCAGCATCGCCGGGAACGCGCAGCGCATTCTCTGCAGTCCTCCGCAGAAGGATGGATCGATGCACCCCGTCATACTCATGGCTGCCGAGCTTTGCGGGATCGAGCGTATTTTCAAAGTCGGAGGCGCTCAGGCCATTGCCGCCCTCGCCTATGGGACTGAGACTATACCTAAAGTTGATAAAATATTCGGACCCGGCAACTCCTGGGTAACCGAGGCCAAACTCCAGGTTGCTGGTGATGCGCGAGGCGCGGCTATCGATATGCCGGCAGGCCCCTCAGAAGTCCTCGTTATCGCCGATGACAAAGCCGATCCAACATGGGTTGCCGCCGATTTACTTTCGCAGGCCGAACACGGCAGCGATTCCCAGGTGATCCTTGTAAGTACTTCACGCAAGATGGCCACGGCCGTTCAGGCTGCCGTCGAAGAGCAAGTCAAATCTTTGCCGCGGCAGGAGCTGGCTCGTGAGGCGCTCAAGCAGAGCCGCTGCATTATCGCTGCGAATCTCCAGGAAGCGCTCAGCATCAGCGATGCCTACGCTCCCGAGCACCTTATACTACAGGTCGAAGAACCGGAAGTTTGGGCCCGAAAAGTGCAAAATGCTGGGTCTGTCTTCCTTGGCCCCTGGTCGCCTGAGTCTGCTGGCGACTATGCGAGTGGAACCAATCACGTACTCCCGACCCACGGTTACGCGCGCAGCTACAGTGGTCTGTCTCTGGAATCCTTTACCAAGCACATCACCTTCCAGCATCTCTCTCGTGAGGGTCTAGCAGCCCTCGGCCCAGCTATCGAAGAACTCGCTCGACTGGAAGGTTTAGAGGCGCACAGACGCGCCGTAGCGATTCGCCTTCGACCCGAAGAAAGGCTTTGAAAATGCGTAAGATACTTTTTGTCGATAGAGATGGCACGATTTGCCAAGAGCCGCCTGATCAGCAGGTCGATCGCCTGGACAAAATCCGCTTGGTGGAAGGGGTAATCCCCGCCCTCTTGGAAATGAGTGCTGCCGGTTATGAGCTAGTCATGATCAGTAATCAAGACGGGCTCGGCACAGCCAGTTTTCCACAAGCAGATTTTGAGCTTTGCCAGTCCTTCATCGTCGATCTGCTAGCGTCGCAGGGTATTCGCTTCGAGTCGATCCTGATCTGTCCGCACCTTCCGGCCGATCGCTGCGACTGTCGCAAACCTCGGCTGGGTCTGGTTCTTCCCTACCTGCGTGATACCAATTGGGATCGCGAGCGTTCGGCTGTCATCGGCGATCGCCCGAGCGATCTCGAACTAGCAGAAAATATGGGACTGAAGGCTTTTCGGGTCGGGCCTGAATATAGCTCTTGGGCAGATATCACTAGCGCCCTACTCCGCTCGGGACGAACCGCGGAAGTCGTGCGCAAGAGTAAGGAAACCGAAATCAAGGTAGCCGTGAACCTGGATCGAAACGGGCCTCTGTCCATAGCTACGGGCATCGGTTTTCTCGATCATATGCTCGAGCAGCTCGCTAAGCATGCGGGAATATCCTTGCAGGTAAGCGTAAAAGGCGATCTTCATATCGACGAGCATCACAGCGTCGAAGATCTGGGTCTGGTCTTAGGGGAGGCTCTCAAACGGGCCCTCGGCGATAAGCGCAGCATTCAGCGCTACGGCTTTGCTTTACCCATGGACGAGGCCGAGGCCAAGGTCCTCCTCGATCTCGGTGGACGACCCTTTGCCGTCTGGGATGTGAGTTTTAAGAGGGAACGCGTCGGTGAACTGGCGACGGAGATGGTCCCCCACTTTTTCCGCTCCCTGGCTGAAACTCTTGGAGCCAACCTCCACATCGCAGCGCAGGGTCAGAACGATCACCACATCATCGAGGGTATCTTCAAAGCTTTTGCCCGCACTCTCAAGCAGGCCATCCGGAAAGAATCCGGCTACGATTTGCCGACCACTAAGGGGATCCTATGATAGCCATCATCGACACGGCCGTCGCCAATATCAGCTCCGTTGCGAATGCGATAGAACGACTCGATCTCCGCTATGTGACGAGCAGTGATCCGGAAGTCATTGCCCGAGCTTCGCACGTGATCCTCCCCGGCGTTGGTCATGCCCAGGCCTGTATGGAGCGTCTGGAAGTGCTCGGACTGCCGCCCCTCTTGCGGTCCCTTCGACAACCCGTCCTCGGCATCTGCCTCGGTATGCAGATTCTTTTCGAATCCACCGAAGAAGGTGACTGTGAGGGTCTCGGTATACTTCCCGGACGCGTCGAGAAAATTCGCGAAAGCCCCGGACTGGCCCTACCCCATATGGGCTGGAACACGATCGAGCTGATCGATCCAAGCTCACCTCTTCTACGCGGGATTTTCTCGGGCGACCGAGTCTACTTCGTACACAGTTATCGGACTCCTTTGAGCACCGAGACGCGGGCAAGCACTTCTTATGGCGAAACCATCCCCGCCGTGGTCTCACGCGACAACTATTTCGGAACTCAATTCCACCCCGAACGGTCGGGACCTGTGGGATTGGCCATGCTGAGGAATTTTTTAGAATTATGAAAATATATCCAGCCATAGATTTGATTGGCGGCAAGGTCGTGCGGCTCAGCCAAGGACGTTTCGAATCTCAGACTACTTATCATGACGATCCTTTGGCGGTCGCCAGCGATTTTGGGCAGAAAGGCGCTAAGCTTCTCCACGTGGTTGACCTCGATGGTGCTAAGAGCGGACAGACGCAGCAGACGCCCCTGCTGGAAGAGCTTGCCCGGAAGTCTGGTCTCAAGCTGCAAGTCGGTGGTGGCGTCCGTAGTGCTGCTGACGTTGAACGCCTTCTTAGCGCCGGAGTCGAGCGAGTGGTCCTCGGCAGTCTCGCGGTGAAAAATACCGAACTCACGTTGGCCCTTTTCCGCGAGTTTGGGGGCGCTCGCCTCACCCTCGGTCTCGATGTGCTCCTCGATTCCACAGGTGAAGCGCGCGTAGCAAGCGAAGGATGGCGCGAGCTCTCGTCTTTAACGGCACTAGAGCTGGTCGATCGCTATAGGGACGTCGGGCTAGAACAGGTGCTCTGCACCGACATCGGTCGAGACGGGATGATGCAGGGACCTCATGTAGAGCTCTATCAAAAACTGCAAACCGCCCGACCAGAGCTCTGCTGGTTGGCTTCGGGCGGAGTCAGCAGCCTGGCTGACCTCCAGCAACTCAAAACCCATGGCATAGGCGGGGCCATCATCGGCAAGGCTCTTTACGAGGGTAAAATCAGACTTGAGGAGGCTCTCCAATGCTAGCCAAACGCATCATACCTTGTCTCGACGTTCGGGATGGACGCGTTGTCAAAGGAGTCAAATTCCGGGATCACGTTGACCTTGGCAGTATTTTGGATCTGGCCAAGCGCTATCGTGACGCCGGCGCGGACGAGCTTGTATTCTATGATATTACAGCCAGTGCCGAAGACCGCACGGTCGACTGTCGCTGGATCGAAGATACCGCAAAGGTTCTCGATATTCCATTTTGCGTCGCAGGTGGCATCAGATCGGTAGCCGATGCGCGGCGGGTCTTGCACGCTGGTGCCGATAAAGTCTCTATCAACTCGCCGGCCATCGAACGCCCTCAGTTGATTAACGAATTGGCCGCGGCCTTCGGCAGTCAGTGCGTAGTGATTGGCATCGATTCGAGCTTCGAGAACGGCAGCTACCAAATCTGGCAGTACACAGGCAGCGAGAAAACGGCGCGCAGTGCCGGTCGGAGCACACTGGCTTGGGTGCAGGAAGTGCAAGAACGGGGAGCGGGCGAGATCGTACTCAACTGCATGGGGTCCGACGGGACCAAGAAGGGCTATGATATAGACCAGCTGAAGGCCGTTCGCGCCCTTTGCAAAGTACCTCTGGTAGCTTCGGGTGGAGCTGGCCAGATGGAAGATTTCTATCGGGCATTTACCGAAGCCGAGGTCGACGCGGCTCTGGCTGCTGGCGTCTTTCACCGTGGTGAAATCAGTATACCCGAGCTTAAATACGCTCTCGACGACAAAGGATTGGTGATGCGGCTATGATAAATATAGAGAAAATTGACTGGAGCAAAGGCGATGGGCTCGTGGCTGCCATCGTCCAAGACGAAAGAGATAATTCGGTCCTGATGCTGGGTTTTATGAATGCCGAAGCTCTTCAACTCACCCTCAGTACGCAGCGCGTGACCTTTTACAGCCGAAGTCGGCAGCGGCTTTGGACCAAAGGTGAGACTTCGGGCAACATATTAAAACTTAAAGACCTGCGGCTGGACTGCGATGGCGATGCCTTACTATTAACTGTTGAACCCCAAGGCCCTACCTGTCACACCGGAAGCGACACTTGCTGGGGTCAAAGGCGCCCGTCTCAGCGCTTCCTAGACCAGCTCGATAGCCTTATCGAGCAACGCTACCGCGAGCGCCCGGAGAAATCGTATTCGACCAGTCTCTTCGAAGCGGGCGCGCTGCGTATGGCTCAAAAAGTTGGGGAAGAAGGGGTAGAAGTAGCGCTGGCTGCGCAGTATCCGGACGATCAGGCTCTGTTAGGCGAGTCGGCTGATCTTGTATACCATCTCTTGATCCTCTTGCGCTCGCGTGGTCTAGGCCTCAAAGACCTTGAGGCTCTTCTGGAAGCGCGGCACCTTAAAGCATGATGGTAGCGCGGCGCTTAAGGCATGAGATCGCGTTCAGCCTGCTTTAGCCTGCGAGGATCCCAAGCAGAGATCGAGTTCGCGTCTGAGCGTTTTGAGATCACCCATCACCTGCACCGCACCTATAGCTAAGGCTTCGCGCGGCATACCAAAAACCACGGAAGAAGTCTCGTCTTGAGCCATCGTAAAGCAACCGCTGTTCTTCAATTCGAGGAGCCCGAGAGCTCCATCTTTGCCCATACCGGTTAGTACCGCTGCTACGGCTTTAACCTTAGCCGCGGCTGCTGTACGAAAGAGATAATCGACAGCCGGCCGGACCGAATGCTCGGGTAGCGCGTGAGAAATATCCAGCTTGAGCATACCCCCCATTCTCTTCACTCCGATATGGTAGTCGCCCTGTGCCAGATAAATATGCCCCCTCTCGATAGGAGCATCCTGGGTTATGTCACCAAGCTTTAAGCCCGAAACACGGGCTAAACGCTGGGTGAAAGCCGCAGCGAAGGCACTCGTGATATGTTGGACAATCAAGACTGGGGGTGAATCAGGCGGCATGAAGGGGAGAAGGGCAGCCAGAGCTTCCGTCCCGCCAGTGCTAGCCCCTATAAGAATAATTTCAGGCCGGACGCGCAAGAGCTCTTTTTGGGACTTGCTTGGCAGAACTGAAGTTTTCGGCAGAGATTTTTCAATCTGATGGCGGAGGATCATTTTGATCTTTTCGCCTATTTTGTTGGGATCAGCACTGAGATCACGCTTTTCAATATAGTCTTGAGCACCATCAGTCAGGGCACCCAGGACGTCTTCGGCCTCGCTTTGATGGGAATCGCTCACGATAATAACGGGCAAGCGCATTCCTTGGCGACGTTGGGCACGCAACCAAGTAAGGCCATCGAGTTCAGGCATTTTTAGATCGAGAGTGATAAGGTCAGCCTTTTGATCTCTCAGAAACTGAGTCGCCGCCGCTGCCGACTCGACTGTATGCACATCGAGTCCCGCCTGCGCGATGATGGAGGCCAGAACTTTGCGCACCACATTGGAATCATCTACGACTAGGACCCGACCGAGGCTGTTGGGCGAAATTCCGGCGACGTTGCTCGAAGTACGATAAAGCGCATGGCCACGCGCCTCGAGCCCGAATTTCTTCGCATCGATCGCTTCGCTGTGACCCAGACAAAGGACCCCACCGGGCTTAAGGCGCTCAGCGAGGTTTTTAACTACCGAACTCACACCAGATTCATCGAAATAAATCAAAACATTACGGCATATTACACCATCAAATGCCGTCTCTGCTTGAACCGGAAGCTTAAGATTGAGTTTGCGCAGATCAGCATCGAAGAGTTTGATCCGATTGCGAATATCTCCATCGACTGTGAACAGGCCCGCAGAGCGCCCACTGCCGACGAGACAAAACCGCCGGTACGAAGGTGGAATATCGTTCATTCTCTCTACTGGGTAAACAGCGCGCTGCGCAGTGGCTACCGAGAGGGGATCTAAATCAAATCCGACGATGCTATAGTCGCTGATCTCTTGGGCTTGCCTTTTCGCTTCAAGGAAGAGGCCGAGCGAATAAACTTCCTCGCCCGTCGAGCAGGCCGCACTGAGGATGCGGATATGAGGCTTGATAGTTTCACCTTCGCGCTTGCCAAGGATTTCCTTGAACAGTAGCTCGAAATGTTCAGATTCGCGAAACCAGCTGGTAAAATGTATCGTCAGAGCCGAGACGAGCTGTCGATATTCCTTGTCATCACGAGCAATAAGATCAAGATACTCGGCGAGATTTCTGCAGCCACGCGCGCTCACTCTCCTTACAACATTCTGTAGAAGCACTGTCTTCCGCCAACGACCCTGCTGACTTGATCCTGTGATCTTCTCAGCAAGCTGGTAAATGATCTCTTCTTCGGTTTTGCTGAGTAGCATGCGTCAGGGCCCCTTCTTCGCTGATCATCCGACTTTGCGGAACCCTGAATCGTTAGCATCCACATCAGCTTCGGGTGCACTTCCCCGCTCAGCTACGGCAGGTCCTGCTGCACCTGCGTCACTGCCGATCCTCTGCAATAATCTCTGCGAAGCTGAGTGCAGACGATCGCCGCTTTTCTCAGCCGTTGAGCCCTCATTTTGATTACCCCGCTTAGCGTTATCAGCTGCAGATGAGTGTGCATCGTCATCGCCGATGATCCGATCGATAATATCTTCTTTGAGTGAAGCTTTTTCAGTCTCGGTACCTAGGACCAGAGTCCTGAAGGCCCGCATAACACGATAGGTCCGGTCGCTCTGTCTGACAAGTTCCTGCGCTAGGGAATTTGCCTCAGTAGCCACCATGCTGTTTTTCTGCGTCGTTTGATCCATTTGACCCATAGCAATATTGATCTGCTGGATACCGATCTCCTGCTCACGAGTCGCTTGTGATACTCCCTGCAGACGCTCGTTGATGGCCTGGATACCACCCGCGATTTCGGTAAATGCGGTGAGAGCCTCTTCCGATACTGACTTGCTCTCAGAGGTGCGGGCCTGGGTGATGTCGATGATCTGCGCCACCTGCTTTTGGCTGTCGGCGATGAGATTCTGGATTTCTTTGGCAGCGTTACCGCTCATCTGTGCGAGGTTACCGACTTCTTCGGCGACGACCGAGAAGCCCTTACCGTGCTGACCGGCCCGTGCTGCCTCGATCGAAGCGTTGATAGAGAGCAGCTGAGTCTTGAAGACGATATCGTTGATGACCATTGTTTTCGCACTGACTTCATTGATGATATGAGCCATATTTTGCAGTTGGCCATTGGCATGATGCACAGCGTCCATAGCTGTAGACAACCGGCGCATGACCTGATTTCCCTGCTCAGATTTGTTGGTCACCCTAGCGGCGATCTCGGTACAGTCCTTGGTATTCTGGGTCGTCTGAGCGATCATGCTTGAAATTTCACTCATAGACGAGACAGTTTCCTGGACAGCTGCTGATTGTTCAGTGCTGGAAGAAGCCACCGTATGCGACGATTCGGTGAGGCGCTCAGCGGTCTTTGTAGTCATCTCGGCCGCTTCACGTAGCTTGTCGGATACAGCCATGAACTGGCGACTCATGCTGCTAGTCGTCCACCAGCCAATAGCCATAAAGATCAGCATGGAGACGACGGATCCGATGTAGAAGGTTCTTTGCATATCTATGACGTCGCCAAGCAATTCAGAAGGCACATCCCGAATCATCACGCCCCAGCCAATACTTGGAATCCACTTTTGCGAGTCGATAAAGGAATATCCGATCGCCTGCTCGACGTTTTTCCGTTTATGTATCTCAAAAGCATGACCCGAACGGCCATTCACCAATTCTTTGGCTGCATGGAGACCCGCATCTGCCAAGTTATATTTAAGCAAAACGTTGAAGTCGCGGACGTATTCCCCCCCATTTAAGCGGGATGGGTCGAAATCCAAAAGAACTTCGCCTTTCTTATTAAGCAAAGTAAATTCAACCTGCTTTAGTCCCAGCCCGCTAAGTGCCTTGCTGATTGTCTTGAATTCGCCTTCGACCCATGAAAAATTTGCTCGATTGCTCAAGACGCCGATGACTTTACCATCTTTGTCTTTTACAGCTGCTGAAAAGCTGTTTCCATAATAGGAGCTTCCATATGCTGCAGAGCTGATAGGATCGATCTGTGCATCTTCAAAGAAAGTTCCGCTGAATCCACGGCCCTTATCCTCAGTGAAACTAGCGTTCATGACCGTCCGAAACCAGGGTGCTGCCGAGTAATCCATATTTTTCATTCGTTCGGTGTCAATAGGCTTCCCGGCTGGGGAAAGACTATTGCTAGCGACAAAACGCCCCTCGCTGTCGACGAGAATAATAACGTCATAGATCCCGTAGAGGGCAGCATAGCGATCTAAAACTTCAATTATTGCTGCCTTGTCTTCTTGCTGCAGAATCGGGTTGAGGACAAAGGCTTGAACGTCCCCATAGCGTTCAAAAAACTGACTCGCGATAGCCTCGCCAATTTGGTCAGAATAGCTCTCAAACTCCGTGAGCACGCGACTGGCGGCATTATCAGCAGCCACCTTCATCTCAAATGCGCCATGGGTCGTCAGCGTCAGAATCATTGCAAAATTCGCCATCAGTATCTTCGTGCGCATCGAGAGTCTTTTCGAAAACAGGCCCATGGAATCCTCCGAGAACGTACAGTTAATTTTCTTGTAGAATCTAGCTAGCTGCCCTAAGCCCGTTACTTCCGCTGATTGAACCTATTTCCTCGCGTTCCAGAATTTTTGGCAAATCGATCAGCGTCACGAGGCGATCGCGACAGCGGCCTATACCCAAGAGGTAGGCCGGTGGCAGACGGTTTTCGACGCGGGGAGTTGGATCTATCGCGTCTTTTGGAATCTTTACAACGCCTTCCATTCGATCGGCAACGGCAGCCAGGGTCCCGTTTTCGGTACCGAAGACCATCATGGCGACCTCCCGATTTTCTTCGAGCTGGTATTGAAAACGCGCCCTGAGATCGAGCACGCCGATGATCTCGCCGCGAATATTGATCACTCCCAAAAAGGCTTTAACCGTATGGGGTATCGGTTTGGCCTTCTGATACTCGACGACTTCTCGCACGCCCATGAGAGGGGTTCCATAGAGGTCCTGACCGAGAGTGAAAAGGAGGTAACGGTCTTGATCGTTACCATCTTCGTTGCGTTCGTTCATGCACTTGGCTCCTTCAGGGAAAGGTATCGACTTGCGAATACTTTGGGGCTGAGAATGACGGCTGGTTCGCCACTTGCTAGTATCGTACTCCCGGCAAAGCCCGGAAGATCGGCCAAATAGGGGCTGAGTTTGCGGATCATAATGGGATGTTGTCCCACGACTCTATCGAATTCAAAACCCACTCGACGGCCATTGATCTCGATAATCATGGCTGGAGCGGCTTCGCCTTGGGCTGCTTTGCGCGGTTGGTTCCCTTTGCCCGTCCGGAGTGGCAGACAGGAGCTGAGATGTCGGATCGTTAAAGCCTTCTTGCGTAGCTCAATGGTTACGGCATCAGCGTGCCTTGTTTCAATTTTATGAGCTTTGACATCGATGACCTCAGAAATTTCCTGGATTGGCACCACGTAGTGCTCTTGATCCACAAGTATGACGAGCGAGTCGACGATGCTGACGTTGACCGGTAGGGTGATATGAAAGCTAGTTCCTTGGCCGAGAACACTGCTGACCCGCAGCGAGCCACCCAGTACATCAATAGTTTGTCTCACAACATCGAGGCCAACACCGCGTCCAGACACTTCCGTGATTTCTTTGGCTGTAGAGAACCCTGGATAGAAGAGGAAGTCGTATATTTTTTCTTCACTGAGCTCTGCATCGGCGGCTACAAGCCCGAGTTCGATCGCTTTTTTCCTAACCCTCGGTGCATCGATGCCGCGGCCGTCGTCGGTGATTTCAATTAGAATTCCAGCTGAAACCTGCGACGCCGCGAAGCGAACTCGAGCCACTTCGGACTTATTGCCTCGCTCGCCCTGATTCTCGATTCCGTGATCCACCGAATTGCGCACCATATGGACCATAGCGTCGAGGATCTGATCGAGGACCGCCTTATCTAATTCAACTTCCCCACCTTCGATTTCGATCTCTATCTTTTTGTTCTGGGCCACTGCCAACTCGCGGGCTGTACGTTCTAGACGCTGAAACATCCGCGTCATATCCACAAGCCTGAGGCCCATAGTCTGCAGCTGCAATTCCCGGGTAATTTTCGCCGCGATCTGCACCGCATTGCGGCAAACTTGCTCCTGCATCTGACCATTTTTAAGATAATGGGAAATGGTCGCTTGTTGGGTCGACAACTCCCCTACCAGCTGCATCAAAGCATCTATTTTTACGCTGGCAACGCGAAGGGTATCATGAGAGTTAGTAGCCACGGCCTTAGCCTGAGGCTTGGGTGTCTCCACCTTGACTTTGGGAATCTGCGGTGCGGGAGTTTCGAAAAAGCCGAAAGCTTCGCTCTTTTCACTGCTATCAGAGCTACTAGTCGCTCCCGTTCCAGAAGCGTTTTGGCTAAGGCGGAGCAGGTCTGCTTCCAGACCTTGCAGCGCTTCTGCCGGTACGTAATCTGTATCGATAAGAAGCTGATCGCGCCACTGGACTAGAACTGACTGGGTTTGGAGGAGTACTTGATTGATTGAGTCCGAATAAGTGCTAGTACCGCTACGAACTAAAGTGATGAGATCTTCAGCCTTATGGATCAGTCTCGCAAATGCATCAAGACCTACCGAGCGAGCGCTACCTTTGAGGTTGTGAGCCGAGCGAAAAAGCGCATCGCAGGATGCCGGATTTGGCTGAGTGTGCATAGCTAGGCAATGGCGTTCCCATTCAGTGAGAACATCCTGAGCCTCGTCGAGGAAGATTTGGACGAATTCGGATTGCACGGCCCCTCCGCCTTTTGCTTTGGCCCGGCGTAAACTGCACCAGGCTGCTTACCAGTTATCGGCCGGACTTGTTTTATATTAAGATTCGCTGCGTAGAATCCGCCGATTCTGAGGAAAGATTCATAATCAGCTGCATTTGGACCAAAAGCCCCCCATGGAGCTCTTTTCAGTCTCAACAAAGGGATGGCCCCCTTGCCCTGCAGCTCTTTCTCGTCCATAATTTAATAACACCCCAAAAAAAATTCACAGCTCTTGACCCAGCTGCTATCAGAGGGAGGCTGCGTGGCTGCAACGCGCCGGCAATTCTGTAGGTCGACGCTTTACGCGTTGACTACTTGTACTTTAGGTTCTGGATATAGCCACCTAGCTTGCAGCGATGATAAAGAAAAAATCGCCCCGCAAATGCTCGAACGCTTAGCTTTTGGCTCCTGCAACAAGCATGATCAGCTCCAAAATCATTGGCAGACAATTGGTGTGAAAGACCCTCAAGCCTGGCTTTGGATGGGCGATGCCGTCTATGCTGATGGCAGCTCGCCGCAGGAGCGTAGCCTGATCTATCGTCAGCTTCTCCATAACTCTTACTATCAACGCTTCAGCAGTAAGAGTTTGATTTTTGGAACCTGGGACGATCATGACTATGCGGCGAATGATGTCGGAGCTGACTATCCTTTGAAGGAAGCGAGTAAGAAAGCTTATCTCGACTTCATCGGCGAACCTGAAGATACTCTGCGCCGTCAGAGAGCTGGAATTTACGACTCTAATGTGATCGGTTCCCCGGATCAATCCGTTCAGCTAATTTTGTTGGATATGCGTTATTTTAAGCCAAAAGCCGGCCGTACCGCTGATCCTCTGGGCAAAGTACAATGGCAATGGCTCGAAGCAGAAATCAAACGACCGGGCCCCCAGCTGAAACTGCTCGTCACCAGCATTCAACTGCTGACCGACTTTACGGGACGAGAGACCTGGGCTATCTTCCCCGAAGCACAGCAGAGAATGCTGCAACTACTGGCGAGCAGCCCCGTCCCACTAGTGATACTCAGTGGAGACCGCCACCTCTCTGAGGTCTCTCAACATCAACTAGACAATGGTCGGAATATTTTCGAGCTGACAGCGAGTGGGCTTACCCACAAAGCTGAGCTGACGAATTCTAATCCTTACCGAATAGGGGAGCAGATTGCGGAAACAAACTTCGGCTTACTCAAGCTGAATTGGGAGACCCAGGGCAAGACTCGCCTCAAGGAGATTGTTTTTTCAGCTCATTCACCCCAGAGTGGCGAGCAGCTCCGGTCCCTTGAGATCCCACTTAGCTAGACACCTAGAGGCCTGATTTTTGCGCTCAGCCTCCCTAGCAGCGACTATATTAGGCTTCCAGATACCTTTATAAGATACTGTTATACCTGAATAATATAGAGATTTTACTCTTGTCCTAAATGTTTTGCGAGATGTGCCGTACTTATCTCTATCAATGAGGTGTACCGTGCGCATACTCGTAGCCATTAGCCTTTGCCTCCTAAGCGTCGCTTGTCGTGACAACCTTAAAATCAAAACTTACGGTAAGCCGGTTTCCGCGACTATTCCGCCGGTAATACCCGAAGTTTCATCGTCAGTCGAAATATTGACCGATGAATCCGGTGTACTACGCCCCAACTCGGTAGCAGGTGCAACTAAGTACGGTGTGCGCATCCTCGATGCTTCTTGTGACAAGGAAGTTGCTGACTTAGGCATCCAAGATAAGCCCGAATTCTCTCTACCCTCAAATTCATACGGTAAAGCTCTCTGCATGGAGACGACTTACTATAGCGCTGAAGGTAAGATGCTTGAAGTAAAGATCCAGCCATTCAGTTTTCAGGGCCCTGAGGCTACTGAAATGGTCTTGAGCAAAGATAAGCAAATCCTCGATTTCCCGGATGTGCCTGGCGCTGTGAACTATCAGTATATACTTACGGATGCTAGAGGCCAGCTCGTAGCAGCCGAAAGCGGATTAGTCGAAAGCTTGATAGACTTCCTTGGTTCGCTCCTTATCGGCAACTATAAATTGACTATCCTCGGCCAGGACAGTCAGGGCAAAACACTGAAAATCATCAATTACAAGCTCAAAGTGAAGGCCAACCCGACGAATGATCCACTGAGCCTCAACCTCAAATTTGAGCGGGAATACTATCAGACGCGCAGCATCAAACGCGTAATTTTTGAAGAAGGATTAGTCGTCGAGGGCATTGGTCTGCGAATCAATAACCAAGACCTCGAATCGACGCTCGTTACTCCCTACAAAAGCGGATTTGCGGCCTTGCTTAGCGCTCAAGATGCTATGATGCGAGACGTTCTTTCCTACGGTCAGAGCACAGCTAAAGTGACTATAGTCGGAGTCTCGACTAATACCTACGAACTAGGCGTCACAGTGAAGGATTTTCCTCTCTTTCAAGTCCTTCCCGCCGCCTTCGGCGACATCTATGCTAAGGGCGGCCTCGAAGCATGGACCAGCATAGTCGACACCCCGCTCGTGAAGTCCGGTGAACATACTCTCACCAACGATTTCGGTCTGATGATTTTACAGTGATAATCTAGGTGTAAACTCTTTGCCCACATTCCCTGATTTTTGCGGTATGATAGATCAATTTCCAGAGATTTATCACATCTGCGAGGACTACGATGGGCATGAAAAAGGCCTTGGCGGGAATGGGAGCGTTGCTCCTCTTTACTGCCTGCAAATCCAATGACAAAGCGGGAACAAAGGATTTGGTTGTTAGCCAAGCTGACGGCATCCGGCGGATTTACTTTCAAGAAAACGGTCTCATTAAAACCGCTACGTGCTCGTCGCGTCTCGCGGCAGACCCTGCACAAGAAAACATCAGGTCTGCCAGGTCGAAATGCCGTGAACAGCTAAGCTCTGGGGTTAAGCCCGAAGCTTTTAGAGCTGCACTCCTAAAATATTTTAAGCAGGCGTATCGAACTGAGGCTCTCTCGGCCTACGAAGAAGCGAGTCTGGCAGACACCATGGCCCAGATTCAGGACGCTGCTTTTTTAACTACCGGTAATGAAGCTCGCAAGCAGGAAGCTAGCGCTGCTGAAATCGGTAGCGTTTGGTTGAGATTTCTACCTTTTGCCGCTGGCGCCTTGCCGAGCGATGTGCCCCCTAATGCAGCGCCTACCAACGGTACAGCTTTCGAGAATTTACAAGTCACGGTCGGCAGTGATCAGTCCGAAATAGAGATTCGCGGCCAGGAATGGCCTGCTGATGTAAATCTCATCAGCGTCTTTGCACGTACCAGCGATGGTCAGGGCATCTGTCCAGCTTTTATCGATGTACTATCTATTTCAAAACTCATCGGCGGGAAGCCCGCTCCAGCTTTTGGCGGGTCGGTGATCGGCGGCTCGCGCTTTCTCTTGACGGAACCCCTCAAGAGCATCAATGGAATTCGTCTGGGAATCCTGCCCAATACCCTTAGCCCGCTGTATAGTCCCACGGTTCAGTGCCAGCTGACTCTCACGGCGATCAAAATCCAGCCGCTAGAGCTCAACTACCAAATTTATATTCCAGACCCTATCAAACTCGATGCTCGTGATCAAAAAATGACTGATCTTGTGGCCAGCCCAGAAGCTCGTTCATGGCATTTTCTCTGGCACGGCGTTCGCAACGGATGGCCCTATTTCTCTCCCGAAGAGAAAAAGGAGATTCGTGACAAGTTAGGTGCCGAATGGGATTTGGATACGGGAGGGACCGGCAGTCGCGCAGCCAGTGGCGAGGAATTTCTCCACATGCATCACAATATGGTCACGGCCCTCCGCGTCGCGCTCGGGTCAGATATGTATGAAGCCTGGGTACAGCCACCGGCTCCTAACGACCCTCTCTTTCCTGTCCCCGGTTACTCCGACCCTAATCTCCGCCCTTTCTATGATGCGGTCTATAATGATCTCAGCAATATGCACAGGCAAGCTATTGATCCCGCGAGGCTAAAGAATATGAGCCTGAGTCAGTATGGAATTTGGCTTGAGGAAGGGATGCACAACCTCATGCACACGACCTGGGCTCATCCCACGCAGTGGTACACCTCTTATTCACCGACCATGCAGGAAATCTTGAGCAATCCGGGCAAATATCCCGAATTCAGCCACCCCAGCAACAACAGTCTGGCCGGCACCTACACTTCGCATACCAATCCCACCTTCTATCGACTGCATGGCTATATCGACAATCGCATTCAGACTTGGCTCGACGCCAATGGCTATAAGACGATCAGTGACAAGTGTGATCCGAAAGACAAGGCCTGCTATCAGTGGAAACGAAGCTGGGATGGGAAGTTACCGGCCAAGGTCGTCGAGCTCTTAAACTCGCATAAGCACGATCTTGATCCGAAGAAGATTGGCGAACTTTCCGCGCCGGTATTTCGCGAGATAGCCAAGGCGAGCCAGATGATTCCGAATGTGAGTAAACCCTGATCAGGAGGCCGATTCTATCGGCTCCAGCTCCGGCCGTTCAGCCGCAGGTTTGCGGCTGATAATGCAAAAGCAGCTATCGTCTTCCACTTTCTGCTCACGAACTATCGCGCGATACTCAGCTACCACTATATCTTTCACCTGATCGGCCAGAGAGTGGCCGACTATTTTCTTGCTTATGCGTCGAAGCGAGAGACTTCGACCATCGGGACCTTGATTTTCTATCAATCCATCTGTGAACATCAGCAGACTTTCGCCAGGGCCTAGGTGAAAGGCTAGAGCTCTGTTAGACTTAGGCTCCGCGTAACCAAGTGGCATCGACTGCTGCAGGAGGCCTACCATTTCTTCTCGGCGCATAATATAGATGGGTGGGTGGCCCGCATTCAGATAGTAACCATCTCCCGTCTGGAGATCCAGGCTGAGGAAAGCCATGGTCATCGTTTTGTCTAAGCGTTCAGATAAGTCACACATCAGTCGGTTAGCTACCTCTCGCAGCACCTGCAGGCAGGCTTCGGGTGTTCCTTCGCCAGCAATTTTCTGCAGGACCTCGAGTCCACCTTTGATGGCAGCGGCGACAATGACCGTGACCAAGGCTGACTTCATGCCATGACCCGTCACATCTCCAATCATAAGATAGAGTCTCTGCCGCTGATGATCGTGGAATACCCCTAACCAATCACCTCCGGTGACTTCGGCCGGCTGGTAAAAAGAAGCAAAAGAGTAGGAAGGCGCATCGACGAGCGAGCGACTGATGGTTTCATTAATCATCTGTACCGCAGCCAAGTCCTGCTCGATCGCGGCCTTTTCTGCCGCTTTCTGCGTGAGTTCAAGACGATTGAGGCTGTTCCGCACCCTCAGTATCATTTCCTCGCTCATGATAGGCTTAGCTAGGTAGTCATCTGCTCCTAGACTGAGGCCATGGATACGGTCTTCCTGCGAAGCTCTTGCCGTGATGAGGATGACAGGTATTTGCGAGCGCTTCCGCTCCTTTTCCTCACGCAGCCGCTGCAAAACGTCCTCGCCTGAAACTATCGGCATCATGAGATCGAGCAGTACCAGTTCTGGCTGCCAGCTCTCCATCTTAGCTAACCCTTCGGCTCCGCCCAAGGCGGTCTCGACGAAGTAGCCCTGCGCCTCGAGTATGTCTTTGATCACCTCGCAGTTGATCGCATTATCATCGATTACCAGGATTCTGTGGGGTTTTTCTAAAGTGACCCTTGGCGTCTGCTGAGACGATTTTGCAGGAGATTTACTCGCTTTCTCGAGCCGAAGCACTTGCCGTTCTATCACTGGCGTCTGAGTTTTTATGACGGGCTGCTTCTCTGTCTCGCATGCGGCTGGTATTTTCACGCTAAAGCAAGAACCTTGCCCGAGCTGGGAACTTACTTTGATCTCTCCACCCATGAGAGAGACGAAGCTTTTCGTGATTGCCAATCCTAACCCGCTACCTTCGTAGGAGCGACGCGCTGCATCGTCGAGCTGCCGAAATTCTTCGAAAATTTTCTCTGTATATTCAGGTGGAATGCCGATTCCGCTATCTTCAACGCTAATCTCGAGATTGTCTTTACCTGTAAGCTCGAATCGGACGGAAACCTTGTGCTCCTGCTCATTCTTCGCGAATTTGAAAGCGTTGCCAAGAAGGTTACGGACGATAGTCAGTATCTTCTCCTGATCGCCGACAAAAACAGGAGCCTCATGGTCGGACCAGGATCGTTCGATCTCAAATTTTGTATCCTCTTGCCTTGTCTGCAGGGCTTCGGATAGATAGCTCACCTCTTTCACCAGCTCATTCAGGGAAAAGAGCGTAGGCGCCAGAGTCAGAGAGCCCTGTCTTGACTTGGCCAGGTCGAGGATTGTGTTGACCTGGCTCAGGAGCGAGTGAGCGAGGTTTTCAACCTTAAGCAATTGTCCCCGAGGTTTTTCGCCGATCTCACCGTACTGCCCACTGCGGATCAAGCGGATGAAGCCAAGGATGCCATTGAGCGGTGTACGCAGCTCATGTGAGGTATTGTGAAACATGGCGGTCCGCGAGCGCTCATGTTCTTGCAGGTCGGAATTGAGGCGCTTGATCGCTTGCTCGCCTTCTTCGACTAGGGTGTAAGCCCGCGAGAAACGTATCGCTAGCACGAGAGCTTGGATAATGAGATAGAAAAAGCAGCCGAGGACTGCGACGTTATCATAACTTTTGAAATTTAGTACCAGCGTCCCGATATCGTAAAAAAGACCAATGGAAACGACGGATCCACTGAGCGCAAAGAGAGTAACCCCTTCTCGCTTGAACCAAAGTATAGCGCGACCCAGGGCGTAATATGCGTAAACCACGTAGCAGATAGCGAGCAGATGATAAGGATGAGCTGTATACATCCAAAAGCTCATTGGCGTAAGAAATAGGCTAGCGACAAAGACCCCGCTGATAGCAATTATCCAGAAAGTCAAACGCCTAGAAAGATCCTGAGGGAAGAGGGTATAAATAAAGGCCGCGAACATGGGAAGTTCAGTGTAGTAAGTGAGGTGCATGGTCCAAACAAGGAAGTACTCATCTCGCGCTCGTTGGCTCAGATCGAAGAAGATACCCTGCCCTACGAATACCATGCGACAAAGAATCAGAGTACAGATTCCGGCAAACATGAGCAGTTCTATACTACGACGTCGCAAGCAGAAAAAAGCGAAATGGTAGAGAGCCATAATAAAGAAGCAGGCTCCAATTCCAATCTCGATGGCCCGATTGAAGAATCGTTCATAGGCAACCTGTGGAGCGAGACCTAAGCGAATGCGATTGTAGACTCCACCGTAAATAAAGTCGGGATTTTCGACCTGTAGCACGATATCGAGCTCTTGAACTCCTCTCCCAAAGCGCCCCTTGTCGACATCCAGTTTATTGTCGAACCCTGGTTTATGAATCAGCTGACCGTTGACGTAGAGAGTATAGTTCATGAACGCACGGATAAGATGAAAGGCAAAGCCTTCGGCCTGTGCTTTGACTTTTACTCGCAGATGATAGGTAGCTTTGCCCTGGCTTTGGAGCTTATGCTCACCGCAGGAGACACCGTTCCAGTATCCTGGAATAAGCTGGCAGTCAGCCGGTGGAGCTGAACCCTCGGCGATGGCACTCGGATCGACGATTTGGTTCCAGTAGAAGTTCCAAGGACTCAGCAGCGAAACGCTTTCGGACCAATCATAGTCTTCGAAATCAACGACTCCCTTAGTATCGACAGGGTAGTCAAAGCTTGGATAGATGGCAGGAATAACTAAAAAATGCCAGCAAAGCCCAAAAGCCAGGACGATAGCTCCCAGCAAGGCCAAAGTGGTGGACCGAAAGAAATCAGGTTTTGGGGAATCGATAGGTAGAAGATCGTTCATTTACAGAGAGCCCCCATGTTCCGAATTAAAGGATATCATGGCTTTGGGCTGCAAATTCTACCTAGGTCAGGGGCCCTTAGACTTGGATTTTCTTTAAAAATTGCTGCAGGCGCGGGTGCTTAGGTCTATCGAAGAAAGCGTCGGGCACCGCACGCTCAACTATCTTCCCGCCTTCCAGGAATAGACACTGCGTGGCGACGCGGCGAGCAAAGGACATTTCGTGCGTTACGATTAGCATCGTCATCCCACCTAGCGCTAAATCCTGCAGGATGTCGGTCACCTCATGCACCAACTCAGGATCAAGGGCCGAAGTAGGTTCATCGCAGAGCAGGACTTCAGGATCGACGGCCAAAGCTCTGGCGATGCTGACCCGCTGCTGCTGACCGCCTGAGAGCTGGGCTGGATACTTATGCGTGTGGGCAGCGAGTCCAACCTTGGCGAGGAGTTCGGAGGATTTTTCGCGCGCAGCTTCACGGCTGAGACCGCGCGTCAAGCGAGGTGCTAGCGCAACATTTTCAAGAGCGTTCAAATGGGGAAAGAGTTCGAAACGTTGGAAAACCATAGCAGTCTTCTGCCGAATCTTGTGAACCGGAAGCCCTGAGCCCTGATAGCTTAAACCGGTAACTTTGACTTCGCCGGCACTGATAGTTTCCAAAGCATTGATGATGCGCAAACAAGTCGATTTACCGCTTCCGGAAGGGCCTATGAGACAGAGCCGATCGCCGGGCCAGACCTGCAAATCAAAATGATCGAGGACTACCTGCTCCCCGTGGCCCGTGTGAAAAGATTTTTTCACCTGCACCATCTCGACGAGAGGAGATGAAGAAGAAGATGGGGGATTCACGATAAAAATCTCCGAGAGTGAGGGCGCATTTATGCTGGACTCACGCGCAAGCGTCGTTCCAGATAGCGACCGTAGCTGCTCAGCGCATAGTTGAGTACAAAGTAAATCAGAGCGATAACGAACCAGGTCTCAAAGGCCCGGAAGCTGACCGACACGACGTTGAGGGCCGACTTCGTGAGATCGGCTACGGAGATGACCGAAACGAGTGAACTGTCTTTGACGAGACTGACGAACTGCCCAACCAGTGCCGGGAGCATGCGTCTCAGAATCTGCGGCGCCATGATTTGCGAGGCAATTTGCCAGTCATTGAGACCAATAGCCTTGGCCGCGTCTACCTGCCCTCTTTCAAATTCTATGACGGCTGCGCGAAATATATCCGCAACATAAGCAGAGCAAAAGAGGCTTAAAGTCATCACGCCCGCAACCTCAGGACTCAGACTCAGAGCTGTGCCGACGATAAAATACATGACGTACAGTTGAACTAGGACCGGTGTGTTGCGAAAGACATCGACAAAAAAAGTCGCTGCAGAGCGAGCCACTGGTTCGCGCGTGAGCATCAAGAATCCCACGATCAGACCCAAGACTGAGCCGAAGAAGATACTGAGCACGCTGATATAGATCGTGCCCCACAGACCTTCGAGGATCAAGCCTGGACGGCTATTCTGCGAGTCCCATAGATAGACCTTTAAAAAGGCGAAATCCCAGTCGTAATCGAGATGCAGAAAGCTCTGGATCAAAAGCCAGCCACCTAAAGCCAGGACGACAAGACTGAGCAGTGTCAGATAGCGAGACAAAGACTTCGGGTACATGGGATCCTAGGGTGTTAGATAGGAAATTGGCTTTTCCAGCTGAGATCGACAAACATGGCCTTGTAAACTTTATCGTAGGCGCCTTCGGCCTTCCAAGATTTCAGGAAGGCGTTGAAAGCATCGACGAGCTCTTTATCGCTTTTCTTTGCTGCCAAACCAAAATCTTCAGAGGACAACTGCTCACTGAGCAGGACGATGCGTCCCTTGTCCTTCTGTGCCTGACTACTTTCGAAGATCTCTAGGTAAGGACGGTCGTAAATGAAGGCACTCGCACGTCCAAGGGCCAGAGCCTGTGCCGCATCGGCTTCGTTATCCATGCGCCGGATTTGGGCCTTCTTGAGAGTTTTTGTTGCGAAAAGATCGCCCGTGGTCCCTAGCTTGACCAGTACGGTGTGCTGAGGCTGGTCCAGAGTGTCTAGGCCTTTGACAGTCTCCGCCGCTTTCTTACTGAGCATTAGCTTGAGACCCGCAGAATAATAAGGATCGCTGAAGAGGACTGCCTTCGCCCGATCAGCTGTGATAGTCATGCCAGAGGTGATTACATCATATTTGCCGGCCATAAGTCCGGGAATAATTCCATCCCACTTAGTCGCAATAAATTCCGCTTTCACGCCGAGTTTAGCCGCAAAAGCCTTAATCATTTCCACATCGAAACCGATCCACTCGCCCTGCGGAGTCTGCATTTCAAAAGGCAAAAACCCAGGTTCCATCCCCACGCGCAGCGTCCCTCGCTTTTTCAACTCGTCGAGGCGGCTGGCGGCAGTTGCGACTTTTCCAAAAATGAAACTCAGTCCAAAAAAAGCCAGCAGTACAAAGCGTAGCATTTGAGTCTCCTTCTCTCGGCCAGTCTGGGCGGCGCGGATAAGCGCCTGGAATGAGTGCAAACCTTAGCCGAGCAGGCTTTTAAAGGAAAGTTTTTTTCAGGCCCGACTTTTTCGCTGGGAAGGCTCTTTTGGGCAAAGGGCCTATAGAGTGTTCTGTTAGCTTTTCTTTAGTCCTTCGCAGGACGCTCTCAGGATCCAGACATGAACGGTCTCTTTCAGGGGATCGGGTTTTAATAAAATAAAGCCCCGATCCCCGATTCCTATGCTAGACTTCCTCCAAATACAAAACCATTTTTGTGATCGATGGAGGTTTGGATGCTAGGTTGGGCACCATTTGCTACGGGCAGCAAAATAAGCGTAAATATCTGCATTTTTCTAGGTCTTTCTCTCACTGCTGTCGCCTGTTCCCCCCACTCTGAAATTCAGGAAAAAGATAGCCGACTGCCGTTGGCGACAGATCAATTTGAAAAACGAAGTGTTGAGCAGCAGGCTGCACTGCCAGATGTTCTGAAGTTCTGGGTCGATCCTAATTCGCAGGCGATGGAAGATTCCCTTCTCATTCAACCCCAGGATGGACCTGACGCTCGCCGGATACGGTATATCGCGCAGCAGTCTGCAGGGGTTTGGTATGGAGAATGGAGCGAAGCTATTGGTCCGGCTGTTCAGGCCCAAATCGAAGCTGCAAAGAGCGACGATTCGTATGCTGTTCTGATTGCTTACAACATTCCCTATCGCGACTGCGGCCAACACTCGGCTGGGGGAGCGTCTGCTTCCGAATACAAAATTTGGATCAGAGATTTTGCGGCGGCACTGCGGGGTTCGAAAGCTATCGTTATTCTCGAACCCGATGCACTGACTCTCAACAACTGCCTCTCAGAAGAACTTAAAAGCGAACGCTATAATCTCCTCCGCGAGGCTATTGGTGTTTTGAAAGAGAATCCAACCACTCTAGTTTACCTCGATGCTGGTCATTCGGCTTGGCTCTCGGCCGATGAAACAGCCCAACGTCTGCAGAGAGCAGGCGTGGCAATTGCTGATGGTTTCGCTCTCAATACTTCTAACTACCAAAGTACTGAATCTAACATTCAGTTCGGCAATGCGGTGCGCAACGTCGTTGGTCGGGATAAGTCTTTCGTGATCGACACGTCGCGCAACGGTGCTGGGCCATCACCTAACAATGAGTGGTGCAATCCCAGCGGACGTGCGCTTGGTAAGCTGCCCACTAGCTCCACAGGGCATGAAGGCGTTGATGCATTCCTTTGGCTGAAGCGGCCCGGCGAGTCGGATGGAGAATGCAATGGTGGACCTGCGGCTGGCGCCTGGTGGCGAGAGATAGCGATAGAGCTGGCTCGCAATGCGGGAATTTAAGGAAAAATAGGCGAATATTAGCTTGAGAATAAAAAAAGGCCCGCGAGGGCCTTTTTTAATTCAATTTAAAGAAAGACTAAGTTCTACCAGTCCTGTCAGAGGCACAGTGAAGCTAGCTTTCTTCACTTCATTTAAAGCCATTCCATCACGACCATAGACGCTCAAGTCATAGTTGTAGGATTTGCCTGGGGTGACTTCGATAGCATCCTTAGAAACATAGCGAGCACCCTGATCAAGCACGAGCTCTGTCTCGAAAGTCTTGCCGTCTTCGAGATAAACAGTCATCTTCACCGTTTGAACAGCCAAGGCAGCTGGGCTAGCCGGCTGAGTCGCGGCTGGGGCAGGCGTTTCCAAGACTCTACGGAAACTATCGAGGACTGCTACGGCCTCAGGCTTCAATACCAGACCGGAAGGTGGCATCGGGTTGTCTGTGCTAGTCACGCGTTCGACTACTCTCTTCATGACTGCAGCATCGCCACCAGCGATAAGCTCCGGATTGGTGCTGACATAAGGGAAGGTGTCGAGGACGAGCCCCCCCTGTTTTCCACGCGTGCTGTGGCAACCGAGGCAGCTGCCGCTCTTGAGAGCAGCTTTGACTTCAGCTGGCTCACCAGCAGGGGCCGGACCTACCGGAGTTGTTGGAACTTCGGGAGCAGGAGTGTCGCTGACCGCAAGAGTAAGACCGACTTCCAGAGGCAGCGGCGCGAAGCCGACCTGAACTTCGGGTACTGTTTCAGCATTCAGCTGTGTCCTGAGTTCGCCTTTGGCGATCGCTACTTCTTGCTCGTTCAAAAATTCAACGAGGATAAAAACATCCCCGCCTCGAACGTCGGAGAGAGTATAGGTTTCGTCGGCAGATATCGGAAAAATCAAAGCATCTTCAGTTGCTTCCGCCTTCTGACCACCGACCGAGGGAACGACTCCTATGCGGACGCGTTCGGCCACTTCTCGTAAGTCAAAATTACCAGTCTGTGGTGTCTTGACCCGTACTGCTGCTGTTTTGAGTAAACCTGAGCTGTCCGCAGTTTGTTTTTCATTTTGGGGTGGCTCGTCTTTTCCATCAGATTTGAGGCAGGAGATAGACGTCAAAGCGAGTATACCAGTGAGGCTGATAGCCAGGAAGGGCATGGATTTCATTCGGAACTTGTTCAGGACTCTCAT
>JBGSTX010000006.1:0-5008 GCA_041736305.1 Oligoflexus sp. | reverse complement strand
GAATGGCGCCCTTGAACGGGTATCTCTAAGTCTCTTTTTCTTGTTAGCTGAAGAGGGCTGGGTTTTAAACAGCTTTCCCGCTCATAAGCTCTTAGAAAGGAGCCTTCTGAAAGAAAAATTCCACCAAATGGTGCTCTGCCCTTTCGCGGGCAAGCAGAATTAAATGTAGCGTTGTGAGCTTCTTAGCGACTGAGAATTTTGTCGATGGTAGGGAGAATCTTGGCAGGGCTTAGCGGCTTGACGATCCAGGCTAGAATGCCCGCTGCCTTTCCCGCTGCTTTGATATCGGGAGTCGCCTCCGTCGTCAGCATCATAATAGGCACTTTGGCAAACTCAGGTATCTCGCGAATCTTTGCCGCCATCGTCACGCCATCCATTTGTGGCATGTTGAAGTCGGTTATGATCATCTGTAGGTCGCGGTGCTGCTTCGCCTGCTTCAGACCATCGACACCATCGACGCCTTCCCACACACTGTGCCCAGCACCCTCAAGCGCTTCGCGAAGCTGTATGCGCAAGGTCTCAGAATCGTCGACGATCAAGATCTTGGCCATAGGTTCCTCTTCGCTCCATTGCTGAGCCGATTATATCGAAAGCTGCTGAACGCTGTCAAATGTGCTTAAATGGGGTAAGGACGACTCGAATCGACCCTCGGAGGCACGTGATGTCGACAGCTCCCAGCGTACCCATAGAGAACCCTGCCATGCTCAAGGATACCTATCCCGAGCTGCAAAATATGATTCGCGAACTCTCGAGAAGACGCTTCACCGATATCAGCAACCGCAGCGAGCTGGAGCTGAGCGACTCCCTTTCACCCGATGACTTCATCTACGGGGCCCACCTCACAGTCATTCAACTCGCCGCCAAAGACCTGCGCCTCACCTTTAAAACCCACTTCAACCTGTCTGATGTGAAAGTCCTGACCCAAAGGCAAAGCAGCGGGGAACGCAGCAGCGAGCAGATTATGAAAAGCTCCTACGATCTCTTCAAGGAATATAGCAATCTCGTCGCCGGGGGCATCGCCCAGCAGCTGCACGACAGCGGCACCGTCGCCGGGATCAGTCTGCCCATCGCTACTAGCGGGTTCAATGAGATTATATCCTCTGACCTGCCGAGGCCCCAGAGTTACAACGACTACTGGGATATCAAAGGGCAGGATTTTAGCTTTAGCTGCAGTATCTTTATTGAGATATTCGGAACCGAGGCTCTCGACCAACTCGTCTATAATGACAAAAATCTCGATGCCCTGGGTGGGGAAATCGAGATTCTCTGAGAACAGCTTAGAGCTTTTATCCCTTATTATAGTCGATAATAACCATCGTCAGGTCGTCGCTTAAAGGGACCTTGCCGTAGTGATCGAGGGCTTCTTGGATAATCCCGTCCAGACAGTCCTCGGTTTCCTTATTGATGTATTTGATCATGACTCGGCTCAGAGCAGAGGCCCCGAACATGCGTTGTTTGTCGTTCCTGCATTCGATGATACCGTCCGTGTACATCATGATTCGATCCTGATCCTGCAAAGTGGTCATATTCTCGGCAAAACGAGCATCGCGCTCATAGCCGAGCGGATTTCCCCTCACCATGAGGACGTCTGGCCAGCGCAGACTCTTCAACTGTCCGCCCTTCGCCTCCTCTTGCTTCGCACTCTCGCGCACCTTGCCGCGGAGCATGAGCGGGAAATTGTGCCCCGCGTTGCAGCTGCGCATCACGCCATCTTTGGTGTTGAATATCATGCCGAAGAAAGTCATGAAGGTCTCACCCTTGAAGGTGTCGTAGATGACTATATTCAATTGACGAAAGAGATCTTCAATCTTGACCTCAAGTCCCCGCTTCAAGTCCTCCCGAGCCTTGCTCGCAAAACTCAGACAGGTCGCTTGGGTCATGGCGGTAACCAGAGCCGAGGCGGCACCGTGGCCCGTTACGTCGGCTATACATATGATATCGAGGTGGGGAGCTAGATTGAAGTGGCCCCACCAGTCACCCGAACAGCGCTCGGCAGCTTGGTAGAATGAGCAGATGTTCAGACGGTCTAGGCTGATGTTTTTGGGGGGGAGAAAAGCCGTTTGCATCAACTGTGCGGTCTCCAGCTCGCCTTCAAGACGGGCCCGCTTCGAGCGTTCGCGCAGCACTTCGGTAATGTCGCGGCCCATCAGAAGGAGGAGCGTACCGCGGCGATTGCTGACAGCCTGGAACGGGCGCACACTCCAGAGGAAATCGCGCACTTCTTCAGTCTGTTTAATCGGAATTTGAAACTCTTTCGGCTTGCTCGACGAATTCTCGTAGGAGCGGAGAATGGCGACGAACCTATCCCAGTCGGCCGGTCCAAATAGGCTTTTTAGCTGCTGCTTATGCAGGTGGTCCTTGTCGCACTTGAGAGCCAGAGCCGCACAGTCGTTGCCCCAGACTACACGGCCCTGCGCTGTCACGAGGCAGGTGAAGTCCTGCATGCCCATGATGAGAGACTCTATCGCCGTTTTGGATTTCTCCAAATTCACGACTAATTCATGTGTCGCGATCATGGTGGCACTGGCCAGTTGCTCGCGCGGCGACATAGACATAGGGTCCCCTTTAGCATTCTAGGCTTAGTTTAGAGCTTAGCTAGCTGCAGCCGGCGCCACAAGGGCAGAAGCTTCCTAGCTTAAACTAGACCTTTCGGCCGCAGCCTGCGAATTTTCTAGGCGGCTGCAGCAAAGCAGCATAAACTTTGCTGTCGGTCGCTACGCTTTTGAATTTTCGCTCGCGGAAAGCACGCATGGAAAATAAGCTCCATCTCAAAGTCCTCGATATCGCCTATGAACCCTTCGATGAGTCTATTTGGGAGCTGACCATCAGCGCTCTCGATCTAAGGGTGCGGTGCGGTGACAATTGTCTGACTACTGAGGATCATCTCGTTTACCGCAATAAGTCCTACGATGCTCCGCTTGGACTGGAGTTTGTACAGATTGACGCCTGCCCACCGGGCCAAGCGTTATTCGAAATACAGGAACGGGCCCCTCACCTGCGCTCGGGTTCGGAAATGTTGGTCAGTGGTCGCATAAAGACGGCAGTTAGCGAAGATCTGCTGCTACTCGAAAGTAGGATTCCCCTCTACCTTCACGTTGAAGCTCCTCACACCTGGAAGTCGGGAGACTTTGTTCAGGCACGTGGTCTGCTCTGTATCGTGCTTGAGGAGACTTAGGCCCATTGCCAACTTTTTAACTTTATGCCCTCAGCCCTGTGCAATATACCGGACGAGCCTGCATCCTGCTCACTGGGAGACCAGTTTAGCTTAGATAGCAGGGAGTCCTCTTATGGTACCGCCTCTAGGGGCCGCCGTGGCGGTCCACAAACACGCTCATGTTGAAGAATTTAGCCTGGATCGGGATATTAGCCAGATATTACTCGCATCGCCTAGCTCGGCGGCGAGCCTTCGCGCTCTTTACACGCTTTATAAGCAACGCCAAAGGAAGGTATCACTGGCCTTTATTTGCAGACGTTCCGGTATACCGTCAAAGGGATACCTTGCCTTTGTCATGACGGGCAAACGGAAGCTCAACATCAAGTACTGGAATAGCGTCTCCGAGACTTTTAAGCTGTCGGGGATACATGAGCATATCCTGCGAACTCAGCTGCAGTTGGAAGCTAGCGAGTCGTTGGAATCGCAAGAGCTGCTCAAAGAGCAGCTCGCGACTCTAAAACAAATTTTGCTGGATTCCTGATCAGTGCGATTCCTGCACGACGGTCCCTGGTCTCGGATCGCTTGGATCGCTCGGCAAGGTGTTTTTTAATGCAGGATTATGATTCGGATCTGTTGTCGCCGTTTTCGGAGCGATGTTAAAAGTGATGGATTCGACGATCAGGACCTGCTGATTCTTGACGAAACGGGGTTGGCCCGCAAGATTGATCGTACCGCTATGCTGCTTCAAAGCTTCGGCGTAGACCGCTCCGTCGATGATGGCTTTAATCGGCATTCCAAAGGCGTCTAGACCCATGAGGAGGCAACGCTTCTGGCAGGTGCTGAGCGAATTCTTGTTGTAGCTAGCATTATTTACGACCATTGCTACTACTTTTGGGGCAGCAGCGGAGTCTGACTTAGCTTCAGGTACATTCATCGTCGTCAGTAGCCCGGATTTCAAAGATACCGTAGGGCTAGGCGAAGTTTTAGCCGAAAGCGCCACAAGCTGCCCAGGTTTCGGAGCAGTCTCGGGAGCCTTAGTCGAAGTAAGCAGGCCGCGAGCAGGAGTCGAAACCGATCCAACGCTAGGCTCTGTTTTCCCTTTGCTGGCTTCGACTGCCATGGTGAGATTTTGAATTTCAATCGCACTTGGCCCGCTCGCCATTTCCTCGAGAATTGGAGCGCTTTTCTCAGCTTTCTTGCCCTTGGTCGAAACTGCTGACACGGAAGCAGGCAAGGGGGCTGGAGACGGAATCGAAATAGCTTCTTTGTTAGAGGCTTTAAGTTCTTTAGTTTTTAGTTCTTGCTTCGGATTGTTTTTAGCCTTCATAGCCAAGCTGCTCGGCTCGGCGGCTTCCCGGGAGCTCGAAGCATTTAAAGGAATATTTTTAAGACGGGGTGCAGTGGCCTGCTTAGCCTTGGTTTTAGGCATACTAAGATCGTCATCTTTCTCTAGAGATGTAGCAGAGCCTGTCGATGGTTTGTTCCAGACGCCAAAGAACTTCATACCAACAGGTATGAGGGCACCGACGCTGATACCTATGAAAAAGACGATGAGCACCAAACTCCAGTCGATTTTGCGGGGTTGTTTCACTATCGCATGCTCGTCAGAATGATCTAGCTGAAGATCCATAGGTGCCTCCTTTATGAACGACCGTAAATTTATTATCGGTCCTTCTTGCAGGCTTCTTGAGTCGAATTTAAAAATGCAAACTTTCTTAAGTCTTATAGAGATATTTACGCGAAGGAAGAGTTTGAGTTGAGTGATTTTTGGGTCCCTGGCTAGCTTAGACTCCTTCAATACTAGCTATGTATGGGCGTTTGTAATATGTTCACCGAGGATTCATACCTATATTA
>JBGSTX010000356.1:0-5939 GCA_041736305.1 Oligoflexus sp. | reverse complement strand
CAGCACCGCACCCATCCCTAGAAACGAGCCGGTCCTTCCCTACAATCCAGGCTCGAATGAGCGAAAGGCACTGGAAGCGGCCCTGAAAACTATGAGCAGCGAGAAGATCGAAATTCCGCTCAAGATACACGGCGAAGGGATCAAAGGCAGCCGGCTTGAAGCGGTCGTCTGTCCTCACGAGCACAAACACGTCTTGGCCGTAGTGCATCAAGCCGGGCCGCGAGAAATCGAGCAGGCTCTCAGCTCCAATCTCAAAGCGCGGCGCGAATGGGCCCGGCTCCCTTGGGAAGCTCGCGCCGCCGTCTTTCTACGCGCTGCCGAACTACTGGCTGGTCCTTACCGGGCTCGTATGAACGCGGCGACCATGCTAGGCCAGAGTAAAACCGTCCACCAGGCTGAAATCGATGCGTCCTGCGAACTCATCGACTTCTTCCGCTTTAACGTGCACTTCGCCGAACGCATCTACAGCGAGCAACCGATATCTTCGCCTGGCATGTGGAATCGCAGCGAGGCCCGGGGCCTCGAAGGATTCGTCTACGCCATCACCCCCTTCAACTTCACTTCGATCGCCGTGAACCTTCCCGCGGCGCCGGCTCTCATGGGCTGCAGCGTCCTCTGGAAACCAGCGGCCACCTCGATGTTCGCTTGTCACCTGGCTATGGAAATCCTCGAGGCGGCTGGCCTGCCCCCAGGCGTAATCAATTTAGTTTCAGGCGATGCAGCCACCATCAGCAAGCTGGCTCTCGCCCATCCTGAACTCGCCGGCATTCACTTCACAGGTTCGACCGGAACGTTCAATCACCTCTGGCGAGAAGTAGGTCAGCAACTTGATCGCTACAAATCCTATCCTCGTCTGGTCGGTGAGACGGGTGGCAAAGATTTCGTCTTCGCGCATGCGAGTGCGTCGCCGGAGGAGTTGGCCGTCGCCCTCTTGAGAGGAGCTTTCGAGTATCAGGGACAGAAATGCTCGGCGGCCTCGCGAGCCTATATTCCTCAGAGTCTATGGCCAGAAGTCAAAGATCGTTTGGTCGCCATGGTCAAAGAATTGCGCGTCGGCGATCCTGCCGACTATAAAAACTTCATGGGGGCCGTGATCGATAAAAAAGCCTTTGACCGCATCAAAGGCTATCTGGATGAAGCAAAGACCAGCCCTGATGCGAGCATTCTTGTCGGCGGAGGAGCCGACGCTAGTCGTGGCTACTTTATCGAACCGACGATCATCGAAGCCAAGGTTCCTGACTATCGGACTATGCAGGAAGAAATTTTTGGGCCTGTCCTTACAGTCTTCGTCTATAAAGATGCAGAGCTGGAACGCACGATAGAACTCTGCGATCGCACCAGTCCTTATGCTCTGACCGGATCGATATTTGCTCGCGATCGCCACGTGATTCAACGACTGAGCGAAGCCTTTGAGCACAGCGCCGGTAATTTCTATATCAATGACAAGCCCACCGGCGCGGTGGTGGGTCAGCAGCCTTTCGGCGGTGCTCGCGCGTCCGGCACCAACGACAAGGCTGGTAGCATATTCAACCTCCTCCGCTGGGTATCTCACCGCACAATCAAAGAAAATTTTGTTCCGGTGACCGATTATCGCTATCCCTACATGGATGGGCCGTGAAGCAAAAAATCAGCGCAGCGGCATAGCGCCATTACAAAGATTGGCTAGCGTTTCGGCTCGATAGGCTTTGGTACCATCTTTGGGTCGTGGGTGAAATTTGGGGGCTTCGCTCGATTGACAGCACTTGTTTTCTGTGTTTCGATGAGCCCGCAAATGGACCCTAAAGTGTCGACAAGGAGTGAGATATGGCTGTACTCGTTAACAAACCTGCACCTGATTTTACGGCAACTGCTGTTGTGAACAACGACTTCCAAGAAATCACGCTCTCAAACTACCGCGGCAAGAAGAATGTGGTCCTCTTCTTTTACCCCATGGACTTTACCTTCGTTTGCCCCACCGAACTTCACGCTTTCCAAGAAAAGCTGAGCCAGTTCAAAAGCAAGAACACCGAAGTCATCGGTTGCTCTATTGATACCAAATTCTCGCACCTTGCCTGGCTCAAGACCTCGAAGGATGAAGGCGGAATCGAAGGCGTCAGCTATCCCGTCGTTTCCGATGTTCATCGCTCGATCGCTCGCGATTACGATGTCCTCCATGAAGACGGCGTCGCTCTCCGCGCCACTTTCCTCATCGATCGCAAAGGCATCGTACGTCACCAAACTGTTAACGACCTTCCCCTAGGTCGCAATATCGACGAATATCTACGCCTCGTTGACGCTCTCGCTTTCAACGAAAAGCATGGCGAAGTCTGCCCTGCTAACTGGACTGAAGGCCAACGCGGAATGCGTCCCGATCAAAGCGGTCTGAAAGAATATTTCGGTAGCTGAAAAGCAAAAAAGCGGTCCACGGACCGCTTTTTTTCGTGATTTTCAATTCTATTGGCAATCAGCGAGACTCTGACCCTTCTAACGATGCTAGATTCTTCTTCAAGTTAAAGTTCAGCCTCAGTCTCTGTTGGCCTTGGCCCTCTGGAATAGTCGAACCAAAATTCCACCGTGAAACGGCCCTGCGAGCGGCCTGATCGAAGACACTGGCAGGTTGTGATTCGATAACTCTCAAATCCTCAACTGTCCCATCTTTATTCACTTTAAAGCTAAGTGTAACGAATCCCTCTATTTGCTTAGCGGCAGCATCACTTGGGTACTGAGGCAGAAATTTAATGCGCGGCTCTTTCGGATTCGAACTCACACCCTTCAAAGGTGGAACGTTGACATTCATCACGTTCGATCCGCGTGCGTTGAGAATGCCTGTCTGCGCCCTCAGGCTCAAGGCTTCGGCTTCCTTCATGCGCATGAGTTGCTGCAAAGGAATACTGAGTCCCAGGGTAAATATCACTCCTAATATTGCACTGAGTAAGTATCGCATAGTCCCTTTCAGGAGGGGGCGCCCTCTCAAACTCTCGCGTTCTTTTGTTTCATGAAACGTATCGGTTATTTTTGGTGGAATCTTGAGGAAGATTTGGCTTTTTCACACAAATCCGAGCTCACCCCCGGAAAAAATTTAGAAATTGCGCGAGCTTCGCATAGACGCAAAAAAAGGCTCGGGCCGTCGGCTTGGAGCCTTTTATTCTTTAGCCGAAATCATGCTGCCACTTTCTTACAATTCAGGCAGTTCTTCAACTCTGATGATGCGAACATTTTCATGGCGCTGACCGAAGAACGCCCACCAAAACATACGATTCAACTGAGTCGCCTCAGCCAGGGTTAGCGCCTGCACTTCGTGCCCCTGCCTTTGCATCACTTCTTTAATCTGCCGATAGATGCGCAGCTTCAAACCATGCGCATGCAGACCTTGAACCAGATCGCCTTGCACATTGAACTCGGAAAGCACGCGCCCCATAGCGATGCAGTAGAGATGCCAGCGTTCATCGATAGCTACAGCCAACACTCCAGAGCAGGCCTCGGCACCAAAAAGATCTTCCGGTATCGCCAGCTCGTTGAGATGGCTGCGAATTTTTTGCTGATTTTGGAAGTTCTTATCAAAACGAGGAAAGAGGGAGAGCAGCTTTTCCTTAAACTTTGGCTCTAAGCGACGACGCCGGAAAAAATCGATCAGGAGGGGAGCTTCCGCAGCTTCAACTTTGAGGCCCTTTTTAGTCGGCTTCCGACCGAGAGCGTGGGATATCTGATCGAGAAGGCTTGTAACATCTTTACCCCCGCGGATCGGCCCCAACAAAGCCACGACCCCAGCGACCAGAGGGCCGGTCGTCAGGCGGAATTCATCTTCTTCAAGACTGAGATAAATGAAGTTGGCGGTCCGCTGATGCCAGTTGGCTGGATCGAAACGAACCCTACTCTTGGCAATGCTCTGCGCCTCGAGCAGAGCCGCGGCAAAGGCCGTCGGCGTCTCCTCGAATTTCAGATCGCTACTCGCCAACACAGCCCGCAAAAGCTGCTTGGGCAAGGCGCTCAACTTCTGTAGCCGCTTCACTTCACGCGCGAGATTGTGCGCGCTCGAGAGAAAAGTAACGTTGCCACTGAAGTCATAAAGATAAAAAACGCCGGTCGTCTCCGGCAGCGCCTGCAGGATCTCCTGCTTGATACCCCAACCGAGCCGCGTGCCTGATTCGAAGTCCCCTTGAAAACGAATCGCATCCGTAATCGAAGCGATTCCCTTGTCCCCCATCTTCTTCAGGAGTACTTTGAAGAGCTCGAGCGTAAGATAAGCGTCGGCTTCGGCCCGATGTAGCTGAGCATCACCAGGCAGTTTGAAAAAAGACGCCAAGCCGCGCAGAGATTTATCGGGGGCATTGGGCGCCAGCTTCTCAACTAAAAGGTGGGTGCAAAGATAGTAATTGGTCACCTCGTGCTGGCAGCTCGTTTCAGCGAAGTAACGGACAAATTTCATGTCGCCTATGGTGTTGTGACTGACTAGCACATCGTCAGCGATGAACTGGAGGAACTCAGGCATCACAGCCTTGATGGGCGGGGCTTCGCGGACCATCTTGTTGGTAATGCCCGTCATGCGTCTGACTATGGGCGGAATCGAAACCCCTGGGTTGACCATGCTGTAGAAGGTATCCACAATCTGATGATCCCGATAGCGAAGCGCGAAAATCTCGGTAATACCGTTTTTCTCGGGATTGCCACCGGTAGTTTCGATATCGAAGGCTATGTAGGTGCCCTGCTCAAGCGAAAGAGAGAGATGCTTGGTCTTGCCGCGACCTGGAGTTCCCTGCTTAGGACGATGCTGACGACTGTTGTCGATGAAGCCTTCCTTGCGCTCGGGAATCTCAAGTCCTTCAGGCTCAGCTAGGCTCTCCCTCGTAAACTTGGGCGGCATAGAGGTCATATCTACCTTTTCAAACACAGGTTGCGCGGGCTCCGGTGGGGAAACACTAGGTTCGATAGGTATCATAGCTTTCCAGCTCTCTTAGAATTCGACGGCGAAAAGCAGCTTTGGAGCGAAATAGGCGATCTCTGCATTGCTCGTCAGACAAAAAATTCGCCACCAAGGATCGCAGCTCCCAGCCCCGATTCAGCGAAACTGCTGATGTTTTACCAGATTGCTGAAAAAGTTTCAGCTCTGGATTACAGCTTCTCTCGTCAATTTGCCCAGACCTGATCATGGCAAAGATAGCAGCTAGGTGTGCCATCTTCGCCGTCTCCGAGCAGATCCGTGCCGTGGCAGCTCGTACAGACGGCTTGGACCTGATCTATAGCTGGGTTATGGCGGTAAACGCCGCCTTGCACAAGAGTGTGATCAGAAGGTGCATAGGATGTATCAGGATCGGCAGTCAACCAGAGACGTCCGTGACAGGTGTAGCATGAAGGCTCGCCGTGACTACCGCCCACGAGACTAGCTCCATGACATTCCCTGCAGTAACGCTCCGCTTTACGCATGGGGACCGCATGCGCAACCCCTTCGCGGGCGCTGACATGCGCTCGAATTTGGCGAAGTCCCTTCTCTTCGAGACTACAAGCTGCCAAGTTGAGACATATTGCTGCTATAATAATGCGAAGCAAGCCTTGCACCAACATTGATTCATGCTCTCCTCTTTGTGGGAAGTCTACCATGCTCAGCCCGTTTAGATCCATGGTACTCGCGGCATTTTTCGCGTTTTTTGGGGTTTTTCAGGACAGTGAAGCCACCCCTTTGATCGCTTTGCGGGAGGCTCAGAACTGTGGCGGCTGCCACAAGCCCGGCCGCGGACAGCGTCCTCCTATGGAGCGCCGTTGCACCCTCGATTGCCAAGGTTGCCACATCGATCCCGCCGGGGCAGGCGCCCGGAATCAGTGGGGTACCTACTACTCGCTCGATCAAGCTTCCATGATCAGCTTTTTCTCGCCGATGGACCCGCTACAGGATCAAAGTCGCTTTGATCTCCATGTGGACAGCCGCATCATGCAGTGGGACCGCGCGAACGGTAAACGCGAAACCT
>JBGSTX010000333.1:0-31843 GCA_041736305.1 Oligoflexus sp. | reverse complement strand
TCAGCAGCCAGGGACTTAAGGCAGGAATCGTGATTGAAGGAAGCTTTCATTTGAGTCGGTCTCCATCGCGGTTTCTCTCGATGGAATTAAACCTAGCTGGGAATGTGGACTTAGTCTCTATGCGCAGGTGAACTGCTTACGGTTTACCGAGGTAATCTTTTCCTAAGGGATGCTCATCAAGAAGCTCGTGGAACCCAGTTCTTGCTGAATCTGAAAAAGCCTAAAAGCGAAAGCCGGCAGTCGGCCGGCGCAGAAAACTAAGAATAAAGATAGCAGGTCTAAACCACCGGATGAATGAGTCTATCGGCTTCGATCTCGGGACAACGTTCATCGATGAAACGCCCGAAGCACAAAGGCAGAAGGCTCGGTGTAAGGGCCTTCACGACGACTAGCGTCTCGAGAGTCGACGGAGTGAGATCTACAAATTGCACAGGGTTCCGCGTATCCAGAAGCTGAGTGCTCTCGCTCCCTTTGAAAAACTCACCCCTCAGCCATTTGCTCAAAACCTCTTGGCGTTCCGGATGCAGGAAGTATTCTTGATGATAATCCGGAGTGGGACTGAAAAGAGGCTCGATTTCCGGAACCTCTTCACCATCTAGAAAACTGAGGCGCTGGACAGCTTCCTTCAGGCTCTTTTGCAGGGCTTCGTTGGATGAAAGACCGGCTCCAAAGCCATATATCAACGGCGCATTCGGCTTCCGAGGCCAGAAGAACGTCCCTGTGACAGCGACGGGAGTCCGTGTAGCGGCTGTCGGCAATTCTCCGAAAGAATAATGCATAACATTGTAGTGACGTGCAAGTGGGGCGAGGGCGAGAGGCAGGGCCCCGGCTTCAAGCTTTTGAGGTATCAAAGCACCATACCAAGAGGCCAGCACCAGGTGCCGCTCAACCGCTTCGCAAACTGCGTTTTGGCTTGCGTGCTGCCAGCTGCTACCGAGGGCTACGCCGTTGGATTTCGATGGCTGCCAAATATCAGGTTTGGAAGAATTCTGAAAAATCTCGACTGCCTCGCCTCGACTTCCGCCCCGATGAGGATCGATGAGTCGCCAAACTTGGCCTTCATTAGACTTGTGCCTGTCTAAGGCTTCAACTATTGCCATCCGTTCCAGAAGTTCGAAGTAGGCAAAAGCCTCGGGGTTTTGCGTCCAGCTCGCCGAACTGCCGGTCACGCTGGTCCCGAGCAACTCATGCTGCGCTGCCTTACCCGCAATTTGAATTTTGGCTGTGAAGAGATCGACGTTCTCATTCAGCTCGTCGATCAATTTCCAACCGGCAGGCATTTGAGTTGCATGTAGCTTATCTTTAGGCGACGTTTGCATGGCGTCTACTCAAGGCTTGGCAGAAGTTATCGTAGCGCTGCAGAATTTCATCGAGATTCGTCAGGTAGATCGGGAGCGATTTAGGATCAAGGCCAACATCGCGAGCTTCTTGTGCCCAATCTTCGACGTGATACTTGTCAAGTTCCGCATGGTTCGAAATGATGCTTACCAGATCTTGGGGCACCTTGCAGTGCTTCTCAATTGCAGCAAGGGACTCAGGGCCCGCGATAACTGTGTAGTATTCTGCATAGAGAATATAGACAAAGTAGAGAAAGGGATCTTTTTTGATCATGCTCTCATTGGCCAGCACGTAGGATTTCATTTCAGAGAGGACAGGTACATTCTGGATAGAAACAGCGAACTGGCTCGCTATCCCTTGGATATCTTGCTTGCCCCACTCGTCGTGGCCCTGTTCTTCTTTCTGCTTGGATTTGAAATAGGCGGCTAGCTGATGCAAGGACTTTGACTGCGCCACGTCATGGGCCATCTTGAGATGAACAGGCGTATAGGAAGTCAGATAGCTGACATTTTTGATAAATAAAACGAGTTCATCGACGGTGAGCTTACCGGTGAAAATTCTCTGGTAGAATGTGTTCTTTGTTTTCATCTGTTCGAAGTGCTGCGCGATACGCTTGGTCAACTGATCATAGAGTGAGTTAGCCATAGTCGCCTCCAAAGTATACTGCGGGAAGTGGTACAGGGAAAGAAGAGGGGGCGGGTCTTTCGACCCGCCTTTAAATTAGAACGAAATCAACGCGTATTTCTTTTTCATGGCAGACTCCTAAAACTTGTTGCATATAAAACCTTAAGCGCCTATCGCTTAAGGCTAGTGAGTTTTTTCATGAATTCTTGGGCTTTTTCGCCCGCGAATTCGCTTTGAGATCGCTGTTGGCTGACATTGAGAAAAGCTTAGTAAAACGCTCTTCATCGTCCGGATTCAGGTACTTTGCTATGTGCAGCAGTACGCCCCATCGCTCGGAGTAACTCATCGCTGTCACCATGTAGCCCATCTTATTGAGCACATGAATATGGTGGCGGTTGGAAGGAGCTACATCACCTTCGATGCGACTGACGCCGTGCTCCCTCATCACATCGCAGAGGGCTTCAAAAAAGCTCAGATAGAGTCCGCTTTCCTGATATTCATCTGCGATCGAGATATTTCTAAAATTGTAGCTAGACCAGTCGAGTACTGTGCCTATCGCCATGCCAGCGACCTTGTCACCCTTCGATGCATCAAGGAAGACGAAGAAATCCCCTGCCATCTCATAGTATTTTTTCTTGAATTCTTTACTGTTGTTTTCCCCGAACGGTGACTTGCCATCCATCAGGTAAACTTCGGGAAAAAGCTGGGCTATGAGGGGAGAAGCCTCCTCGTAGCTCCGCATTTCAACTCTTATCGTCGCCGTCAGCGGCTTGGGGAAGTGTTGGTTCCAACTGATTCCCCAAATCTGCTCGGTGAGGGATGTCGGGGAATTGGCATGAGACAATTTTTTTGCCGATGAAGCAGCCATTTCATTTTCCCCTAAGTGCGATCAGTCGCCTATTAAACTTTTCGTGAGGGAGGGGGGGTTTGCTGAGTTAAAAATCCTTAACTGCAAAGCATGCACTTAATCTCTTGATACTAGTGAGCTTTCTAATTATTACTTCCAAGGATATTCTCATTGAATGCAGATGCGGCCCTGGCGAGCTAAGAAAAAATCAGAACTTTGCCGTACTGTCAGAGTCCAGCTAGAACGGTTTTGGATAATCTTCTCGGGCGAGGATTACGAAAATCTTAGTACCCGGCTCAAGTGCAAAGGTGCTGATAGTTAGCCCCTGCGCATCGCCTTCGATAAGTCTGAAGGTATTGCGGTCCTTTTCAGCCTGCCGACCGCGACCAGAAGTAGTCGTCCCGCAGCCTACGAGGAGCGGAGCCCCTCCTGGAGAGCTCGTCAGCGGCAAAACTCGTGACACATGTACGTGACCACTCAGTACAATATCGACTTTCTGTTCGATGCAAAGTCGGACGAACTCCCTTTCTCGCGACGATATGACCGGCCTATCATGCGAAACATCGGGAGGATGGTGCAGCGCTAGGATCCGAAACATTTTCTGTGGGTTTTGGGAGAGGCTGCTCTGAACGAGTCGTAGTTGCTGCCGGCTAAGTCTGCCCTCTACTAGCCTTTTCAGCGGACGCACACTGTTGAGCGCTATAATCCTGGCATCATGGATATCCACAATTTGATTTAAGTGAGGATGAATGAATTTCTTATAGAGACGAAAAGGATAAAAAACCCGCTCCCAAATACGAAACAATGGTATATCGTGATTCCCAGGGCAGACGACGACCTCGGGTACTAAGCTCCGCAAGCGTTCGAGGAAAGACCCAGCCTGAACAAACTGTTCTCGCGTTGCGCGCTGCGTAAAATCACCTGTTATTACGACGGCATCAAAGGCCCCCTGCGCCAGGTAGTCAAGCAGACTTTCACCAACGGCTGGTCTATAATGGGGGCCGAAGTGGAGGTCAGAGATATGGACGAAACGCATCAGGCTCCTTCGGAGCTAAATAGAAATTCTCTCGAAGCTTCCCCTAACATCCCCAAGATGACTCCATTTTATACAGATAGTCAAGCCAAGCCCGAGAGTAAAGGGAAAGACAATACGTCAGGGTTTCAGCATTATCTCCTCGTACTCAATCCTAATTCCGGGAGCAGCCGCTGCGAGGAACTCAAGAGCCTGGCCCTGGCAAAAGCCGGAGAGCATGGAAAAAAGATTGATTTTGCCTATGTTGAGAAAGACCAGCCTCTAGACAAAGCCATCGAAGAAGGGCTCCGTTCAGGTGCTCAGGCCTTGGTGGCTGCGGGAGGAGATGGCACAGTGGCAGCCGTGGCCACAGAGGCCTGGCGACGTGGACTTCCCCTCGCCGTGATTCCTAGCGGAACCGCCAATCTTTTCGCCCGAGAACTCGGCATTCCCCTTAATCTAGATGAAGCTCTCGAGCTGCTGTTTCAGCCGCATTCCCTACGTTGGGTCGATTTCATGCTCATCGATAACAAAGTTTACCTCTGTCATGTAAGCGTTGGTGCTTATTCTTGGATTGCATCGAATACCGAACCACCAGCTAAGAAAATGTTTGGCCGTCTCGCCTATGTTTGGAATGGCGCACGCTTGATTGCCAAAAAGAAGCACTGGACCTTCCAGCTAAGGATCGACGGCAAGCCTCACGTCAGACGTGCTTCAACTCTCATGATTACAAATGTGGGTAGTATGGGTGCCGGCAATATGCGCTGGACCGTTGAAGCTAAACCGGATGATGGTCAAATTGAGATAGTCGTCATCAGAGCAAAGACCTTTAGTCACTATCTGAAGCTCTTCATTTCCTACCTGACAGCTAGGGAACACCCCCATCTGCAAGAAACCTTGTGTGTGAAATCAGAGGCTAGCATCTCCTCGCCCGCGCAGATCTGCGTTATGGGCGATGGAGAGAAAATTGCTCAGGGAGATTTTCGCTTCAAAGTTGAACACCAGGCTCTGCAGATCATCGGCCCGCTGCTACCCGACCCGTCTCTGCATTGATAGCTCACTCTAGGACTGCAGAGAGCTTACGACAAACTCTTGAAGCTTGTCGTAGCCTTTGAATCCTGTGTACATGCCTTTCTTCTTCTTTTGATCAAACACGAAAAACACCGGTAGAACTTCAGTTCCAGCGACTTCGAGCATTTCCGGGTATTCGTCGATGCTAATTTTCGCGAAAGTCAGCTGATGTTCATTGTCTTTTTCAAGCTTATCGGTCGCTGGCGTCGATAGCTTGCAGATTCCGCAGCCTTTCTTCCAGAGCTTGAGAAAGACCCGTTCGCCCTCGCCTAGATGCTGCTTCAATTCGTCAGGTGTCCATGTTTCCATTCAAGATCTCCTCCATCAATCTTCGAGCTGCCGACGATAGCAGAGGCTTTTGATCGGTACAAGCCACCTACCTGCAGTCACGACATTTTTGCAGACTAACCTAGCTTAAAGACTACGTGCTAAACTTCTTCCTATAAGCCAGAAATAGGTGGATTTATGTGCATCATTTGCCTCGAGTTCAACAAAAATCGCGATATTGGTGACGCCCAGAAAATGATTGAAGCAGCGCGCCGTGAAGCTAATGTAATTCCTGAAAATCATTTAAAGCGTATCGAAAAAGAACTGGAATCGATGGGTGACGACAAAACCAAGAAATTACCTATTGATTAATAGTCGAGACTTGCTGGCGAAAATCTCTGCCGCTGAAACCCAGCAAGTTTAATCAGAGTGATTAGATTCCCTCGTTAGTCTAGCCGTCCTTATCAAATCTTCTGCTATTTTGCCGTCTCCTCCGTTTACTCTTGATCAACATTTTGCCTATTAAAATAGCTAATTTATAAGCCCTTACAATGTAACTAGATGCGCCTTGAGACTTTACAGGGTGGGGTGTAAATCCGCTCTGACCTCAGAATCGCTTATTCTCCGCAAGCCTGGAAGCAGGTGATGCTCAAGGGAAAGCTTAGCGCTCAGTCCGCCCGCTGCCGCGCTAGTTCTAAATAAGTTAGTGCTCACACACTTATCAAGACTCTATCGAAAAAAGGACAAGGCATGGCGCAGTACAAAATTCCCCAGAAAGACCTTCCAGCCCTGAGGTGGCCTCGCTTGGCTGCTCGTCAACAAGCTTATCGCTACGAACGCTCGGTTGGCATTCCCCTCAACCAAATTCCCCAAGTAACTGCTGACCTAAACGGACCAGAGTGGGTAAGGCAACTGGTTGATGTCCTCTTCCGTGTCAGCGCCAACGTTACGAAGTATCTGAATAATACTTCCAACTCAGACGCCATTCCAGAAAGCGTTGCTCCTGAAGAGTTGACTCAATTTCTCAAAGGCGCCAATAGCAAAGATATAGCGAAAGCATTGCAAGCTTTCAGAGATATAGGCTCTACCCTAGGTCGCGGTGTCCTCCCCGATCTTGGACCAACCCTCGGCTCCGCCAAGAGCCTCAAAGATTTTAATGATATCTTCGCCACCATGCCTTTGCCAGAGATCGCGCTTCGCTTCCAGACCGACGAAAGCTTCGCAAATAATTTCGTTGCCGGCCCAAATCCCAACGTCATTAAACGACTGAACGAAGTCCCTGCTAACTTTCCGATCAGCAACCAGCAGTTGCATACCGTTCCTGAGTTTGCTGATGATGATCTTGAGACCGCACTAGGCGAAGGTCGCATCTATGTCGTCGATCACTCAGGCCTCAGCGTACTCAAGAACGGTCTGCACTATGGCCAGACTCCCAAGTACATCTATGCACCCTGGGCTGCCTTCGCAGTGCCGCGTGGGGGTGGACGCCTCTGTCCTTTCGCGATTCAAACCGGGCCGACCCCCGAAGATCGCATCATCTATACACCGCTTGATGGCTATAGCTGGAAGATCGCAAAGAACTGCGTTTTGGCAGCTCACAACACCCATCATGAATTGGCTAGTCACCTAGGCCTCACGCATTACCTTATGGATGCTTTTGTAGTGTCTACACGCCGCAATCTATCGACGCGGCATCCCGTAGGCGCGCTGCTCACGCACCACTTCGAAGGCACGATCCTGATCAACTTTGCAGCTACTAATGTCCTTATCAAACCGGAAAAAGCGGTTGATCGGCTTATCGGAGCTGATCTGCCCTCAGCCTACGAGTTCGTTAAAAATACGCGCCTTGGCTACTCGTTCCGCTCTAACTATCTACCAGATCGTATGCGCCGGCTCGGGACAATGGATTCCAGCATCCTCCGTCATTACCCCTATCGTGATGATGGTCTGCTCATTTGGAATCTCACTCAAAAATGGATCGAAGAATTTGTTTCGACTTTCTACAAGAACGATTCCGAAGTCGCAAGCGACACGGAACTCCAGGCTTGGGCAGCGGAACTCGCGTCTCCTGAAGGTGGAATGGTTAAGGACTTTGGCGATACCCCTGGTCAAGTTCTAAGCCGCGAAGACCTCGTCGGTATTTTGACCATGGTTTTGTTTACGGCAGGCCCTCAGCACGCCGCAGTGAACTTTACCCAAGGGACTGACATGGCCTTTATGCCTGCCAACCCTCTCGCGGGATTCACTCCAGAACCAAAAGGTCTAGGCCATACCGAAGAAGATTGGTTGCAGAATCTTCCTCCTCTGGAAGTTGGAGTCACTACTGCGGGCATCCTCGCAGTATTAGCTGGGATCAATTACACAAGCTACGGCAATTATGATCAGCATCCAAACGGCATTCTAAAAGACTTTACGGATGGTCCGATTAGCGAAGCACTCGCACGTCATAAGGCTCGCCTTGCAGCAGCTGAAGCGGAAATCGAGCGCCGGAACCAGACGCGCTATGTCCCCTACATCCACCTTTTGCCGTCGCGGATTCCGCAAAGCATCAACATATAATCGAGGGACCATCGATGAAAACTATATGCAATAGACGCAATTTTCTTAGAACTACAGTTATCGCTGGTGCCGCATTCGCGGGTCCGGAAATTTTAATTAACTTGCTTTCAGCTCCAGACGCTAACGTGCAGGTCTTCAGCATACTTGAAAAGCACCTGGGACTCACGGCGCAGCATAAGCCTCTAGTTCTAGAGTACACTAGAAGTCTGCAAACTTCGTCGCGCCATCATCTTTCTGCCCAAGCTTTTGAAGATAAGTTAAAAATGGCTGGAAAGCGGAGTCGGAAACAGCAAGAAAATGACCTTGCTACTTATGTGATCGAAGAATTTGTCGTCTCGACGAACTACCTTGCTTTTGCAGCAGGCTACGAGACAAATCTGCAGATTTTGAAGGCAGTTCCTGCCTCTAAGAAGCATCAGAGAAGTGGTATTTCCTCCTCTTTGCTAAGTTGAACATAGTCAGGAGGGCCATCTCCTTGCGGAGGTGGCCCTTTTTTGCGTCTAAAAACAGAACTGAGTTCTTACTTGCAAGTCAGATTGTAGGTAGTTCCTTCAACCACAAGCTGGCCAAGGTTTGCAGGTTGAGCTGCTGTAACAACGAAGAGAACTTCGCCGCCTTTAACAGCCGCGCCGACGCCGTTTATCAAGGCGGTTTCAACTCCAGAGACTGAAGTTAAATCATCGGCTTGACCGTAAGTCAGGGTACCGAGAGCCGATCCATCAGCAACGTTGAGGCTGACTTGGAAACCTTCAGCATTGCCGCACTCGACATTGCTGGCAGCCATTGCAGAAGCGGATAGAGCGGTCGAAGCAGTTAGAGCGAGAAGAAAAGATTTCATTTTGTATCTCCTAGTGCAAAGTTCTGAACACAGGACGCATCATAAAGAACTCTGCAATCAATACAAGAAAAAATACTCTTTTTTTTGGGCAAATTTTAGACGTTATGTCTCGCTGAGACACTTGCAAAGCTGCGCCCTGTCCGCATTAGAGGTTTTAGCGTAGGGCAGCAATCGAGCCGTAACGTTCGCAGGGGGTCTTGTTGTCGAGCGAGGCTGCGATCTTTCGCAGACTTTTTATCTGCAGCGGCGGCAAGGGGCAAAGCAGCTGGTAGGCACTGCAGACGTGATGATAGCGAATTTTTTGGGGAAGACCACTCTTGCCATCGTCCGAAGAAAAATCGAAGGCAAATACCGGGATCAAGAGCTTAGCGAAGGCTATGCGCTTCGTCTCCTCTTCCTCGTAGCGCTTCTTGTTGCTCGTCAGGTGCTGCTCGGTTTCGAGCTGCTGAGCGCGGAGAGTCTGCAGCTGATACTTCAGAACCACGACTTTCTCGTCGAGCTCAAAAACCGGAATGCTGCCTCGAGGACTCGCTTCGAGCTTTTTGTACTCGTTTTCTAGGAGCCGGATATGGGCTGCAAAATCCTTGATTTTCTGTTCACCGAGCTGCACCTGATCGCGGAGAATAGCAATATCATTATAGCTCTGCAGTAGTTTGGAGGCGACTTCAAGCCGGCAGAGTTCGCGCACGTTAAGCTTGACCTCGTCGGCCCTGAGTTGCAGCCCGTCTCCCGCTAGGAAATAGGCAAGGATCAGTCTTGGGATCGCAAAAAGTGCTCGATCTAACATTCCAGTGCCCCCCTTGTTCATCTTAGCAGATGCCAAGCTAGGAGGCCCAGAAAACTCCTTTATTCCTACGGAGTCGGCCTCTCGCCGCTAACAGCGGCCCTCGCATCGAGCCTACCGTACTGCACCTGCAGCCGCAGCCTGGCGAGTGGGGCTGCAGATTCAAGGAGGATTTGTCTCAGTTCAGAGGGCAGCTTGCTCGGATAACGGGCGGCGAGAACTGCGAGCAGACCCGTGACATGAGGAGTTGCCATCGAAGTGCCGTTTTTGAGACCATAAGTGTTGTCAGGTAAAGTCGAATAGATTGAATCGCCAGGGGCTGCAATTTGCACCGAACGTGCTCCGAAATTGGAGAATGCCGCCAACCCATCCTGACGATCGGTGGCTGCCACCGCTATCATATTGGGCAGGCCGTAGTTGGAAGGATAATGAGGCGAACTGTCATTATCAAGACCGTCATTGCCCGCCGATGTAACGAAGAGGATACCCTTCATTTCAGCACGTTTGATCGCTGCTAACATGGCCGTTGAAGCGGTTTTACCACCCCAGCTGTTGTTAGTCGCCAGCACACCGAGTTTGGTCGCATAATCGAGACCGCGAATGATGACGTCCGTGCTCGATTCGCCCTCCGCGTCAAAAACCTTGATGGGAACCATACTGATACGCCAGCTGACTCCAGCGATGCCGAGGCCGTTGTTACCGACCGCACCCATGATGCCCGCAACATGAGTCCCATGATTGCGCGCATCCATGGGATCATTGTCGTTATCCCGAAAATCCCATCCACGCCAGTCATCGACTAAGCCGTTCCCATCGTCGTCAATCTGGTTGCTGCTCTTATCGCGACCTGCTGCATCGAGACCGCTTTCCCCTGGGTTCTTCCATATATTCTGGGCTAGGTCAGGGTGCTTATAATCGATGCCTGAATCGATTATGCCTACCAAAATGCGACGACTTCCCTGACTGAACTCCCATGCTCCCGGAGCGCCAATGTCGGCACCTTCGATTCCTTGCTGCTGTCCCCTGTTTTCAAGACCCCATAGCCTAGAAAAATAAGGATCATTGGGCGTCCGCTCTTCAAGCTGATAGAGGCTGTTCGCTTCGACTGCCTCGACGGCTTTGTGTTCAGCCCACTTCTCTGCTTCTGCCGCCAAATCGCTCCCTTCAGGTAGCTTCAGCAGCAGGGTATCTTCGTTCAAACTCTCGACCTGAATGCTCTTGTCATGCATGTCGAGAATCTGAGTGAAATCTTTGACGTCTCCATGGAAGCTGATGAGAAGTTGGTTGGCCCTGTGGGGCGTGTCGAGATCAATGCGAACTTTACTCTTGGCACAGGCACTCAGCGCGATAAGGCTGACGAGCAGCCTCGCTGAGTGCGCAGCTTTCCTACTGCACATCTTAGTTCCCTCGTGCGTTAACGATAAATTCCCACCGCTAGCTGCGGTGTGATCGCGTCTAGGAATAGCTCGAAAGATTCAGCGTCAGCTGGGCTGTCAGCCCAGCTTTTATGGGCGAGGAACCTCGCGTTATGGCCTTATTTCCAGTATAGACGGGTTCTGCGCACCCTGTAAAGCTTGCGAGACTTGGGCGCCAGCTGGGAAATTCTTGCTTTGAGCTAGCTCTGTGCTTCATGTTATGAAGAAGGGGAGGAAAAGGAGAACAATCATGCATGAAGCCATATGCGGGCGAATAAGCCCCGAAGAAATAGTGGAACTCCATCAGCAAAACCGCAAACCTTATCTTCTCGACGTTCGTGAGATCGATGAATACAGAACTCTGCACGCGACAATCAGTCATCTGCTACCGCTTAGCATTTTGTCGCAGAGACAAGGGCTCGATCGCATCGACGCTGATACCGACGAGGCTGTCTACGTCATCTGTCGATCGGGTCGGCGCTCGCTCACTGCCTGTGAGATTCTTCACGAAGCCGGTTACAAAAAGCTCTACAACGTAGAGGGTGGAATGGAAGCGTGGCGGCAGCGGAAGCTGCCTTTTCTGGAGGGTGAGAACATCGACGAGTGAGATTCTCTATGGCAAGAGCCCCGACACTTCGAGAGCAACCGGACAATGATCGGAACCCATCACATGGGGAAGAATGCTGGCGCTCTTGAGATGGGGCAGCAGGCTCTGGGAAGCACAGAAATAGTCGATCCTCCAACCCTTATTGCGCTCACGCGCCGCTGTTCTGTAGCTCCACCAGGTATAGTTTTCAGGCTCTTTATTGAAGTGCCGGAAAGTATCTATAAAACCTGCGGCAACGATTGCGTCGAAGCTGGCACGTTCTTCCAAAGTGAAACCCGCCGACTTGGTGTTGGTCTTAGGATTCGCGAGGTCGATTTCCTTGTGGGCCACGTTGAGATCACCGCAGAAGATGACCGGCTTACTTTTCTCCAGCTTCTGGACATAAGTAAGAAACTCCATATCCCACTCGCCGGTCCGGTAGCTCAGTCGTCTGAGGTCATCCTGCGAATTGGGGGTATAGACGTTGACCAGAAAGAACTTGGCAAACTCTAGCGTTAGCACGCGCCCTTCCTGATCGTGCTTATCTATCCCAATGCCAATGCTTGCAGCCTGAGGAGCAAAACGCGTAAAAATTGCGGTCCCTGAATAACCCTTCTTTACGGCGCTATTCCAAAAAAAATGATAGCCAGGCAAGTCAATATCGACTTGCTCGGGCAGGGCCTTGGTTTCTTGAAGACAGAGGATATCGGGCATCTCTGCTTCAAAAAATTCAATAAAGTTTTTCTTTAGTACGGCGCGTATACCGTTAACGTTCCACGATATCAACTTTGCGGTGTCTTCCATCTGATAGGCACCTTAAAGCATTGTCGGCACGAGCTGGCGTGCCTTATCGAGAGCGGCTTGCACGCCGTCCACACGATCTCCGCCGGCCTGAGCAGATTCAGCCTTCCCGCCTCCTTTACCGTTGATCAGCGTGGCCAGGGACTGCACTAGGGTGTGAGACTCGAAGCTCTTGGGAGCTTGCTTACCCTTCGCCACTAGTACATAGGCCTTCTTAGCTTCACTCTGACTCATGCCAAGAACGACGACGCTCGAGGGGGATTTTCCCAGAATCTGATCGCTGAGCTCTCGCAGCGTCTTGATGCCCTGATCGTCCTCGGGACAGAGGAAAGTGATCACGCGGATCTCTTTGACGAGCGGTGCTTTGTTGATGATCGAATCAATCTGCAGGGCGAGCTGCTGAGAACGAAACTTTTCTATTTGTTTCTTCAAATCTCGCTCACTCTGCATCAATTTATCGATCTTGCTTGTGACGTCCTCAGCTGAAACAGCCTTCAGCCGCGCTCTGACTTGCCGAGATTCGTGCTCACGCGCTTTGAGGTAGTCGAAAGCCGCTTGGGAAGTATAGGCAACGATACGCCTGACTCCGGCCGCAATGGAAGCTTCGCCGACTATCTTGAAGAGGCTGATTTCAGCAGTTGTATCGATGTGGGTACCACCGCAGAGTTCAGTCGAGAAATCGCCGACCTTCACGACCCTGACCCGATCACCGTATTTTTCACCGAAGAATGCAATAGCTCCGGCGGCGACGGCTTCTTCTTTCGGCATTTCTACTTTGGTAATCGTCTGATTGTTGAAGATACGCTCGTTGATCAGGAGCTCGATTTTGTCCAGCTCTTCTTCTGTAAGGGCTTGAAAATGGCTAAAGTCGAAGCGGAGCAGGTCGGGATTGACCAGCGAACCCGCTTGCTTCACGTGCTCACCGAGGACTTCGCGGAGTGCCCAGTGCAGCATGTGCGTAGCCGTGTGGTTGCGAGCCGTGAGCTGGCGCATGTAGAGATTGGTTTCCTGGGAATAGGATTCACCGACGCGAAGGGCGCCTTTGAGGGGCTTAATGTGCAAAACGATCAGCGAGTCGATAGGCTTTTGTACATCGATCACTTCACCTTCGAAATCGGGGCTGTGAATTCGACCCTGGTCACCGACCTGGCCCCCACTTTCACCGTAAAAGGGCGTCGAATCAAAGACCGCGAGCAGCTTTGCCTCGGGGTGAGCTAGAGCCGATTCACAGCGGACTTTTTCACCGGCGTTGTCCTGAATGATCGCCAGGCAGCGTCCCGTGGTATGCATGTCGTTGTAGCCCGTGAAGCTTACGGACTGACCTTTTTCACGCAGCTCAGAAGCTATTTCGTGGAAAAGATGATCGACCGCGGCTTCGCCGGAGCCTTTCCAGCTCTGCCGCGACTGGGTTTTCTGCTTTTCCATCGCTTTTTCAAAGGCCGCTTCGTCTACCGATATACCTTCTTCGTTGGCGATGATGCGCGTCAGATCCAGGGGAAAGCCGAAAGTATCGTAAAGCTTAAAGGCAACGTCTCCGGAGAGGACCTTAGTCGACCGCACTCGAGCCAGCTCCTCATCGAGCAGACTCAGGCCGCGTTCGAGCGTCTTGAAAAATTGCTCTTCCTCGGCTTGCACGGCACGGGCGATGAAAGCAGCCTTGCCTCTGATATCCGGGTAGGCATCCCCCATCTGCTCAATAACAAAGCCACAGACTTTGTAGAGAAAGGGCTTATCGAGGCCAATCTTTTTGCCAAAGCGAATAGCCCGACGAATGATGCGGCGTAGAACATAGCCGCGGCCTTCATTGGATGGCAGCACGCCATCCCCAATCAGAAAGGTCGTTGCTCGCGCATGGTCGGCAATCACCCGATAAGGGAAATTATCCTTGGCCTCAGGTTCATAGCTTCTACCGACGAGCTCTGCTGTACTGCGTAAAATGCTGAGGAAGGTGTCAATCTCATAGTTGGTCGCCGTTCCTTGTAGAAAGGACGCGACGCGCTCAAGCCCCATCCCGGTATCGACCGAGGGTTTCGGCAGAGCTTTCATAGTGCCGTCGGCGCTGCGATCGTACTGCATGAAAACAAGGTTCCAGATTTCCATAAAGCGATCGCAGTCGCAGCCGACCTTACAGTCAGGTTTGCCGCAGCTGTATTTGAGGCCCCTATCGACAAAAATCTCAGTGCAAGGTCCGCAAGGACCCGTATCACCCATCGACCAGAAGTTATCCTTTTCGCCGAAGCGAAAAATCCGCTCGGGAGCGACGCCGACTTTGTCCCGCCAGATCGCAGCCGCTTCATCGTCGTCTTTGTAGGTCGTTACATAGAGCAGGTCCTTGGGCAACTTCAGCTCTTGGGTGATAAAGGCCCAGGCGAGGCGAATGGCCTCCTCCTTGAAGTAGTCGCCGAAGGAAAAGTTACCGAGCATTTCGAAAAACGTATGATGCCGCGCCGTGAATCCGACGTTTTCTAAGTCGTTGTGCTTGCCGCCTGCGCGAACGCACTTCTGGACGGATACCGCCCTTTTATAAGAACGTTGATCCTTGCCCAGAAAAACGTCTTTGAATTGAACCATGCCCGCATTGGTGAAAAGGAGCGTGGGGTCGTTATGAGGAACGAGGGTCGAACTCTCGACTATCGTATGGGAGTGACTCTCGAAAAATTTCAAAAAGCGGGTGCGAATCTCTGCAACTTTCATACGACAAAATATTCCTTGCTCGTAAAGCTTAGGGGCCGCTTCTATCTCTTGAATCAGGGCCACGTCAGCAGCGGATAACAGGCGGTCAAAGAGCCTGGACGCGATGCGCCCTAGTTTACCTGCTTCAGAACGGGGACGCACTATGGAAGTCGGACGCAAGGACTTGCATGACAGAGGAAGGAAGGTGAAATACTGCCGGGCGCTAGCTCAGAGTGGCAACATAGCGAGCGAGAGCGCTAAAGGCGCCATCATGGCGCTATACGATCTGCTTCAAAAAGCTGAACCATTTGGATGATGCGTCCCATATCAATCGGCTTCGACAGGTGCTCGTCAAAACCTGCATCAATGGCTGCCTGCCTCTGCTCTTGCATAGTCGCAGCCGATAGAGCGAAGATAGTACGTCTATAGCCAGATTCTCTAAGCTTTCGGGTCGCGACGAGGCCGTCCATCACAGGCATTTGCAGATCCATAAATATAAAATCAACAGGTGAATTTCGCACCTGTTCAATGGCCTCCTGTCCATTAACAGCAAAAGTAACTTCTCCACCGTTGCAGCTAAGAAAAAAACCTAGCAATTCGCGGTTGTCTTCAGAGTCGTCGACCACGAGAAATCTAAGCCCATGGAAGGGCGCATCTGTGAGCTTTTTCGCAAAATAGTGGGGTTCTACTGCTTCCTCCGGGCTATGAGCCTTGTGGTAGCGACCACTCATCTTTTCAGCTCTTATCTTAAGTTCAAAGATAGATCCCCGGTCGACTTCGCTCCACAGCAAATCCAAGCTACCGTGCAGGGCCTCCGCCAATCTTCGAGACAGCAAGAGACCCAAGCCGGTTCCCCCCAAGCCTTTCCGAACAGGGGATATATCGCCCTGCGCAAAAGCCTGAAAAAGCGTGCTTTTGGCCTCCGTGCTTATACCCCTCCCCGTATCTTTCACTTCGAAACGCAGGACAGGCTGAGAAGTCTCTTGATCGGAGCCACTATTAACCCCCAAGAGGATCGACCCCCGGCTCGTGAACTTCATACTATTACTGATGAGATTAATGAGTATCTGTTCAAGCCGCATTTCATCTATTTCAAAAAACTCAGGCACGTTTTCATTCACTTCAATGCGAAAACGGATGCCTTTTTCTATCGACTTGGCTAGGAAAATCTCTCGGATATCCGAAAGCACTCTGGGCAGGGAACAAGGAGCCAAGCATATATCGAGCTTGCCAGCTTCGACTTTCGACAGATCAAGTATATCGTTAACGATCTGCAAGAGGAGACGCGAGTTTTGACGAATGGTCTTTGCGTAATTTTCGCAACGACCTGCATCCTGACGATTTTCGAGTAAAAGCTCCATAAATCCGAGAATTGCGTTCAGCGGGGTGCGAATTTCGTGACTCATATTCGCTAAAAAAAGGCTCTTTGACTGATTGGCATTCTCGGCGATTTGCTTGGCTGCGATATTGGCAAAAAGCTCGGACTCCCTGCGCTTTTCTATTGTGCAATCTTTCAGCACTAGAACGTAATAGGGCCTTTGGTACTTAAAATACTGTTTAAAACCAATTTCTACGTATTTCAAAGCGCTATTGGGTGTCTCAAACGGGAACGTACGTTCACTCGCAACAATGTTAGATTCCGACAAGGCCGCTTTCTGACAGACTCTCATAAATCGCGCAAGCTCTTCTTTACCTGCCAGAAATTCTGTCAAGTTATGTCCAATCAGTTCATCTTCATGCATTTCGAACAGGCGATAGGCTGCGCGGTTAGCAGCTTCTATCATAAAATCGCTAGCGCATGACAAAATTGCATCGTTACTCATGTCCAGAAGGCAGCGATTGAAATCGGACTGTATGACCAGTTGCGTCATCAGTTCACGATTATCCTTTTGCAATTTATCTATCGTCGCCTTTCGGCCTCCGTCATCCTGTGAATGCAGAGCACAGGGCAAGCTTGACTTCCTCGTATCCAAACTATTCGACCTACAAATTGTTAGGGGGCCCGTACCTTTCAATAATCCTAAGCGGCATGAGCTTTCCGACCCGACTGCGGAAAAAATTCTCTGGCAAGATGGGGAATGCAGTTGCGCCACTTCTTGGACTTCAGAGATGGCTAAATTAAGCTTTAAATCGGGAAAGGCTTTAGTCATTTGGCTTACAAAATCATCTATTTGGTTTTGATCCAGCTCAATTTTTACGAGGGCATGCTTGTTTGTCATGCAGCTCTCCAAAAAGGAGAAACTTTGTATCTCAATCAACAGGCATTATATAAGTTTATTTCGAAAAAAGAGCGAGGTGTCTCGATCGACAAAAATTCCGGTCTCAGTCTTATTCGCTAGACAGTCTGATGTACTGCGATGTAAACGCTTCCATTAATAGGACGAATGGAAGTTTGCAAAGCTCAAGAGCATCAGCGCGTTTAACTTAAAAGTTTGCTGGGTACGTTATGACAAGGCCAGAGACTAACGATCCTTTTGCCTCTTGCGAGCAGGAAGAACTCCGCTACACCGCTTCTATTCAGTCGCATGGCGTTTTGGTAGCCATCGATGCCGCTCAGATAATTGTGGCTTTCAGCGAAAATGTGACTCGTCTCGGTTTCGATCCTCGAAGCCTCCTTAAGAAGCGTTTTATAAGCATCTTTCAGAATCTACAGGACTTTGAATACATTCTAAAAAATGCCTTCATGCTAGTTCCCACGCTTCTCGGTACTTGGAGACGAGGAGACGAAGTTTGGACCGCGACCGTGATCGTGCATGCTGAAGGTGCCTTTGTCGAGTTCGAGCCGAATCCGCCTTCCCTGCGTCCCCTTATCCTTCCACGCGACCCATCCCACGCGCACTCCGGGGATCAGCCGAGAAATCTGGAAAGTGCTTATGCCGAGCTACTTAGATCCTTAAAAAGGATCATAAATTTTGATCATATTATGGTCTACCAATTCCTCGAGGATTTCAGTGGGGAGGTTGTCACTGAGTTCCAGGGTGGCCAGGGCCCTCGCTATCTCGGTCACCGGTTTCCTGCATCTGACATCCCGAGAAATGCGCGCGATCTTTACGCGAAGACTCTCTGCCGCTTGGTAGGGCGGAGTGACGAGACGCCAGTCCGCATCCTATCAGATCCAGGGCACACTCTCGACCTCACGCATTCTTATTTACGGAGCGTGTCTCCAGTTCATTTGGAATACTTGCGCAATATGGGAGTCACGTCTTCCCTGTCGCTTCCTATTATGGCTGATGATCGCCTTTGGGGACTTATTGCCTGCCACAACTATACCCATCTGGTCCCTTCTTTTCAGCAGCGGATGCTAGCGATCGAATCCGTTCAAAATTTCTCCATCACCTTGCGAACGATTCAGATACTCGAGGAGAACCACTGGCGCACCAAAGCCGACGAGGTGTTCACTGATCTTGCCCGCCATATTCACTGGAAGAGCGATGGGCTTCAGATTGCGAACCCTGCAAGAGATAAATTGCTAAGTTTTTTAAATCTTTGCGGGTTGACCTTCATCGTAAACGGCCGAATCGCGAGTATAGGCCGCTGTCCGCAAGAAAGCATCATCGCGAGCTTCATGGGAACGCGGGCTTCGCATAAGAACATGGCGCTTTTTTCGTCTGAGCGATGTTCTGATGATTTTTCTGAATTAAGCGATTGGCCAGCAGCAATCGGCGGGCTTCTGCTAGCTCAAACAGAATATAGCGACGAGGCCTCACGTTGGACGTACTCGATAATCGGCTATAAGCCAGAGGTCACCCAATTCATAAGCTGGGCTGGAAAACCAGACAAGCTAGTCATAATAGAGGACGAGGTCCCCCGCATGCATCCTCGCCAATCTTTTGCCACATGGGTTGAAGAACGTCGGGGCTGTTCGGATCGATGGACTAGCCTCGATAGATTTCAAATCAAGAAAACCTTGGCTTGGCTTATTGAGATGGTGAGTGCGTGAATCTGCGCGGAGTATTTCGCAAATGCCGGCCCTGAGCCATATCCCTTCTCCTCATGCCTTTTAGCTCCGAAGGGCTGCGGAAGCTTTGGTTAGCTCGAGCTCCCTGCATATAAGTAGCAGCAATTAATGGACTTTGGCGCCGATACTCTAGACCGCGGGCCGGACGCTGTGCATACTGGAAGCTACTCCTTCACACCTAAGAGGTATCCCAGGATGATCGGCACTATCATGTTCGTCTTTGCCGTCTTATGCGTTCCGCTCTTCTTGGGCAGAATAGGTCCCAATCCGATATTCGGCTATGTTACAAGCTTTGCCAGGAAGAGCCCCAGCAACTGGTACCACATGAACCGTTTTGCTAGCTGTCTCTTCATACCTTTTTTCGGATCCCTCGCGATCGCCGAAGTCTTTCTCGACGATAAAGCCCTGGTATGGATACTCCTGATCGGAGCACCCCTTCTTTTCGGAATCTGCCTGCTCGAGGAATGGCGCCAGAAGTTCAAGCAGAAAAGGCTAGAAAAGAAGCAAAATAAAGCAAAAACGAAGACACAGAAGCAGAAGCAGAAGCAGAAGCAGGCTTAAACCAGCGTCCTTCATCCATCATCGGGCTCGTGGCCCCGACTATCGGCAGGGGCCTGATGGACCAGGATCTTGTCAACGCGCCTTCCATCCATATCTACAACCTCAATGCGCAGGTGATCGAGTAGGATTACGTCGCCTTCGCGAGGAATGCGGCCCATCTGCTTCATAATCAGGCCAGCAATGGTCTGTATATCCTCCCCCTCCGTAAAAGTGGCGAAATCCACTTCAAAGATCTCCTCGAACTCATGGACCGAGGTCATACCATCCATGAGTATGCTGCCGTCATCACGCCTAACCAACTTGTGGCTCTGGCTTCCGGCATCGTGTGGCAGAGCACCGACGAGCGCTTCCATCATATCGATGATCGTGACCAGACCAGCGAGACCACCGTACTCATCGATCACGATGGCGACGTGAGCGCCTTTTTCTTTGAAGCTTTCCAACACGTCGAGCACCGAGCCTGACTCAGGTATCATCAAGGGCTCGATCATAGATTGCCTAATGTCCCACTGGCCTTCAGGTTGAGCCATGAAATAAAGCATGCGCTTAGCAGATAAAAGGCCGATGAGATTATCGACCTGCCCATCGTAAACCGGAAAGTAGGTGTGCTTCGTACCCTTGACTCTTTCTAGGATCAAATCGAAAGAATCGTTGATATCGAAGCTGATGATTTTGGTCCGTGGCGTCATGATATCGCCTGCTGAGAGACTGCCAAGGCGCAGAGTTCGCTTGATGATCGTCTCCTCACCCTGCTCGAAAACTCCCGCCTCCGTGCCTTGTTCGACCAGGAGCTTGACCTCATCTTCCGTAACCTGATTTTCACTCACTTTATCGAGATTGAGAATCTTTAAAAAAAACTCAGTCGAAAATGAGAGAAAGCGCACGAAAGGGCGAGAAATCATGGAAAGGACGCGAATAGGAGGCGCGACCCTGGTCGCCATCAGCTCGGGATTGGTAAGAGCCAAACGTTTGGGAACAAGCTCACCGAGAATGAGCGAAAGATAGGACGATATGATAACGACCATTCCGAGACCGATTCCATTAGCGTATTCGGCGAGAAAAGGCAGGTTTTCAGTGATCCCACCCGCTACCTTCTTGGAAATCGTCGAGCCACCGAAAGCTCCGACTAAAACTCCGACCAAAGTTATTCCTACCTGTACCGAGGCCAGGAGATCAGACGGGGACTCGATAAGATTGAGGGCTGTACGCGCCCCCGGCTTACCTTGATTGGCGAAAGATTGCAGACGAACCTTGTTTGAAGAGACGATAGCCATTTCAGAGAGCGAAAGAAATCCATTGATAACGATCAAGACCAAAATAATGACGACCTCGAACGCAATCGACTCCACCTAAATCTCCCTTTTTAGTGAACTGCTTAACGCTGGTAACTCTGCACGAGTCCGACGATAGCCTGTACCGCTTGACCGTTGCCACCCGCCTCGCGCAGAGCGCCCTTTTCGCCGTCGGTCCAGGCGTAGATATCCATGTGTACGAGCGGAAATCCCTTGGCAAATTCAGCGAGAAAGAGCGCCGCAGTGATAGCCCCACCATAGGAACCAGTCGCACAGTGTACGATATCAGCTACAGGGGTCTCAAGCTTGGGCCGATAGCCCTCAAAGAGAGGCATTCGCCACATGAGATCGCCAAACGTTTGAGCTTCACGACTTAGCCGTGAAGCCAGTTCGTCGTCACTGGAAAAAAAGCCTGCCACATCAGAACCAAGCCCAACCTTGATCGCCCCCGTGAGGGTGGCAGCAACCACCACAGCCGCCGGCTTATCGTCGCCCTCAGCAGCCGTGGCCAGCGCCATCGCATCAGCGAGAATAAGGCGACCTTCTGCATCGGTGTTGTGAATTTCTACCGTTATGCCTTTGCGAGACTTGATGATGTCGCCGGGACGAAACGCGCGCCCTGAAATAGCATTTTCTGCGAGCGGCACATAAACGTCGACAGGGGTCTGTACCTGATTCTTCACCAGAGTGAAGATAGCTCCGACTACTGCGGCGGCACCCCCCATATCTTTCTTCATTAGACGCATGCCACCGGCATCTTTAATGTCGAGGCCCCCGGAATCGAAAGTAATACCCTTCCCAACCAGAGCTATAGGATTTACAGCTGCTACCCCACGCGGTCGATAGCGCAGACGCACGAGACAGGGACGATGCTCGGAGGCCTGACCTACAGCTAAAAGAAGACCCATTTGCTCGCGCTTGAGTCGCTCCATGTCCCAAATTTCAACGGCGACCTCGGGATGAGCCTCGAAAAGCTGAGCGATGGCATGAGCGAAAGCTTCAGGATAAAGAATGTTCGGTGGAGTGTTGACGAGGTGACGAGCGATATTGATACCCTGCCCCAGACGACTCGCTTCCTGCAGCAGAGCCTGATCGACTTCGAGCTTCAACGCGGGAAGGACCATTAGCTCAGGATTCAGTGCTGCCTTGTAGGAATAAGCGGCCAGTTCGAGACCTACCAGCGCACCGAGAATTTCGCTGCGAGTGGCACCTTCAAAACGAAGCCGCAAGCCAGCAGGCTTCATCTTTTTCAATTCGGCAAATGCCCGCCCAAAGAGATCGCGCGCGGCTGCATAGCTGCTGGGAGCGAGCTGTCCACCGTCTCTCTTCTGTGCTTCAGAAAGAGGCCGCGGCTTCAAGAGAACTAAGGGTCCTTCTCGTCCGTGGAAGACCCAGAGATCACCTTCTTCAATATTGATATTTTGTGTCTGCCAATCAGGCAGGAGAGATTTGTACTTCGCAAGCTGAGTCTGGGCGCCGCTGCTTGAAGCACAGTAAACGATTTCCGCCTCCGTGTTTCCGCTGGCGTTCTGGCTACTGCTTTTGCTTACTTCAAGCCAAGACCTAAGGTTCCATCCAAAGAGTTTGACTTCGTGACCCGACTTCTCCTGACTCATTTTGACCCCCGAAACGCTATAAGCAGCATCTCTCAAGTGAAAGGCACTGAGATTAACAGCTCAGTCCTAGCTTGGACAGAAATTCCGTTTTGAACTTTTTTAGGATAAACGAAGTCCTTGAGTTGGTCATGAGATCAAATGGCTTCGGCAGGCATTGTCAGCCATAAGAGCGTGCCTTGCTGCGGATCTTACTCTAGCGGACACGGTTTCCTTCGAGGAAGCTTGATGAACCTGGATTCAATGATTCCAATTGGGGCCTTTTATCAGTCAATATCTGGAATAGAGCTGGACAAAATAGCCCGCGTCTCTATATTTGGATCCGCTCTCGATAGGAGCAGCACCCGCTGTGCACAGGAGAATATATGCCAAAGGTGAACATCAAAACCGACAATTTGACGCTAGACGTGAAAGACGGTTATGCCCTGATCGATATGTGCGAAGAGCACGATACATCCATCCTTTTCGGTTGTCGTGACGGAGCCTGCGGCGCTTGCATGGTCCGCGTTATCGGTGGCGCTGAGCATATCAGCCCGATGCAAGATGACGAGCGTGATTTTCTGGAAACCATGGCGGCCGAACCCAACGAACGTTTGGCTTGCCAGTGCAAAGTTTACGGTGACGTGACTCTGGAAGTTTCGGAGTAAATACAGGTGCCCATCCTTCTCCCTAAAAATCAGAGGCGGACTCGGGCCCACCTTATCCTCGAACGGCTCCGACTCTCAATTCCGGATGCCCGTTGTGAGCTCTATTACCTCACTCCTTTTCAGCTCCTCGTTTCCGTCGTTCTATCGGCGAAAAATACCGACAAGATGGTCAATCGAGTCATGCAGCCGCTTTATGATGCTGGCTTTGGGCCCGAGAACGTTTTGGAATGGGGCGAGGCTGGATTTTTGGAACGCATTCGCTCGATTGGACTGGCACCAACCAAAGCTAAAAATGTTCATAAATTGAGTCAGATTATTCAGGATCGCTACCCAGGAAGTGTTCCGAAGACGCGCGAGGAACTCGAGGAACTGCCCGGCGTTGGTCGTAAAACGGCTAATGTTATACTAGGAGAACTCTTCAACGAACCGACTCTCGCCGTCGACACGCATGTCTTTCGCGTGAGCAAGCGCCTTGGTCTGCAGGACGCTTCGACGCCTGAAAAAGCTGAACGTCAGCTACTCGCCATCATCGACCCCAGCTTTCTACCGGGAGCACACCACTATCTTCTCTTGCACGGACGCTACGTTTGCAAAGCCATTAGTCCTGCATGTGCGACCTGCGTTCTGAATGAACTCTGTCCGAGCGCTCAACTCCCAACCCTCAAAACAGCCTCTGGCCTCAAGAAAAAGACGGGGCTGTTACGCACTCCCAAGGCCCCGCAGCTTGCAAAAGGGGGTTGATACCCAAAGCCCTCAAATCAGCTAAAAGATGGGGCAGCGGTAGACCTACAACGGTTGACATATCACCCTCCAAACGATCGAAGAGCTGCATGCCCCGATTTTCGTACTGATAGGAACCTGCACAGCCTTGCCACTCGCCGATATCCAGGTAAGCTTCAATCTCATCATCCATTAATCTGCGCATGTGCATTTTTGCAGAGACTACGCGACTCTTGAGAATGCGTGCTTGGCTGAGACCGTCGTAGTATACGAGGCAATAGGCACTGTGAAGGAGATGAGTTTTACCTTGGAAGAGAGCCAGACGCTCTGCTGCTTCTTGGCGACTATAGGCCTTCCCGTAGGCCTGGTTCTGAAAGTCGAGAACTTGGTCGGCCGCCAAAGCCAGAAAAGGGGCCTGATTGGCGAGAGATTTGAGGGAAAGGCCTTTGGCCTCGCTACGGTTTCTAGCGATTTCCTCGGGATTTTTTCCGCCTATGGCGGACTCGTCGCAAAGAGGCTGTCCACTATCGACTCGTATACCGACCTGCTCGAGGAGCTGCCGCCGATAAATCGAAGTGGAAGCTAGAACCAGGCGATTGATCTTCATCAGAAGCTCCTCTACAATGCGGCGGGACAGGGGAAGGTCACTAAGACATATTAGGCACAGAAAATGGCAGGCAAGGATACCGCAATGCATTTGATCCCTGAAGAGTTTTTACAATTTGCTGAGCAGCCTGCCTCCATCACCGCTCGTACGGCTGAGAAATTTGCGACCACCCCTCAGAACTTCGTCAACTGGCGCTGGCAAATGAAACACCAGGTAGCCAGCTACGAGCAGGCCTCTGCCATCTTAGTGCTGACACCGCGTGAAAAAACCGGTTTTGAAAAACTCGGACACCTCTTCAATGCTGGTATTACGCCCTACTACATGGGGCTGATGGCACCTCGACTAGACGATGAAAGTGAAGAATGCCCAATCCGACTGCAAGCCCTACCACGGGCTGAAGAGATGGTCGACAGGTTGGGCGTTAAAGATCCTTTATCCGAAGTTCCGCATTCACCCGTTCGTGAAGTCGTTCATGTCTATCCCGATCGGGTCGCCTTCTGCGTAGCTCAACTCTGTCCCGTTTACTGCCGCTACTGTTTCAGAAAAAGGCGGGACGAGGAGGTTGGACTGCATTTCAATCGAACGATTATCGACAATGGCATTGCCTACATTGCCAGTAATCCGGCTATTCGCGATGTGCTGATAACCGGCGGCGACGCCTTCATGGCCTCTGACCAAGCCCTCGAAAATCTCTTGCAACGTCTGCGCGCGATTCCGCACGTGGAGATTATTCGCTTTGGAACCAGAACTCCTGTGACCTTGCCTTATCGTGTGACCACGCAGCTGGCCGAAACTCTGGCTCGCTATCACCCCGTCTACGTCAACACCCACTTTAACTGCGCTGAAGAAATAAGTCCCGAGGCAGCCCAAGCCGTAGCTAATCTGGTGAATCGCGGGATACCGGTAGGTAACCAGGCTGTACTTCTCAGAGGCGTCAACGATAGTCCCGAAAAAATGATGGCGCTCTGTCGCCGCCTGCTCCAAATACGAGCGAGGCCTTATTACGTGTTTCACCCGCACGCGGTCGAAGGCACCGAGCATCTTAGAATCTCAGTTCGCCGTGGACTGGAAATAATGAAGTCGCTACGCGGGAACATCACGGGTCTGGGTATCCCGACTTATGCACTCGACACCCCTTCCGGAAAGGTACCCATTCAGCATAATTATATGCTCGGGCACGATGGCGACGACCTTATTTTAGAAACCATCCGAGGGGAGATCTGGCGAGAAAAAGGCGTCTTTTAGTCGAAAAAAGAGCTGGCATTAGAAGCTTAGATCCTGAGGTCGCAAGGCGACACGGACTGGTGGCCCCGCTTCAAATGAAAGCACATCGCCGAAGCCGATTTTTATCTCCCACTTCTCACCATCAAGCGCAAGAATCGCTGCGGGACAATGATTTTCTATCCAAAAGAATTTGTCGGCTGGATTCGAAAAGCCACCGTTGATCATCAAGCCATCTCCCTGCGCACGATAGAGTTCCCGTACGCGGAACTGAAAGCGATAATCGTCTGCTACCATGGGAAGTCCACCAGCCGCTGAGATTGCTGCCGTACTCCCAGTAGCTGTCGAAATCCAGATACCACTCGACTTGTGGACTTCCATACGCTCTTGGTTTGCAATACGGTAGCGCGTGGTAGCTGCCGGGTTTGCCGCAGCAAAGAGGAAATCATTCAAGGCGAAATAAGGTGATTTTTCGATAGAACCGTCGGTCCGCGCAATCACAGCCCGGAGGCGATGCCGAGGTAGAAATTCGAGCTGCCCACCGAGCAGCATCTTCATCACGGTATCGACTGAACTCTGATCCGCAGCACAGAGATAGCCGACGCTCGCCGAAGACGATTTAATACCGATAATGGGGGTATCACCATGCACACCGTAGCTAGCTGTAATAAGAGTTCCATCGCCACCCAAGGCTATGATGAAGTCAAAATCTTTCTTCGGCCAGGGTTCGCCGCGTTGAGCCTCGTCGAAGTCCACGTTAAGCAACTTCAGACTTTGCTTCAGTACGTCCAAACAGGAATAATGCTCCTGATCCGCCTGCGTGATGAAGGCGAGGTAGGAAGGCTCGATCGCCTGAGGCAGCAAGCTTTGAGCCTGAAGCGCCAAATGCTGCTCGAGATTCGTGGGCTTGCGTAAAATCAGCGCCGACACCATAGTGACCTCATTCCAGGATCCAGAGACTTTTGGCATTCCTTGCTTCCCGGCGAGGCAATGCCGCTTATTTTATCGATTGTTTCGTGCCGCAGACGGGGCGGCTATTAAGCTGAGAATAGCGAACGCCACAAACGGCTTCGAGGATGGCTTAGGAGCCATCCTCTGAAAGGTCTTTTTCCTTCAGCTTTCGCCCGGTCCTCGCATCTTGGCGTCGTACTGCAGATATTCAGGGTTTCGGTAGATTTTCTTCGCTTGCTCGTAGCGAGACCTTAAACCACCCGTGAGAGACGTATAGAGGCTATAGGCTTCCATGAAGCGACTGGAACTGAGCATCTGCTCCTTCTCCTTAGCATCCATCTTCGACAGGTCGGCATCAGTTCGGCTTTTCAAGCGAAGGATGTAGTGAGAGCCATTGACAGCCAAAGCCTTCGGGCTTATTTCACCCGGCTTTTTCAGAGCAAGCACAGCCTGGCGAAGCTCCGGATCAGGTCCTAAACCGCCTGGAATCACGCGCGCGCCCATATTGAAGTCACCGGTCTCCTTCCAGGCGATACCTAGTGCCGCGAGCTCTCCTTGACCTTTGCCTTCTTTGAGAGCGGCCAAGAGCGCAGTGGCTTTCTCCTCGAGAAGCTTCGGCTTTTTATCCTTGGCAATCAACTTCTCAGCGATTTCGTTCTTGGCTTGCTCGAGGCTCACAGATTTAGGTTCTTGTAAGCCATCGACGCGGATGATGTGAAAGCCGAAAGGAGTCTCGACCACGTTACTGACTTGACCAGGCTGTAGGCTAAACGCGACGTCTGCGAATTCCTTGACCATCTGATCCTTCCGGAAAAAACCCAAGTCCCCACCTTTCGCCTTGCCTGCGGCCTCATCAGTGTATTTCTCCGCCAGCTTCGCGAAATTGGCAGCAGGGGCTTTAGCTTCAGCCTCGACTTTGCTTGCGAGGGCCTTAGCCTCTTCCTTGCTCCGCTTCACAGCGTCTCCAGATGCTGCTCGCGCGTCCTTGTAGGCAATCAGGATGTGCCGCGCCTTGACCTTCTGTTCCTGGACAAATTCAGACTTATTTTTTTCGTAGTAGTCTTTGACCTTGGCCTCGCCACCGTCTTTCAGAAATTTTTCAATCTCAGCGCTTTCGATCTTGATGGGTACCAAGTTGGGATCAAGACGCAGGAAATCGATGTTGAGTTTGGTTTGATCGATCATGTAATTGACCTCAGCGACTTTCTCAGAACCCCGGTAAGTACTGGTCACGAAGGTGCGCAGCTTGCTCGAAACAATGTTCCGCCGCAGCTCATCGGTAAACGATCTTTCGGTGTGGCCCTGCGATTTGAGAAAACGCTGAAACAATTCGGGATCGAACTGGCCGTTTTGCCCTTTAAAATAATCGCCTTCCAGGATGACCTTGTCGAGCTCCTCATCCGAAGCGTAGAAACCGTTGCGACTCGCTTCGACGAAGAGAGTCAAATTATCGACGATGCTATTGAGAGTCTGCTCGGCTACGCGCATGGCAACTGGATCGAATTTATCGCGATACTGTTGCTGCATCTGATTGGAGAGCGCGATATGCGCGCGGCGGAACTCCATAGCTCCTACTTCGACGCCGTCGACAGCCGCGGCCGAGCCCCCAGGAACCCATTGAGTTCCCCCATCAGGTTGACAGACCCCAAAAAACATCATGGCGCCCATGGCAAGCACGAGTACCGTATAGGCCTGCCATGATTTGAAAAAAGTATTGGAGTCCAGATCCGCCGATTTTTTCCACTTAAACATCCCTCAACCCTTTCATGGCCATCCCAGCCCGCTTTTCTATCTTAATGACGCAGACAAGCTTGATTATAAACTAGGCTTTCATGTTTATCACAACTCCAAACGAAGCGTTAAGTTGGATTCCAGACTTACGCGCGCAGAAATCCCTGAGGCGAAGTCGCAGCAGTGAGGCACGGCAGTATTTTGGAATGCCGCGCACTCTTTATTTGGAGGATGCCAGAGAACGTGCTTTAATAATAAGCTGCAAACCGAAACACGTATATTGGAAACAGGAGATAGGGGATGATATTCGACTGGTTGGCAGGTATGTTCTCAAATGACTTGGCAATTGACCTGGGAACAGCCAACACTCTTGTTTACGTCAAGGGCAAAGGGATTGTGACCAACGAGCCTTCGGTTGTTGCTGTACAGCGCGATGCACGCGGCGGTAAAAAGATCTTGGCCGTTGGCAAAGAAGCCAAAGACATGCTCGGTCGAACTCCTGGTTCCATCGTCGCCGTGCGCCCCATGAAAGACGGTGTGATCGCCGACTTCGAGATTACCGAGGCTATGCTTCGCTACTTCATCGAGCGCGCTCATAACCGCCGAACTATGGTCAAGCCTCGCATCATTATATGCGTGCCATACGGAATTACTGAAGTCGAGAAGCGCGCGGTCAAAGAATCGGCGGAATCCGCTGGTGCTCGCGAAGTTCACTTGATCGAAGAGCCCATGGCCGCTGCCATCGGCGCTGGGCTCCCTATCTCAGAGCCAAGCGGCAATATGATCGTCGATATCGGTGGCGGCACCACCGAGGTCGCAGTGATCTCTCTGGCTGGTATCGTCTATTCAAAGTCGGTCCGGGTCGGCGGCGATAAAATGGACGAGGCCATCGTCAATTACCTGAAACGAAAATACAATCTCCTCATCGGTGAGCGCACGGCAGAACAGATCAAGATCGCCATCGGTACGGCTTATCCAGATGACGAAATCCAGACGATGCACGTCAAGGGCCGCGATCTGGTCGCCGGTATCCCGAAAACGATCGAAGTCGCCTCGGAGGAAATTCGCGAAGCTATTGCCGAGCCGATCAATACCATCGTCGAAACGGTTCGGATCGCTCTCGAAAAGACCCCGCCTGAGCTGGCTGCGGACATCGTTGACAAGGGTATAGTCCTTGCCGGTGGCGGCGCACTGATTCGAAATCTCGATATTCTCTTGCGCGAAGAGACCGGTTTGCCGATCATGATCGCCGAAGACCCCTTGACCGCTGTAGTTCTGGGAAGTGGTAAGGCCCTCGATCAGATCGATATCCTAAGTAACGTCGCCCTGCGTTGATAGCCGTCACGTGGAGCCTGATAGCCTTTTCAGGCTTTAGGCTCCAACCCTCTGCCTAGAAGCAGCCTCGAAAGGGGATATCAAGGCGCAAGCCTGTTCCCATCAAGTAATACGACAGTTTCGGGAAGCTGCTTACGGGCTGCCTTCAGCGGAGAATAAATGGTTAGGAGCAAGACGCGTGTGCTGTGGCGAGTGATGCTGGTCGTATCGCTGCTATCGCCTTTTGTATTTTTCTCTTCGACTCTTCGCCCCTGGACCAGCTCGTCGCAGCTTTCCCTCATTGCCCAGGAAATTCTCTACCCCTTCGAATATCTGTGGAACGCGGGCTCGGGACTAGTGGTAGGCGTTTGGTCACATTACGTTGCCCTTACTGAAGTCTCCAAAGAAAATACCGACCTGCATACTAAGCTCAACCTCCTCAAGACCAAGCTGCTCGACTACGAAGAAAAACAGCAGGAGATCGTTCGGCTCCGGAAGCTGGTGGGCTTCGCCCAGCACTTTCAGGGCACACACATAGTCGGTGAAGTGATTGGCACTCGCTCTTATCCCAGCTTCAAAACGATCAGGATCAGCAAAGGCAAGAGCGATGGCGTGAAAATAGGCATGCCGGCGGTTACGGCTGAAGGCGTTGTCGGTCGTGTGATACGGACTGGTCAGAAATTCGCCGATGTTCATCTCCTGATCGATTCCAACTTTAACCTCGACGTGCTCCTCCAACGCACACGGGTCCGGGGCGTACTCAAAGGAGCCGATAGCCACTGCGTCCTCAAACTCAACCGACGCGCTGAAGTGCGTATCGGTGATACGCTCGTCACTTCAGGTATCATCGGTGGTTTCAGCAAGGGACTTCCAATCGGACGGGTGGTGAGGATCAGCTACGAGTCAGACAACATATCTCAGACCATCACAGTTGAGCCGTGGACTGACTTCGATAGCATAGAAGAAGTCATAGTCCTGGAAAATCATGATCAGGAACTCCAGAAAATAATGGAAACGGCCGGCGATGCCTGGCTCAACAAACCCTTTGAGGAGGAAAAGGGTGGCTAATATGGATTTGCTTGATCGCAAAGATTTTGTATCTCAGGTTCGGCTAGCTCTCCTCGACTGGCGACCGCGGCCCAACACCGGCCAAATTCTCAAAGACGTGCTTTTCGTGCTTTGGATTGCCTTTATTCAAACGACGATCTTTCCTAGTCTGTTTGGAGTCAATGGCTATGTGGATCTGATGACTCCCTGGCTCGTCGTCACCTGCATCCGACAAAAGCCCTTGCAAGCTATGCTCCTCGCGAGCTGTGGTGCCCTGGTTCTTGAAACTAGACTAGCCGTGCCCGCGGGAATATATATCTGTACCTATTGGATCCTCTGCAGTTTTCTCATCCAAATCAGGCCTGCCCTATCGTGGCGTTATCGCTTACCCTGGCTTGTATGCTACCTGGGAGCAACTCTCTGGGTGCTACTTTTCGAAAGTTTTGTTATTAATTTTCTGCAGGCCGATCTCCTTCTCAAACCCCATTACTATCTGCAAGCCCTGCTCCGACTCGGGGTGGCCACGGGATTTGGGATGTACCTGTCGCGGGAATGGATGAATATCGACGCCGAGGAGCCAGTTCCCCAATGACTCGCATTCATAAACAAGAGAGTCTGCTGGTTGAATCGCGCTTCCTCTGGGCGAGTCTCGCAGTGCTGTTGGTGCTCAGCGGACTTCTCTTCCGCCTCTGGTACATACAGATCTATAAAGGGGCCTATTACGTCGACATCTCAGAGCGAAATCGGGTCAGGAAGATCGAGATTCCAGCTCCGCGAGGAATTATTTATGATCGGAACGGCGAAGTCATTCTCGGCAACAGCCCTTTCTTTGACCTCGTTTACATCCCTCAGTACGTGAAAGACCGCGATACGACCTTTAAAATCCTCTCGCGTCTCCTGCACGTCCCTACCAGACGCTTTGAATCGCGCCTAGAGATGGTCCAAGGACAACCTAAATTCTTGCCCATAGCTCTCAAGCGCAACCTTTCACAGCACGAGGTCTCGATTATCGAGGCCAACAAACTCTTTCTCCCAGGGATCGAAGTGCGTGTTGCGCCTCGCCGCGACTATACTGCCGACATACCGCCTCACCTCATCGGCTATCTGAAAGAGATTGATCCGAAAAGCCTGAAGGCCATCTCCAAAAATTCGGAAGACAATCCTTATCAGATCGGCGACCTGGTGGGAAAACAAGGACTCGAAGCGCGCTGGGAACCTTATCTGCGGGGCAAGCGCGGCTATCGGCTGATTCAGGTCGATGCATTCGGACGTCAAACCGAAGGCTTTGAAGAAAAAGGCTGGAAGTTCCCAAGTGTTGCGGCAGTTCCAGGCTCAGATCTCGAGATGACTATCGATAAGCAGCTGC
>JBGSTX010000330.1:0-8887 GCA_041736305.1 Oligoflexus sp. | reverse complement strand
GAATGGGGAACGATTTCCTGAGTCGATTGATCCCTTAGGCCAACCTCTTCGACCCCAAATGGAGGTGTTTGTATCAAATTCTTAAGGCTTATTTCTTGCCAATTCATCTCAGTGCTCGGTCGCTAGAAAGATTTTAGACATAACCACCGGCTTTTTCATAAAGCGATCGCTTAACGCACGACGAATGAGAAGGCGAGTCTGCTCATTAAAATACTCAGACGAAAGCCCGCCCGGAACAGGCTCTAGGCGTTTGTAAAGATCCCGCATACGGCCCAAAAGGACGTTCAGAAAACGCTTTTCGTCGCCTTCATCTTGGAAAGGAAGCCCGACAAACTCAATGTCGAACTCGACCCTTTTTGAATCAATAAAACCCGTGACCACTGCGAGCCCTGAGTCACCGATTTTATGGCGCTCTCGCATGACGTCATAGCTCATTGTCTGCCGGGACCATGAGTCTACGAACAGTCGCTCAAGAGCGACTTCAGCTACCTTTTCACAGCCTTCAGCTCTCAAGCTAATAATTGAGCCGTTGGTGACGCTTACTCGCTCTTCCGGTGCGGCTAATAGCTGATTGGCACGCAATTGGGTAAAAGTGCCGTGAACTGGAATGTGATAGCGAGGTTTAAGGTGCTTCAAAAATAAGCCTAAGTCCTCGGCGTAGGCATGGCCGCTCACATGTATTTGGGGACGCTCGCGCGAGGTGATAACCAGCGCACCTTTCTGGTGGCAGATACTGACCATCTTCGCGATGCTTTTTTCGTTTCCGGGTATGACGCGCGAGGAAAACACCACCTGATCGTCTGCCATTATTTTCAAAGCGTTCACTTCGTCACCGACGAGGCGCCGCAGGCCCGATCGATATTCGCCTTGGCAGCCCGAACAGAGAACGAGAAGCTCGCGCCGCTGGAGGCTTTTTAAGCCGGCTTCGTCGACGAGAACGTTTACCTCGTCAGAAAGGAGCCTGAATTTGACGCCTAACTCAATGCTTTTACGCATTCCCGCGCCGAGCACAAAGACCCGTTTGGACTGTTCTTTCGCGAGCAGCAGAACGGATTTAATGCGCCAGAGGTTGCTCGAAAAGGTCGTAATAAATGTGACGCCTTTAGCTTCTTTAATAACAGCGCCCAACTCAGGAAGAACGACAGCTTCTGTCGGGCAAAAGCCTGGGGTTGCTGCATTCGTACTATCAGCAACTAAGGCGAGAACCGGTCCCTTTCGTCCGATAGCTTCGAGAGTTTTCGCTTCGAGACTGAGATCGAAAGGCGCATAGCCATTGGTCTTAAAATCCCCGGTATGGACTATCCTATGCGGGCCGGCCTCGATGCATAGACTGCTACAATGCGGGATCGAATGAGGGACGTGGATCCATTCAACTCGGAGTGCGCCCAGTACAGTCGTATCACCCGGACGTACTTCATGTATTTCATAAGAACTTGTATCGCCGCGTTGCATGAGTTTGTCGCGCAGTAATTCGCGCGCCCAAGGCCCAAGGTAGACCGGTGCTTTCCAGGTAGCGAGAAAGAAGGGGAGTGCTCCGAGATGGTCTTCGTGGCCATGAGTAATAAGATAGGCTAGAGGCTGGGCGCCTAAGACTTCCTTTAAGACCTGAGGCGATGGAATGTGAGCATCGATTCCAATTTCAAAGGTCTCTGCAAAAGCAAGTCCGCAGTCGACAATAATGATCTGTCCGCGATAAGCGTAGACAGTCAGATTCATACCAAATTCGCCGCAGCCACCGACTGTAAACATAAAAACACGATCTGGTGCCTTGGCGGATAAGACACTGAGGTTGGGATTTTCCATCGTCATTTCTACCAGGCTAATGAGGCTAGGTTGCCGTGAAGACTGAGTGTTTATACAGAAACTACCTTCAGTTTGCTATCCTTTTGCTGGCTTAAAGTGAAAGGGAAAGCTGATTTGAATACTGCCCTTTTGGGGCCGAGGCCACTTCCAGCTCCCTATCTTAGAGCGTACGCATTCGACCATTTTGGGGTCAGAAATTCCACTTTGCAAGAGTTCTATATCGTAAACCTGCCCTTGTGTGTCTAAATGCCATTGCCACTCCATCGAACCCGCTGCCGCTTGATTGCGACGAAGGGCGAGTTCATAGCAGAGCTGCAGTTCGAAGCGATAGCGCTCTATAGTCTGCTGCACAAGGCGTGGATCGAGGCTACCTATCATGGGCTCGCGGACGATTTTGGGCTTGTCTGGATCAAAGAGTGAGGCCTGTATTTGCCCCACTTTACGATTAAGCTGAGAGAAGTCCTTAAGAGGGCTCAGTCCGGCAAAATCATTATCAGGCAGCAAACCGAGGGGAGTGGAGTTGGCCCGGCTGAGAGGAGTCGGAGCCTCGCGGAACTTGATAATATGTTCCCTTTGAGATGAAGCCGCGTCAGCCAGCAAGGAAGCTTCTTGGTACATATTTACTTCGTCGCTGGAATCCGGCTCAGTCTGAGGCTTTTTCTTGGGGCCTTTGCTGGGATCACGGTAGTCATTGAAGTCATAGAGCGGGTCCTGCTTAAATGCTTTACTTACTTCCTGACGCATTTTGAGCGAAACTGCCGTCCCCTCATACCAGAGCTTCAGTTTGTCTTCTAGGCGAAGCATACTTCCAGCAAAGCTTTCACCTATGATCACAGGCATTGCAACCATCGCGTTGCGATCGTCAGCGAGGACTTTTCCTTCGAGACTTCGGCGCTTCTCAAGCAGGACTTGTCTCTCCTCATTTTGAGTCTTATAGAGATCTTCGTAGCGCGAAGCGGTTTCTTCGAAAATTCGAGTCCCAGGCTGAGGACGATCGCCTTTGAGCGGTTCAAGACCCAGGATTGTATCAGTGAAGTCGTGGGTAAATGCGACAGCTGAACGGAGGGGAGCCTGCCGATTATAAAGTATTTGCAGGCTCTCGGGGCCATTCTTTAGATGGTCAGGATGAATAAAAGGTAGAGTGTACTCGTTGCGAAGGTCGATAAACTTCGTTGGTCGATCATCCGGGTGCCGGAGGAGACCTAGCACAAATCCGCCCATGGTCCAGCCAGCAGCAAGTAAACCGATCCCTAGCCATTTAAGGTCTCGGCGGTCGCCGAGCCAGAGTTCAAGTGCTTTGCCCCGAAACTCTCGGTTCCTTTGGGGAGCCTCGACTTTTCTACTTTCACCCGCTCCGATGCGGATCAAGACCCGTAGATCGTTGTAAGCGATGCTACCGTAATCGCCAAACTTCATAATGTGTGTGTATGCAGACTTGCGATTGGAATTGATGTCTTCGATCTTGCCTTCGCAGGTCGTAAATCCTTCCCAGTTGGGGTCCAGATCAACTTCGACTCCCCGCTTAGTGATCTTCATTAAGCGGATCGCCGACGGAAGAGGATAAAACGGAGCCGTTAGCTCACCTTTGGGATCTGAGGTAAGGTAGATGCTGCCTGTTTTGTGAAAGGGGCGCGAGGTCTTCGAGAGCAGCTCGCCGTTTTGCCGAACTTCGACAAAGACCGTGGCGACCTCACTCGGGCGACGTTTAGTTTTGCTTCTTAAGCGTTTCAGCGCTCATCCCCATGTTGAAGCATTCGAGTTTCAAAGCCATATTTGGCAATCCGTGCTTCTGCAAGTGCATAAAGCACTGGACGCAGGTGCAGAAATTTTAGTTTTTGATCGACTGCAAGGATTGCTCGGGTCCGCGTCTGGTTGCTTTCCAGTTTTATAGCCGTTGAATAAGCTTCCCGACGGACCTTATCTCGGAGATAAGAAATCAACGGTTCTAGCTCTCCCATATGCTGAGATTCGAGCGACCATGAGAAACGCTGCCGATCAGAGGTGACGACTACGACGTTATCACGTTCAGGGTAAACACCAAGCCAGATGCCGCCGTCCTGCAAGTGCTTCGCTCCGTATTCCAGAACGTCGACGCGGGCTCCTAAACGTGGATTGAGACCAGTTAAGAGATGGCCACGCAGGATAATGATCAAGCCAAAAGCTATGAGCGCGGGAAAAGGAAACCAAAGTATGGGTTCCTGTACTCGCTCTTTCAGGGCATAAATGGCTTCTTGCCATTTCTGACCCTTGTGGTCTCTCATAAGAGGCCCCCACCCACGACTACTTTATCAAAGAGGCCCGATCCCTGCAGGGCTGCAATGCACTGGATAACGATGGGCATCGGAATTTCTTCAAGAGGAACAAACATGGCGACCCGAGATCGCGCTGCTAACGCATTCTGATTTTTCTTAGGGTCGTCACTCCCTTTGTTTTCACTTTCAATATCGAGCCAGCGACCCATCTCATGGATGAGTCGAGGCAGATTGGGTGCCCCAGCTTCGTGCGGAATCAGGAATTTATTTCGGACATTGCTCAGATTTGTGGCAAATGCATCGACCATTCCGAAATAGAGTGCTTCCTTAGTGAGCAGAACTAAGGGGGTTCTCTTGTCGACTTCATCGGCCGTTTGCTCGACCGCCCGAGCCAGCGTTTCATCGACCAGAGGTATAGGTAACACAGGAATTTCCGCTTCGATAAAACCATAGCTGCCTGCCATCGATATAGCTCGCAGCATATAGGAAAGATAGATCATCAAACCGGCTGAGGCCAGAACGATGAGCGGAAGGTACCAAGGGTTATTAGATAATCTCTTCCTCGTCCTTGATATCTTCAACTGAAGCGTCATCGAAGCTGTCATCTTCTTCCTCGATCTTGGATTCTGTTGGAGAGCTGGAATGCTTGGATTCGCTGGGGGCTGCCGTCATTCCAACATCTCCAGCTGCAGCTGTCACGTAAGTGGCAAGTTCCTGTGGTGCAAGAAGGTTCACGAGTACGGAAATGCCGTAGTGAATGCGTTCCGTCAATCGGATGGCGAGGCCGCGTAGTATTTGATGACCTGTGAGGAAAAGCATGCTCATCAAGAGACCCATGGTGGTCGGGTTGAGTGATCCTGCGATGCCGTTAGCGAGTCTCGCCTGTTTTTCCGAGGTGTCAAGAATTTCAATTGAATCAAAAGCGGCCCAAAGTCCATCGATAGTACCGAGAACGCCAATGAGCAATATGAGGGTAGAAATAGCTGGCAGGATGCTTATGCGAGCCTCAATTCTCGGTAGAAAATCGATAGTTTCCTCTTCGATAGTCCCGCGGACAGTAGCAGGGTCTCGTTCTACAGCTTCAAGGGCTTTTAGTCCAATGGCGGGCAGTGAGGTGTAAGACGCGTTCTTGCAGATACTGACCGCTCGGTCCAGATCCTCCGCCTGCACCGAACGTCGGAGGTTATTGAGAAATTTCTTAAAGTCGATGTTGTAAACAAACTGCAGCATGATCAGTCTTTCAAAGATGATCATAGTTCCGATGAACCCTAGAATCAGGATCAAAATGAGATAGGCGTTGCCATGTTGTAGGCTGACCGCCAGCTGGCTCCACATAAAGGCTGTCCTTTCCTGGGAATAACGAGGCTTTAGTGAGCCACTGCAAGGCTGCTGAGCTTCGACCTCACTTCTATTATACTGAGGCTGGATAGCTTTGGATACTCGGCTGGGAAAGGAGTCGCGAAGGATTAGATTTTTGGAATCTTGGTAATATCAGTCTGGGGGTTAAGAACTTTATCTATATCATTGTTTTGGGTGGAGGTCTTGAGGCTGATAGAGCCCTTTTCATAAGCCCGCACGAAAGCCTTGAGGACTTCTGGATCGAATAGGTCGGACTCACTAGTTAAACGTTCTACCGCTTCATCATGTTCCATGAAGCCTGAGTATGAGCGACCTGATACCATGGCGTCGAAAACATCGGAGATGGCGACTATTCGACCGAAGAAAGGGATGTTTTCACCAGCTAGCCCTTCTGGATACCCGGTTCCGTCCCATTTTTCATGGTGGTATTTGACTCCAGAAATGATGCGCTGTGAATTGGGGAGGTGGGCGAGTATGCTTGATCCTATTGTCGGGTGCAGCTTTATTTCAGCGTATTCTTCGGAACTTAGCAACGATGCTTTTTTAAGAATAGCATCAGGTATCCCTACTTTGCCAATGTCATGGCAGAGCGAGCTTACCATAAGCAAGCGACGAATTTCTTTGTTGAGCTTCAACTCGTCGGCAATAGCCAGGGCATAGCCTGAAACCCGCTCGGAGTGGCCCCTGGTGTATGTGTCTTTGGCTTCAATCGTGCTCATGACTGTATCGATGACCCCAAAGAGCCAAGAATCCACTTCCTTGCGCAGAAGCATAGACTCAATAATCGTGGAAGCCCTTTGTAAGAGAGCCTGTACAATTTCAAGAGCCGCCATCGAGAAAGTTTCACTAGGATGATCTATTTCAAGGTGTACCAGCGCGATGATCTCTTCGCTATGGGCGACGGGAAGTATAGCTCTTGTTCGTCCCTTCTGAGTCGCGCGTGTCTCTGTGCTGAGGAGTATACCTTGTCTTCTCGAAAGGGCATCTTCGAAAGCGCTTTTGCTGAGAAGGAAAGGTTTAGTTTCTCCATACGTTTTGACCGCGTAGGGAATCAACTGACGAGACTGTTCAGACCAGATAAAAAGAGCGGCTCGAGAGGCGTTTCCGCAGATTTTACCTATGCTTTTGAGCAGGGTGTTGCAGCATTCCGAAAGATCTTTAATTACTATTAAATTGCTGTGGTGGTTAAAGACTTCGCTTACGGCGCTACCTTGGCTCATGATGTTGTTCGCCATTGCTATCGGATCCAGGCGAATAGCACGGCGCAATTGGTGTCGATGAGGTTGATCCATCTCGATGGGGCCTCGAATACCTATAGGTTCATCGAGGTGCATATCGAAATGCTTCAGGTCGTTGGCAATGTGAATGACTCCTTCAGGAGCCACAAACACCAGCTCAGTACTGCCGACCAAAATGCGATCACCAGAGGAAAGTGTCGAATTTACGACTCGGTCACCGTTGATATAAGTTCCATTTCGGGATTCCAAGTCTTCGAGGATAAATAAACGTTCGCGTTTCTTGATTCTCAAGTGAAAGCGAGATGCTTCATTGTCGTGGAGTACAATATCGCTGGACGGGTCACGCCCGACAGATACAGGGAATTGCTTAAGTTCAATGCGACTTCCGGCATTGGCCCCCCGTTCTATCAGCAAATAAGCTAAACCCATAATCACCTTCTCAAGCCCAAATGGGGCTAGAGGAGACTATCGGTAGAAAACTTTGAAAACCTGAGTGTCTCAAGTTTTGACAGAGGCATCCGATGGAGAGAAGTCACCCGCAGGCTTCAGGAGATGTGTATGGCCCGGATTCAACTGGCATTATTTTTATGTTCTGCAACGGTTTTAGCCAGGCCTTTCTCAGCCAAAGCTGAGCAGAGACCTCCTGTGGGTCAACGAAGCTATCACCTCGAAAAGAAAGAACCCTATGCGCCAGTGGAAATCAAAGCTGCGAATGCCTCGAAGGGAGAGGATACGGACTTGATGCGTGATCCAATCCCATTCACGGGCAAGCTTGGTGGGCTAAAAGAGCTTGCGAGACCTACCCGTCCCGCTCCTGCAAAAAAGAACTCACGCATGGTTTTTGAACAAGTCGCCGTCCATGGGCGCTACCTGGTTCCGCGAGTATCTTTCGATCGACCAAGTCTTCCACTCGAACGGGCTGAAGAACCCGTTCAGGTGGACTATCGAGGCAAAATTAAGGAATCCGAATCGATTCTTCGTGAATTCGACTGGTAGGCAGCTTCAACCCACCGATCGCACCCTCCCCCTCGGCCTCAGGTGCGAGTCCTTCCCCGTTTTCCGCCAGACATGTTTAGTTTTTATTTTTTATGATATGGTACAGTTCTAACATGGGCTGGCTGGCTGGTCAATTTAATTTTAATCTTTTTCTTATGATTTTAGGAATGAGCGATTGGAGCAGATTCTTGCTTTGGACTATCAGCTCCTTTTTTTCGTAAACAGACGTCTTACCCATCCGTGGAACGATGTCATTATGAGCCTTTGGTCTAAAGAATGGCCTTGGATTCTAGTCTTTCTTGTCTTTGCCTTCCTGGCTTGGCGCAAGAGATCCGCTATTCAAGCCGTTCAATTGGCTTGGATTGGGATAACAATTGGTCTGACAGATTTGTTTGGCTATCACGTACTCAAATGGGGGATTGGTCGTTTACGCCCCTGTAAAACAGAAGAGTTTGTGCGAGCTATCGAGGGCTGCGCTGGAATGGTTGGATTTCCGTCCAATCATGCAGCAAATGCAGCAGTATTTGCTGGTCTTTGGTTTCTATTTCACGGTCCCCGTCAAGGCGCATTGGCTCTCGGTTGTTGTTTAACGATCGGGTTTTCTCGAGTATATCTTGGCGTGCACTATCCAAGTGATGTAATTGCAGGATTTATTTATGGAGGCCTGGTTGCTTTCATGTCATTTTATCTGTTGAAGCGGATACCACGCCTTCAGTTTGCTGCTCCAGATTTCAAGAAAGATCGGCGTGAATCTGTAGATGAGAACCTACAGGTAAAACGGACACTGACGTAATATAAAGACGGTCAGTGCGACAATGTTGGTCAAAATCGGGCCGGTATGAAGGCTCGAGGCATACCCTTTGAGCCTTTCTCAGCCATAAAAGCCAAATTTTTAATCTGAATAACTTGGAACACTCTTTGCTCAGCTGGGGCAAAGGGAAATGTTCCCAAGTTAGAATCAAAACGACAATTTTTACAAAATTTGCCAAAGGCTGGAGGCATCGGTGTAAACTACCCGCCTCTAAAGAGGCAGGCATTCTAGGAATAGGTCCAAAAATGCCTTACGTTTACCAGCCCGAGCGAAGCCGGATTTAACCTCGGTGGAGCTACGTTAGGAGCGAATCAGATAGGTATCCCCGGATGCTTCTCCAGTCCTGGGCTCTACGGCAAGTGGTTAAACAGGTGTAAGGGGTTTAGGCCAGTGCTGCTTGCAAGTAAACCGCTCCATAACATCGGCGA